>VFFB01000177.1 GCA_018882585.1 Candidatus Kapaibacterium sp.
CTACAAGGGGCATTGTTGTTCCTGCCGTATGCCTGTGCTGTTGATCACTTCCAGCACTGGGTCTACGAAAATCCCGACGCAACACCTGCCCAGCGCAACGCCAAGTGGTCGGAAATGGAGGCAACATACATGCCGTGGCGCGACGCCTCGGATGTCCCCTATGCCGCCGAGGGCACGCAGTGGCAGTTTCAGCGCCATATCATCGAATCTCCGTTCTACTACATCGATTACGCACTGGCCCAAACCTGCGCCCTGCAGTTCTGGCAAGCCTCGCAGGTAGACCGTGCCGAGGCATTCAAGGACTACCTGCACATCTGTGACATTGGTGGCAGCCAGTCATTCGTTCAGATCGTACGGTCCGGCAACCTTCGTTCGCCGTTTGAAACCGGCTGTCTTGACAGCATCGTCGCCGATGTCAAGCAATGGCTCGAAAAGGAGTACGCCGGCTATCTCTGAGAATCTGACCAGCCTGCTCCTCGTTCGGCGATGAGCGCTTTATAACATCTGCAATACAACGACTTCCACAAATTTGTGGAAGTCGTTGCATTGCGTACCTTTGCCGTCGATCCACAGATAACAAATGTTCTTTTTTGCAGTACAAGAGAAGGGCCTTTATGGCACGACTGTTTCTTCGAACTGCGCTCGCTGTTGTGATTGCTGTAAGTGCAATTGTGACATCGTTCGCCCAATCGAACCCGACGCCGTGGAACCTGGCGACGCAGGGTAACTACTCCTTCACGCAGTGGGACGCAACGCAAGCTGCGCTGACCTACCCATCGTCCATGGTGTTCCACGTCTTCTCCGAGCCGTGGGAACCATTCGCGGGAACGCTTGACCTGTCGCCGTCTGGAGACTGGATCGCGGCGTACAACGTCACCGGCAGCTCTCGCATCAATGGCGAGGGTGTCAACGGGGTCTCGTTCTTTGCGACCGCCGCCAGCCAGCCGTTGAACAACTGCGGTTTTGTCGGTGCTGCCGTGATGGCACTCAATACAGTTGGACGCACGGAAGTCGTCGTCAATTGGACCAATCGCCTGATCGCCAACGGCACGCGTCCGTATGTCATGCGCCTGCAGTACCGTATTGGTACGACCGGTGCATGGATCAACGCACTGGACCCGAATGGCAGCTTCTACGAACTTGATGGAACGCGCACGACCGGAACGGTACAGTCGTTCTCGTACACTCTGCCAACGTCCCTCGAGAATCAATCGACGGTGCAGCTTCGCTGGTTGTACTTCCAGAACGGCTCTGGAACGAACACACGGCCCCGTATTGCGCTCGACGACGTTTCGATCGTATCGCAGCCGACGACTGGTGTGACAAACGCGACGAACCTTGCAATTCGTACGATCTCGCCTCAAAGCCCGTCGCAGAACATTCCATTTTCGGTCGTCATCCGTTCCGTCGATGCCACTGGCGTTGCACGTCCGGTTGCTTCATCGACGGTCGTCACCCTTAGCCGCGCTACCGGTGTCGGTTCGCTTGGTGGCACCATCAGCGGCGTCATTCCCGCCGGATCGAGCTCTCTCGTGATCACGGGTGTGACATACAACACTGCCGAAGCTGGTGTATCCCTGACGGCTTCCGCTGCTGGTCTGACCTCGGTGACAACTCCCACGTTTACGGTTGCCTCGCCTGCAACGTGGCTGTGGATCGATCGCGCCGAGAATGTCGCCAACGTTGGCACTCCGATGACGCCATTCGTGGTCCGCGCCATGCGCAGCGACAATGTCGTCGACCCAAGCTACAGTGGTACCGTAACGCTGACGCGTGTTAGCGGCCCTGGTTCGTTGACCGGAACGACGTCAGTCGCGGCCGTCCGTGGCGTTGCATCGTTCGAAAACGTCTCGTTCAGTGCAGCGGGATCGTACATCGTCCGTGTATCTGCACCGGGACTTCCGACGGCAGATCTTGCCGAGATCGTCGTCAGCGCCACGCCGACCCTTATTACCGATATTGTTCCCCAGTACGTCCACGGCCGTTTCCCACTCGGTACCTGCAACTGGAGTGTTCGACCGGTTCCCAACTATGCACGTGTCACATTCACGGGCTTGACCCCGAATTCGACCTATCGCTTCAACGTTGGCGGTGCCAACGATCAGAACCTGACGTCGACGGGTCCGGGTTGGAACCTGCACTGGGACGGCCGTACGCATACATACACATTCCTGAACAGCAAGAGCCTGACGACGGATGGTTCTTACAGCGTCTTCGCCACCGCAGCCGGTGAAACAAGCAAGTCCATCTGGATCAACCTGACGGCGACGACTAACATCGCATTCGAACAGGGCACGAACATGTTCTGGCGTGTCGCTCTTGGCGATAATGCTGGTCGTCTGATCCGTTACTACCAGCTGGCACAGACGTCCATCGTGCTTGATCTTGGCCCTGCCGCCAATCAGGGCACAGGCATCGTGGATACGTACAGCCAAGCAACTCCGAAGAACTACATCGCATTGTACGACAACGAGGCCGGAACGGGACGTCCCCTCACCATCGCGGCTGTTCAGCCTGACGGTGCGGTCTTTGTCGGTTCGACCTCGTCGCAGCCTTGGTACCTTGATATCGACGAAGACCAGACGGCATGGGCCACCATCATCCCCAACAATCTGCCGAATGGTGTTCGCCGCATTCAGGAGCACTCCTATCTGACGGGTGCCGTTGTTGGAGCGATCACGTCGACTAACGGTCTTTGGAACAACGTCAACACGGTCAATCCGACGGGTGGTTTCACCACGCCGATCTACCTGCAGACACCACGCATCAATGTACTCTCGCCTGTCGACCGTGACACGGTCTGCGGCGCTCAGGCACTCACCATTCGTTATATCGCACGCGGCGTCTCAGGCGTCCGCCTCGAGTACTCGTCTACGGACGGCGTTTCGTGGGAACCGATCGCGACAGTTGACTTCGCACTGCCCGGTAATACGCCAGTCGATCCAACAACCGGTGAGTATGCCTACAATTGGATCGTGCGTGGGTCGACGTTCAACTCGAATTACCGCATCCGCGCGACGGCACTCAACCGTTCTGACGTGTCGTCGATGACGGGTCGATTTGTCATGGCGCTCTCGCCGGTTGTCCTTGAGCAACCTGTTTCGAAGGATCTCTGCCTTGGTGGTGACTACACCTTCGTAGCCTTGACGACGGGCTCGGTTCGCCGCTATCAGTGGTTCAAGAACGGCGTCGAGATCCCGGGTGCCAATACGGCAATCTTCACGATCGAGGATGCTCACTACACCAGCAACGGCGTCTACACATGCCTCGTTGAAGGCTATGGTAGCTGTGGCAACATTGTTTCCGACGGTGCCCACATCCGCGTGAGCAAGCCGATCGCTCTTTCGAATCAGACCTTCCGTGCAGCCGCTGATCTTGGCGGTACGGCAGTGCTCAGCGTAGAAGCCGAAGGACCGCACGAATTCACGTATCAGTGGTATCGTGGTCAGAACCCGCTTGTCGAAAGCTCACGCATCCGTGGCGTCACGAGCAGCCGTCTCGAGATCATGAACATCGGTTCGGCAGACCTTGGTAACGACTACTGGTGTCAGGTAACGGGCACATGCGGTACGATCGCTTCACGCGTCATGCGTGTGTACTCC
>VFFB01000055.1 GCA_018882585.1 Candidatus Kapaibacterium sp.
GTGCTCGATGCGTGGCGTGTGCTCGATGCGTGGCGTGTGCTCGATGCGCGGCGTGTGCTCGATGCGTGGCGTGGGCTCGATGCGCGGCGTGGGCTCGGTGCGCGTGACGGTGTGGGCATCGTCGAAGCATCTCAGCTTGAGATCACCGGAGATACAGACGCCACGTTCATCGTGATTGAAGTGCCGGTCGCGTAACGTTCGATACGACGCAACGCAGCGGTCACGATGACCGAGTGACGCTTTGAACGCGCGACGTGCGAGCACACGCCACGTGGCACGCGTGCACGTGTGGGCACAAAAAAAGCCCACGCTGAAGCGTGGGCTTTATAACATGCGAATGTGATCCCGTTGGGACTCGAACCCAAGACCCTTTGATTAAAAGTCAAATGCTCTACCAGCTGAGCTACGGGATCAACGCAGTTGTCAAAATTACGGAGGAACGACCGAAGCGTCACGGTATGTGGATAATGCCGTGCGCCGGTTGCCGTGTCAGATCGTGCGTGCTGCCTCGCGGATGACGGATTCGGCAACGAAGTCGCGTATGACGTCGGCAATGCCAGGGGCGTCCAGCTTGAGCTCGGCATGCAGTTGCTCCTGCGTGCCGTGCTCGACGAAGATGTCGGGAATGCCATGCAGACGTACGTCGCAGATGCGGCCGTGATGCTGGGCAATGTATTCGGTCACCGCACTGCCAAAGCCTCCTTCGATCTGTCCGTCCTCGACCGTCAGAATGCGGCCGATTCGATGCGCAACGTCGTCGAGCATTGCCGTATCGAGCGGCTTCACAAAGCGGGCATTGACGACTTCGACGCTGATGCCTTCGGTTGCCAGCTTCTCGGCTGCCTGCTCGGCGTACGAGACCATCTTGCCAACGGCAAGGACGGCCACGTCGGTGCCGCGGCGCAGCGTCTCGCTTTTGCCGATCTCGATGGCCTGCATCGGCTTGAGCGGCACGCCCAAGCCATTGCCACGCGGATAGCGCAGCGCGATCGGCCCGGCCGTGTAAGCATGAATGGACGTCCACAGCATGTCGCGCAGCTCCTGCTCGTCCTTCGGTGCCATCACAACCATACCCTGGATGGAGCGCAGGTAGGCAAGGTCAAGCACACCATGGTGCGTCGGACCGTCGGCGCCAACAAGACCAGACCGGTCAAGGGCGAACACCACGTGCTGATGCTGGATCGCACAGTCGTGCACGATGTGATCGTAGGCACGCTGCAGGAACGACGAGTAGATGGCCACCACCGGCACCACGCCCTGCGTGGCAAGTCCGGCCGCAAAGGTCACGCCATGCCCCTCTGCAATACCTACATCGTACACTTTGTCGGGATGATACTTCTGCAGGATGTCCAGTCCCGTTCCATCCGGCATGGCGGCCGTTATACCAACCACCTTCGGATTGGTGGAACAGATCTCTACCATCGCCTCACCAAAGACCTTTTGGTAGCTAGGGGGCGGGGCTACACTTGGCGGTGTGGCCGTGCTTTTGCCGGTGATCTTGTCGACCTTGCCAATTGCATGCAGGAACTGCTTGTCTCGCTCGGCAGGACCATAGCCCTTGCCCTTCTGCGTGATCGTGTGCAGAAGAATGGGGCCCTTCATCTCGCGGATGCCGCGCAGGAGCTTGACAAGCTGGGCGACGTTGTGTCCATTCACCGGACCGAAATACTGGAAGCCGAGTGCTTCGAAGAGCATGCCGGGAGTGACGACGGCCTTGACGCCGTCTTCGATGCGGTGGGCAACCGAACGGATACGGTCGCCGATGTTGTCCATCTTGCTCGTCGTCTTCTTGAAGTTCTCGCGTAGCTTGCGGCCGGTAGGCGAGGCGAACAACTCGCTGAAGTAGTTCGAGATGGCCCACACGTTGGGCGCGATCGACATGTTGTTGTCGTTCAGCACAACAAGGATGTCACTCTTGAGCACGCCGCAGTTATTCATGGCTTCGTAGGCCAGTCCGCCCGTCATGGCACCGTCGCCGATCACGGCAACAACCTTATAGTCTTCCTTGAGCTGATCCCGGGCGGCGGCCATGCCAAGCGCTGCCGAGATCGACGTGGACGCATGGCCGGCGCCGAAGTCGTCGTAGTGACTCTCGGTGCGCTTCAGGAATCCCGAAAGACCGCCCTGCTGACGGATCGTATGCAGGGTGTCGCGACGTCCGGTGAGGATCTTGTGCGGATAGGCCTGGTGGCCTGTGTCGAAGACGATCTTGTCGTTGGGTGTGTTGAACACATAGTGCAGGGCCACGGTCAGCTCGACCGTGCCAAGGCCGGCGCCGAAGTGTCCGCCCACCTTCGTGATGGTGTCAACAAGGTGTTCGCGCACTTCGTCGGCCACCACGCGCAGGTCTTGCTCGGGGACCTTCCGAAGATCTTCAGGACTGTCAATGTTGTGCAGGTACTTGTACACGGTCATCTCCGGGGTGTTTCGACAACGACTTGGACGGTGCGCGAGAGCTGCCGTCCAACGGCGATGTCGTTCGAAAAGATCTTACTTGTCTCGCCAACGCCATACGACGTGTAGGATGCACCGCTGGCGCGCGACGACAGAAACGCACGAACGGCCGTTGCGCGTTCCGTCGAGAGACGTTCATTGTACGCATCGTTGCCGATACGGTCGGTGTAACCAACGATGGTGACCTTGGAGTTGGCCCTGATCGAGGGCAGCACCATCTGCTCTAGAATGCGCTGATTGTCGGCCGTTAGCTCGGCCTTGTTGAAGTCAAACAGGATCAGCGAGTACTTGTCGATGGTCTTGTCCGGCAGATTCTCGGTACGCTTGCGCACGCTCGACGCATACTCCACCGGCAGCGAGCCGGAGAGCAATGCCGTATCACCGGTCAGGTCCATGGCATAGAACTCCCAGTCGACCGGTACCTGGGCTCTCGAAAGCTCGTTCGGACGAATCGACCACGACTGGGCACCGGGCATGCCAATGCCCGACATGTCGCGCAATGGGCGCCCTGCCTGCGAGATGCGCAGCGACCACGTGGCGATGGAATCGTCGGCATCGACCTTCGGGTGAAACACGATCAGATCGGGATCGGCAATGCGCTGATTGTCTGCCGTGATCACCAGCGGCTTAAGAACATCCGGTACGTTGCTGCTGAATTCGACACGGCGGTTCTCGGCTGCGCCGTCAGGGTCTGCCGTCGCCGACGGCTTCGAGGGGGCGCCGCCGCCTTTCGCCATGATCCTGCTTTCGCTGATCTTGAAGGCCTCGATCAGATAGGCTTTGGCCCACTCGGCGCGGGCAAGGGCCAGGTCGGCGCTTTTGCCATCGGCAGCAACATCCAGCGTTCCGTTGATGGTGAGCGTCGCCTGCGGGATCTTGTTCATCCGCGACCCGATGATGTTCAGCAGGTTGCGATTCACCTCGATGGCGTCAAGCGGCAATCCTTCCGGAACAAAGTCGCCCTTTTCCGGAATGATGCCAAGTTGTTGATCCGACGTGTCTGGTGTTGACCCCTTGGCAGGCATGAAGACATACGGGACAAGAGGGAACATCTCGGTGTAGGCTACGTCTTCGACGACGATGCGCTGCACAGGCTGCTCGTTGCCGGCATCGTCGTACGAGACGATGCGGTCCATCGAGGCAACCATGGGACGTCCCAGCCTGGGCTGCCGCGGTTGCTCGTCTTCGCTGCCCCACGTGATGTTGACGCCAAAGCGGAACTGGGCGATCTTCCACGGCGAATAGTTCGTGGCCGATGTGATGTTGGTGAGCGGCAGTCGATACGAGATCTCCGGCTGCACCCACGTACTCGTACCGAACTTCATCGTATAGCCAAGACCAAGCATCAGCGCAGCCCGCACCGTGGTATTGGGCACGTCTGTATCGCGCGCCAGTACCTGACTGAGTTGCGTCTGAATGCTGTCGGCGGTGAATGAGGCCGTCTGCTCGTACGTTGCCACCACAGGCAGACCGATCTCGAGTCCGGCCAAGGGATACAGATCTACACCGTCGAACAATCCGTAGAATTCGAATACCGGCGAGACCTCGAACATGCCGATCGAAGACGTATGCTCGTGCGTGACCGTCGAGTCGCCACGGCGTTGCGTCGCAGTTGCCGTACCGCCAAGGCCGTTATACCCAAGGCGACCACTCAGGTGTATCGTGGGCGTGATGGGCAGCGATGCCATGAAGCCAAGATGCAATGCAGCTCCGGTCGAACCGTTGCCGAAGGCGACGGAGTCGTTACGAAACGGCAGTAGCTGCGTCTGCGGTACGGTGCCGGACGGCAGCGACCATACACGGCCGGTGTAGTCGTTCATGTTCAGGCTGATGCCGCCGTAGGCGCCAAGACGGGCCGGAGGAATCAGCGCAGGCCGTCGGTCGCCGGTTGTAACGTCTTGTGCATGCAGGATCGACGCTGCCATCATGACGACAGCAGCAAGAATCAAACCATAGTTCATCATGCTAAATTACCCAGAATCGTGGCCACAATGGTCAGCTTCTCCATTCACGGACAGTACGGGAACGACGCCATGCATTCCACATTGTATCGACTGGTGATCATCCTGCTGTGTGCAGGTACAGTTCGCTTGACGGCATCGGATGCCGAGGGACTCGTCATCGGCGTGAGCGCCGGCGTCGCTGTGCCGGATGACAAGATGTCCATGGCCTATGATCTTGTGTCGACCACCGATAATCCCTACGCACTGTACGAAGCGGCCACGACGCTTGGTCTGCATGTTGGCGCACGGGCCCGCATGGGGCTGACGGAGAACTTGAGTCTTACCGGCGGTATCGAGATCAATCGGTTCTTCGATGCCGAACAACGGGTGACGCTCCAGGGCGGTGACGTGGTGGCACTGACGTCGGCCACAGACCTTATCCCGGTCTATGCCGGTCTGCACTACTTTCTTGGTCGGTGGATCGTAGCACCGTACGTCAGCGGCGCCGTGTCCTACACATATCGTCGCGTCACAGTGTCGGCCGTCGGCCAAAACACGACGTTCAAAGACCTGCTCCTGCAGCAGGGCATCGAGGTCGAGCCCACGGCCTCGAGGTTTGGCGCCCGTGCGGCCGCCGGCATTGCGATCGAACTTGGCCCCCTTCACCCATTTGTCGAGGTGGGCTATACGGCTACGAATCTTGTTGGTCGCGCAGAGAACGAGCCCCAGCGTTCATTTGTGCATGTGGCCGTCGGGCTGACGTTCTGATCGCATTACGCACGGCGTCGGAACCGTGCATACAAGGGCGCTCCCGCAGCCAGCATGATCATGCCATACAGGGCATTGATGATTGGCGCATCGCCATTCATGTAGTTGCGGACGTCTGACCACACCGTGAAAACAAGGAAGCCCGCGGCGAACAGAATGAAGACGACGGGCACGACCGGATAGCCCCATGTGCGATACGGTCGCGGAGCATCGGGCATGGTGCGTCGCAGAATGAAGATGCCGTAGGCACCAAGACCATAGAAGCCCCAGCTGACGAAGATGAGCATGTCCGTGAGCATGTCGAACGTGCCCGAGAAGATCAGTACCGACGTCCACGCCATCTGCCACCATAACGATGTCGATGGCGTCTTGTGCGTCGGATGCACGCGAGCCACAGATCGGAAGAACAGCCCGTCCTTGGCCATGGCATAGTAGACGCGAGCGCTTGCAAGGATGGTACCGTTCGACGTGCCAAGCGTGGAGATCATCACGGCCAGCGCAACAAAGGTCAGTCCCGTCGGCCCCATCACGATGCGCGCCACATCGGCAGCCACGGACGTCGACCCGCTGAGTGCATCGATCGGCAGGATGTAGAGATAGGCAACGTTGATCAGAATGTATACGGTCATCGTTATTGCCGTGCCCATCATCAGCGAGCGCGGAATCGTGCGCTGCGGTTGTTGCACCTCGCCGGCAACATAGGTGATGTTGTTCCAGCCATCATACGACCACAATGCCTTATTCATGGCCATTGCAAGTGCAAGCAGCAGGGCAGTGCCAACAGGGGGCGGTGTGCTCGCCTCAGATGTCACGTGGCTGAACGATCCATCGCCGAACAGGAAGGCCGCCGCAACCAGCGCGAGAATGGCCAGCACCTTTGCCGTAGTGAACACGGCCTGGATGACGCCACCTTCGCGAACGCCGCGCGTGTTGATCAGGGTCAGCACGCCCACCAGTGCGAACGTCAGCAACTTGATGCCGATGTTATCAAGCGGATAGATCGTGCCGAATGGAAGCGACACGGCATACGACTCGACAAGCGGACGCGGAAGCTGCCACAGCGGAAACAGCTGGGCGAAGTATTCGCTGAAGACAAAGCTGATCGATGCGATGCTACCGGTCTGGATCACGGCAAAGAGCGCCCATCCGTACATGTAGGCTATAAAGTCGCCATACATTGCCCTGAAGTACTCGTACTGTCCGCCCGTTGCCGGGATCAGCCCCGCCACCTCGGCATTCGTCAGTGCACCGAACATCGTAACCACGCCTGCCACGATCCACACGCCCAGCAGCAGCTCGGGTGAATGCAGGATGGATGCCATGGTTGACGGATTGCGAAAGATGCCCGAACCGATCATGCCGCCCACGACCAGACTCACGGTCGTATACAGGCCAAGTGTCGGACGCAGGACCGATGCCGAAGATGTGGTCGTTGGTGTTGCCATGCTGACGTCTCGTAGTGATACGCCAAAGATAGAACATCAGCTTTCGTAGATTCGGAAATGCTTACTGCTGCCCTGTTAGGTCTCGGTATCGGCTACATCCTGGCGATCCCTCCCGGGCCCATCAGTTTTGCCGCTATGCGTACCGCCCTCAGGTCAGGCTGGGGCGCTTCTGTAAAGCTTGCCATCGGCGCCGGACTGTTCGACGTGCTCTACTGCATGCTGGCCATGTTGGCCACGTCGGCAGCGTCACGCCTCATCGGCGCAGCGTCCACCGCCTATCCCGGCGCAAGTATCGCTGTCCAGTTGATGATCGTGTTGGCAATGGTAGCCTTTGGCATCACCCAGATGCGGCAGCCGCCGCTGCCGCCGCAGTCACGCGACGACGATGCACCAACCGACACGGGATGGGTTGCCCGCATTAGGTCGCACGGGCCGTTCTTCGTTGGCGTGGGATTTGCCATTGCCAACCTTGCCAATCCAACGTTCCTGCCCGCGTTAGCAGCACTTTCGACCTTCATGCAGCACTCCGGCTGGTATGCAACTACGGTCTGGAATGCCGTCGCATTCTCGGTCATGTTCGGCATTGGCCAGGCCAGCTGGCTGCTTACGCTGGTGCGGCTGCTGCTGCGCCACCGAGACCGTATGACGCCCACGTTTGTCAAGCGATTACAGCAGGCCGCCGGCCTTGTGCTGATTGCGTTCGGAACTGTCTATGCTGTTCGTATTTTGACGGACACTGAGTGGTCAACAGTTCTACGGGCTGCCGTGAGCCGTTGACATGTTCGGGACACCACTTTCGGAATAGATGACAGTGACCGACGGGTAGCAAGCCCTGTTCGGCACTGCATCGTACAAGGGACGCTGTGAGGAACATGCAAAGTGCTGTCGTCATGCTGGTCGCTGCCGTTGCAATCATGGGTTCGGCGGTGGCACAGCCGACGTCGATAGGTATCAGGGGCGGCTACCTGTATGTGATGAATACCTCGACGTTGCCCATCGTGGCAGGCTCTGCAGACTGCGGAACGTTTGACGATGGCGTGGCCAATGGCTTTTACGGTGGCATTACCGGCGAGTATGCGCTGCTGGGAGACCTGCTCGAAGTCTCGGGCGGTCTTACCTACACCAAGCGTCCTGCCTCGCTCACGGCTGTGAGCACCGATAACTTCGAAGTGCTGGATCCGCGATCGAACACCTTCGTGCCGCTCGAGCGGTCGCACGTGTTCGAAGCAACGTTGGGCTACATCTCGGTCGACGTCGGTCTGCGCTCGCGTCCGATCTCCGGGCTGCCGATCTTTGTGCGCCTGACAGCCGATGCCGGCAATCCGGTGCTTGGCGCCGAGTACACCCAGACAGAGCAGGTCACGTCGCCCTCGGGCATCTTATTCCCCGATGGGCTTGCCCGCAGGGTGAACGGCACGGGCGAGCTTACCAATGCCGGTACGTCCTACGGTGCAACATTCAGCATTGGCGCCGCGCTGCCGTGGCTTCGCGACATCGAAGTGTGTCCCGAGGTTGGCTTCCGGTACAACTTCAACAACCTGGTCTCCGACAACGTCTGGAAGCAATCCTACATCATGGCAGGACTGCAGCTGCGGTATCGTCTCTCCGAGTCCGAGCCGCCGCCGCCACCACCGCCGCCGCCGCCGCCGCCCGAGCCTGTGGTGACGCGTGCAGAACCTCCGGCAGAGCAACCCGTCGAAAAGCCCGTCGTTATCACGTCGATCTCGACAACGCCCCTTGAGATCAATGAGACGGTGGTGACGCAGACATTCCCGTTGTTGCCGTACCTGTTCTTTGACGAGGGCAAGTCCGAGCTGAAGGCCCGCTATCGCGGGTCCGAGAATGTGCAGGACTTCCGTGAGCAGGCGCTGCCCAAGCAAACGATTCCGATCTACTACCGGATGCTCGACATCATTGGCAGCCGCATGCAACGCTTGACGCAGGCGACGCTTACCGTGACCGGGACGGCCGACCCGTCCGAGGCGGCCATGGGCGCGGATCTGCGGCAACTGGCGCAGCGTCGGGCGCAGACCGTGGTCGACTACATGCGGCAGCGCTGGGGGCTTGCCGAGAATCGTTTCCGCATTGGAACGGCCGATCGGCCCGCGTTGCCGTCGAACGTTGCGTATGCCGAAGGCGTCGAAGAGAACCGCCGCGTGGAACTCTCGTCGTCCGAAAGCGCCCTGATGGGCCCCGTCGTCCACACACGGTTCCTGGAGTTTGTGCCCACGCAGCTGCTGCATGAGTTCTCTGTCGATACCAAGTATCCCGAACGCGCCACATCGTGGGAGCTCGAGGTTCGCCGTGGAGGCACCCTCATCGGATGGAAGCGCGGCGACGGCGCTCCGCCGAACGTGCGGTTTGATCTGAGCCAGGAACTCACCGACCGTCTTGGACCGGTTGTTGCTCCGTCTGATACGCTCGACGCCACGCTTATCGTGCAACAGAAGGATGGCGCTCCGGTCGAGGCGTCGACGCGGTTCCCGCTGCGGAAGACCGTCAGCAACTACGAGGTCAGTCGACTCAGCCTGATCGTCTTCGACTACGATCAGTCCACGATCAGCACGCAGAATCAGCAGATGATGCGCTACGTCATCATGCAGTCGGCAGGGCAGGGCAGTAAGGCCACCATCAAGGGGTCGACCGACCGGCTGGGCGAGCTGCAGTACAACGTAAACCTGTCAACCGATCGCGCGCGCGCTGTTGAGACGTATCTTCGCTCGGCAGCACCGAATGTTGACATCACGTCGGTGACGGGCGTTGGCCCGGCCGACCTGCCGTATGACAATTCGCTTCCCGAAGGACGTTTCTATTGTCGGACCGTTTCACTCACGATAACGACACCGTTGAGGTGAACATGAACAGGCGACAACTTTTTTCCGGACTTGCATCACTTGGTGTGCGTGATCATGCACCCGCAGACATGGTGATGCCAATGGTTGGAGGCGGCATTGAGCCTTACGACCAGCCGCTCACGCTTGACGACGTCTACCATCTGTTCCGGCGCATCGGTGTGGGGCCGTCCTACGCCAGTGCCAAGACGTACGTTGGCAAACTTGCTGCCGACGTCGTCAGCGAACTGTTGGGCGCCGAAGACGAACCCGCGCCCGCACCGCCGGGCACGTGGATCAACGCCACGACCGAGAATCCGTTGGGTGCCGACCTGCAGACGCGCTTCGCGATCTATGCAGGCTGGAACAACCAGATGGCGGCCCTCTCGAACTGGTGGATCAAGCAGATGGCCTCCGAGCCCAAGGGCGTCGAGAAGCTGACCATGTTCTGGTCGGGCCATTTCACCACGGAGTTCAGCTTCGACGAGACCTACGTGCCGCCGCAGTCGATGTGGCGCCAATACCTGATGTTGCGCAAGGACCGCCTTGGCGACTTCCGCGAGCTCACGCTGGACGTGACCGTCGACAATGCCATGGTCTGGTACCTGGGCGGACACTTCAACGAAGTAGGCAAGCCCAACGAGAACTATGCTCGAGAGCTGTTGGAACTGTTCACTGTCGGAATCGGCTGGTATACCGAGGGCGACGTGAAGGAAGCCGCACGCGTGCTTACGGGCTGGAAGTCGGCCCGCTACAACGACGAACCCACAGGTCCGAACGGCATCTTCAATGCCTACTTCGCCGCACAACGTCACGACGTTGGCGCAAAGCAGTTCCTTGGACAGTCGATCCCCGGTCGGACGGCAGACAACAACACGGAGTATCAGGTCAAGAACGAAGAGATCCGTCGTTTGATCGAGATCATCTTCGAACAGCGGCCGGTCGAAGCCTCGCGCTTCATCGCCCGTAAGCTGTACCGGTACTTCGTCTATTGTTCGCCCACCGAGGTCGACGAGACCATGGTCGAGGCCCTTGGCAAGATCTTCCGTGACAACAACTGGAAGATCAAGCCCATGGTTCACGCGTTGTTCTCGAGCGCGCACTTCTTCGATCCGGGCCTGCGTGGCGCACAGATCAAGACACCTGCCGAATTCTGCGCCGGCGTGATGCGTCAGCTGGGCGTGGAGTTCAACGATCCGCAAAGCTGGACGAAGAAGATGGATCAGGCCCTCATGGACCCGCCCAACGTTGCAGGCTGGCCTGGCTATCACTACTGGATTAGCACGAATTCGTATCCGGTGCGCCGCCAGTTCGCGCGCACCATCATCGATTCGATGACCGACGACCAGGTGATGACCTTCATCAAACAGTTTACGGATTACGACGTGGCCGACAAGTTCGTCCGCGAAGTATGCCGCCTGCTGCTGCCCGTGACGGTCAACAGCGCACGTCATGACTACTACGTCAAGACACTCCTGCAGAATGCTCCGTCGTACGACTGGCCCAAGATCCTGGACGAAAAGCCGGCTGCGGCACAGCGTACGCGCGGTCTGCTGGTGGCCATCTCCAAAGCCCCTGATTTTCAATTGAGCTGATCGTTCTCTTCCTCACGAAACGAACTCGGTGAACATCATGAAACGTCGAAACTTTCTTACCTCGACCACCGCAGCTGCAGTTGGTACCCAGCTTCTTGGCGGCGTGCCGCTGCGGGCGTTCTCGCCCTTTGAACTGCTGCCGACGCTTGCCGAAGAGAACGATCGCATTCTCATCGTCATCCAGATGTTCGGCGGCAATGACGGTCTGAACACCATCATCCCCTGCGAAGACCCACTCTACTACAAGCTTCGGCCCGACATCGGCGTCAAGCAGACAGATGCCATCAACCTTCTGTCGAAGGTCTACATGCATCCGGCGCTCGACCCGGCGAACACGTACAACATGAAGCGCATGCTCGAAGACGGTCGTCTGGCCATCGTCCAGAACGTCGGCTACGAGAATCCGAATCTGTCGCACTTCCGCTCGACCGACATCTGGCTGAGCGGTTTCAACTCATCGAACCCCGATGACCGCCTTGTGGATGGCTGGCTTGGACGCTTCTTTGCCAAGACCACGCCGGGATTCCCCGACGTGCTGCCGCCCGACCCGCTTGCCGTACAGATCGGCGGTACGCTGTCGATGCTCTTCCAAAGTCCGAAGGGTGATGTCGGCATCGCGCTCACCGACCCCGACAAGTTCTTCGAGCTTGGCAAGGGGCTGTCGCCCGACCTCGACCCCATGCCCGGCGACACTCGGTACGAGCGTGAGTTCAACTTCGTGCGCATGGTTGCCGAGCAGTCAGACCGGTATTCGCAGGTCATCAAGGATGCCTTCGACCGTGGCAAGAACATGGTCAAGTACGACGACAATGGCTTCGTGCGTCAGATGCAGCTTGTTGCCCGCCTTATCTCAGGCGGTCTGAAGTCGAAGGTCTACATGGTCTACATGGGCGGCTTCGACACGCACGTACAGCAGCAGAATGACGACAATACGGGTCTGCATCCCTTCCTGCTCGAGTCGCTCACCAAGGGCGTCGGACAGTTCATGCAGGACATGATCATGCAGGGCCAGGCCGATCGCGTCGTCGGCCTTACGGCGTCGGAATTCGGACGTCGTCCCGAGCAGAACGGCAGCCGCGGCACCGACCACGGTGCTGCCAGCGTGCAGTTCGTCTTCGGCAACCGCGTACGCTCCGGTGTGTTTGGCAACGCGCCCGACCTTGGCAACTTCAACGAGAACGGCGACCTGCGCTACCAGTATGATTTCCGCCGCATCTACACGGATGTGATGGAGACATGGTTCGGTGGTACGCCCGAGGACACAGAATCCATCTTTGGCGAGCGTATCCTTCCGCTTGGTGTTCTGCAGGATCCCGTATCGGTCCGCGACGCCTACGTTGGCCGCACAAAGGCCACCATCCGCGCCTACCCCAATCCTGCCGCTACGTCCATGTTCCTGGAATGGCGTCAGGACGTGCCGGCATCGGTCGTGGTGGAGATATGGGGCACTGAGGGACGCTTTGTTGGCACGGAGTTCCGCGGTAACGTACAACCCGGCGTGGTCCGCCTGCCGCTGTCGCCGGCGGTTGGCGCCGGCAGCTATCTCTGCGCGGTCACCGTCAACGGCGTTCGGAACGTGGTGCCCGTGACGTTCATGCGCTGAGGCCGGCGTGACCTCGCGTCGCGACTTCATCCGCACCATCGTCCTGGCCTCGGGAAGCATCTACACGCTGGAGCTTATTGGCTGCGGCCAAGGTGCGCGTCCCGTGGCGCGTACGTATCCGTCCGTTACCCAACGTCAGCGCACGGCCATCGCCCATAAGCTTCGTCAGCAGTCACTGGTGCTGCCCACGCCGGCGCGGCAGCAGCGTACCGACGTTGCCATCGTTGGCTCGGGCATGGCGGGTCTGACGGCGGCCATGCACCTGCAACAGCAGGGCTATCAGGTGACCATCCTCGAGTCGGAGCCTCGTTCCGGCGGCGCAGCCGTGCGTCAACGCGTCGGCACAAGCGATGTCTCGCTGGGTTCGGTCTACTTCGTCGACATGACGCAGGACGTACGCGACGTGCTTTCGTATGCGGGTGTCGAGGCCATACCGGTTGGCGACGATGCCTACGTTGTTGGCGGCGAGACCTACACGGACTTCTGGTCGGACGCGCAGCTGCGCCGCGCTGCCGCCTCGGCGGCCGAGGCCGACGCCATGCGTCGGTTCCGCGATACCGTCCTTGCCCTGGGTGATGCCTTCCCCGCGTATCCGCTGGCCGATGCATTGTCGGACCACGTGCGGCAGCTCGACGCAACGTCGGCACGTGCCTACATTGCCCCTTACAACTCGCCCTTATTGACGTCGGTCCTTGATGCCTACTGCCGCTCGTCGATGGGTGGCAACCTTGACGACGTGAATGCACATTGTCTGCTGAACTTCTACTCGGCCGAATTCGGCGCCTCGTTCGGTGGCGAGCGCTACACGGTCATGGGCGGGCCGTCATCGATCGCCCGTGGGCTGGCCGCGCGGACCACCATCCAGCATGACGAATGCGTGCTGCGCATTGCGCAGGAGGGGAGTGGTGTGCAGATCGACAGTATGCGTCCTGACGGCAGTGTGACGCGCACCACGGCACGCACCGTGATCGTGGCTGCACCCAAGTTTGTTGCCTCGCGCATTGTGCAGGGTCTGCCCGACGTGCAGCGCAATGCCATGCAGCAGCTGCAGTATGCGCCGTATATGACGGTACATGTAGCCTCGACCGGTTCGATGCTTTCCACGCCGGCCTTCGACACGTGGCATATTCCTGCAACGGAAACGTACACCGACATTGTGTCTGCTCCGCAGCCTGCGCGGCGTCCCGGCAGCACGCATGTCTGTTCCATCTATGCGCCGCTGCGGCGTACCGAGCGTGCGACGGCGCTTGACGACGATGCCATGGCGCAACGTGTAGGACATATCATGGCCGACATGCTTGTGCATGCACCTGTCGGCGCAGCCGACGGCATCACCGAGATCTATGCCTGGGCGTGGGGACATGGCATTGTGATACCCACGGTAGGCTCGCACCTGCAGGCCTCGCTGCATGTGCGACGTCCGCACGGACGCGTTGTGTTTGCCGGTACGGACAACGACGCATCGCCGGCCATCGAAAACGCCATTGCCAGCGGCATCCGCTCCGCGGCCGACGTGCTACGCCTGCTGCGTAGTTGAGCGTACGTTACGCCCGACCATCGATTGCGATGTTGCATGCTGATATGCAGATGCATTCTGCGATCGTCCAACTCACATCAGCGAAGCGAAACCCATGAACACGTCAGCCCAACGCTCCACCGGCATCATCATCATTCTTGCTGCCATCGTCATTGTTGTATTGTTTACCACATCGTGTACCGACAGCACCTCGCCATCGGACCGTGGCACGCTCATCGTCCAGACCAATCTGAAGTCCGGCGCCATCGCTGCTGCCATGCCGGATGGCAACGTCCAGGATTCCTCGGACATCGACAGCATCACGCTCACGCGCGTGCGCATCCTGGTATCACGCATCAAGCTGCATGGTGTGGACGAAGACACGACGGACGCAACGGGCCGTGTGGTCAAGGCCGGTCCTGCCGTCATCACCTGGACGCGCGACTCTGTGGCAACTGTCTTTGCATCGGCCTTACCTGTTGGCCGCTACGACCGCATGAAGCTCGAGATGCACAAGTTCTCGGCCTCGGAGGCCGACGCCTACCGCAGCGACCCTGTCTTTGCCGACTTTGCCACCGTCAAGGATCGCGTCACCGTCATTATCGAAGGCCACGTCTGGAGCGACAGCGTCATGACGTCCTTCACGCTCACCACCGACCGCACCGAAAACCTCTGGATCGCCGTGGACCCGTACTTCGACATCACGGAATCGTCCACCACCAACGTCATCATCGACGCCGACGCCGTCGACGTCTTCCGCATCGGCGGCAGCCTTCTGCACCCATCGGACAACAACGTCCGCACCCAGCTCCAAACGCGTCTGCGCACCCTGCTACGTCTGCGTAAAGCGTAACGTAGGGGCGAGACACGCCGCGCCCGCCCGTTCGAACCATCGCGATGTAGGGACGATACGCCGTCTCGCCCGACGTGTGCATCGGCAATGTGGATTGATCGTGAACCGTACATCTCGTACCCCGGGCTAGCGCCTTCATCTCGTACCCCGGGCTAGCGCCCGGGGCTAACATCGTTACGCCCCTTCGGGGCTCATCGTTACAACGAATCTGTTTGTTCGTTACACATGCACCCATGGCATTGATGCACACCCACGTGTCCCCACGTGCACCCACGGCTGAGGCCGTGGGCTACTATAGGTCGACAATTGTTCAACCTGGTGGTGCTGACGATCGTACATCACGTTATGACGAAAACGGATCGACCCGATGCGTATCGACGAACGTTCCGCCAATTGATGGTCGGCCGATAGTAGCCCACGGCCTCAGCCGTGGGTGCACATAAGTATGGTGTCTTGCCACCTAGGGGTATCCG
>VFFB01000178.1 GCA_018882585.1 Candidatus Kapaibacterium sp.
CCACAAGCACCACGAACAGCACCGCCGTGCCGCACCAGCGCGATATCCATATCGCGCACTCTTTGCCCCTTGTTAGAATGTGCATCGCAGTGCCAAGGTAGGGATGATAGGAAACAAGGTTATCTGCTTCATCACGCGAACGAATTCGTTGGTGACAGCATCATAGTCGCTGGATACAAACAAGGCGAAGGGATTACGTCGGTTGTAGATGTTGTAGACGTTGATGCTTGCCTCCCACGGCAACCCGAACCACGAATACTCGTGGATCAGGTTCACATCCATCTTGTGGAAGGGGGCAAGGCGGAAGCCGTTGCGTTCCGTGTAGAGGTCATTGACGCTACTGCCGAACGGACTCGTGACGTACTGAGCTGATGGGACCGTGTAGGCGGCACCCGTGGCAAACTGCCACGTCAAGCCAAGACGCCAGCTCTCGGCAAGACGGTACTGCAGCGCCAGCGAAATGTCGTGCCTTCGGTCGTACCGGGGCGTGAATGGCTTGCCGTTGTTGAGTTCGGGAAAGGTACGAGACGTCCATGCAAGCGTGTATCCAAGCCAGCACGTGACGTCACCGACCTGCTTCTGTAAAAAGAACTCGATGCCATAGGCAGTTCCGGTGCCTGCGGTAAACTGCGACTCCAACGGAACACCAATCGTAAACTCGGCATCATCACGGTACTCGTACAGGTTCGACATTCCCTTGTAGTACGTCTCGGCCGTGAACCGCCATGTCCCCTCGTCGAACGACGTCTGATAGCCCAACACGCCCTGGATGCTCCGTCCGGGCTGGATATTGGCCGTCGACGGAAACCAGACGTCCGTGGGCAACGTCACATCGTTCCGCACGATCAGATGCAGGAACTGATGCGCAAGGGCGAACGAGGCGGTGATGCTTGATTCCTGCGTGAGATCGTACGATAGCGACGCCCGCGGCTCGAATCGCACCCAGCCGCCCTGCTGGAACCAGTACAGCCGACCGCCTACATTGGCGCGCATGGCATCGGTGATCGTCCACTCGTCCTGCAAATACAATGCTGCATCCACACTGCGTATCGTTCCCTGTTTGATGAAGTCCAGGCCTCCTCCCTGCAGCAGATTCCCGGTCACTCCGCTTGCAAAGGCGTGATGGGTGACGTCAAAGCCCATCTTGACGGCATGCAGATCATGTGCCGCCCACTGCAACTCGCTACGCAGGGTAACATCCTGGATGTTGCTGCGCACGCCGAACGACCTGAGCGCAGACCCATTGTTCGAGATGAGCTCTGTGCCGAACTCGTAGTCGGTAAAGATCAGCGAAGACGACGAAAACAGATCCGGACTGAACAGGTGCGTCCATCGCAGATTCGCCGTTCTGTTTCCCCAGCCAATATCGATCGACTCTCCGTCACCGCTTGACGATGCAAGCACGTCACGACCGAAGTAGCCGCTGACGTAGAGCCGATCACGGTCGCCAAGCCGTTTGTTGACTTTCAGGTTCAAGTCGTAGAAGTAGTAATTGGGCACGTCCTCCTCGGCGCCTGCCGCCGCAGCGCCAAGCCAGAGCAAGGCGTCAAGGTAGAAGCGCCGCCCCGACACCATGAAGGTCGTCGTTGAATCGATCGGTCCGTCAAGGGCAATGCCGGATGCGATCAGACTTATGCTGGCCGACCCCTTGATGCGCTCGGCATTGCCCTCCTTCATGGTGATGTCGAGCACACTCGACAAGCGACCACCATACTCGGCCGGGAACGCTCCCTTGATCAGCTTGACGTCACGCAGCGCGTCAGCATGGAACGTACTCAGGAAGCCGCCAAGGTGACTCGGATTGTAGACCGTGACGCCGTCCAGCAACACAAGATTCTGATCGGGCGAACCACCACGCACATACAATCCACTCGAGATCTCGGATGCAGACTTCACGCCCGGCAACAGCTGGAGCACGCGGAACACGTCCACCTCGCCCCCTAATGCCGGCATCTCTTTGATAAAGGAAGGGGCAAGGGTGACCGTGCTCTGCCGCTGCAGGGCACTACCCTGACGGTCGGCCACAACGCGTACCTCGTTGGCCTGCGCCGCCTTCGGTGCCAGCGCGACGTCGAAAACGAGCGACTCGCTGGTGTCGTCGATAACGATGGCCGCTACATGCGTTGCATAGCCCACCGACGTAACGACAACGGCATACCTGCCGGGCATCACGCGGCCGATGGAATAGTAGCCGTACCGGTTCGTGTACCCACCGCGCACCGGACGCACTCCCACGGTAAGGCTGTCCTGATGCAACGCCACGGTAGCGCCGATCACAACCTCTTTACTACCCTGCTCGACGATCGTGCCCGCAACAGTGACCTGTGCATGGGAGTGGTACGTGAGCGCCGCGCAAACGAACAGCAGAACGACGGTAGCGTAATTGCGCATGCATCACCTGGGAATAGCAGCCGAGCCAATGCGACGTCCCTGACGGACGATCACCATGGCAGCCGATGCCGGAATTGCTTCATTGGTCGACAACAGACGTCCTTGCATGTCATACCAGCGGTACTGCATTGCACCGTCATCAGCGTTAAGGACCGTCACGCGCGGGCCGGCAGGTGTCAGCACGGCACGCACCTGCAGCATCGACGGAGCGGCAGCATCGGCTTCGCGATGCGCATCAACAGACACGCCTGTTCCATGGGCAAAGTCCCAGATACCGCGGCCGTACGTGGCAAACCTGGCCACATTCAGCTGCGGCACGAAGTCCACGCTCCAGTAGGTCTGATCGGGTGCCCCGTAGTGCAGCAGGTCGTTCCACGTGGCCGTGGCCAAGTCATAGGCATATGCCCCATTGTCGGTTGCTGCGTAGAGTGTCTTCGCATCGGCCGACAGGTCGATGTCGAGCACAAGACAGGGTGGCAGCCCCGTAAGCTCGGCAAAGGTCACTCCCCCGTCGGTCGATACCACGACGCCACTCTTCGTATACCCCGAGCCGCCCAGGTAGAGCGTACGCGGATTCTTCGGGTCGACCACCATACAGTTCCCCGAGAAGTAATGCTCGGTCACCCACTCCGGCCGTTCACTGCGCGTCCATGTCGCTCCGGAATCGCTTGAGGCGAAAATGTTGCCCCGGCTGGTGACAACATATCTGTACGCCGGATCCGAGGGCGCAATGCCGTGTGTCGTAATGCGCACATCCGGCAGGCCAAGCCCAAAGTCGAACTCCAGTGAATCAATGGTGAGTGCCTGGCCGTTCGAGCGGTAGCGATATAGCTTGGCACCCACGTTGCCGGGTTCGCGAGTGCCGCCGCCCAGCCACACCTCGGCCGTGGCATCGGGTTCTGCCGCCAAGGGCGGCAGCCACAAGTGGCCCGTATGCGGGAAGTCCATAGAGATTGGTCCCCAGCCGTCTTCGGCATTGGGGATGTACATTGTAAAGCCGGGATAGACCGTAAACAGCGACTTGCCTCCGTCGCTTGATACGATCTGCGCATAATCGCCCGATATCAGCTGAGCAAACTCGCGTGGCTCGTCCGATTCGGCGGTACTGCGCTGA
>VFFB01000056.1 GCA_018882585.1 Candidatus Kapaibacterium sp.
CGTGGGCATTCTCCACGTACGTGGGCTCTCTCCACGTGGGCGTGGGCATTCGTCTCGTGCGTGGGCATTCTCCACGTACGTGGGCATTCTCCACGTACGTGGGCTCTCTCCACGTGGGCGTGGGCATTCGTCTCGTGCGTGGGCCTCTTCACGTTCATCGACTCGGACACCAGCGTCGGAGCATCGTATCTTTGGTTAGCATGAATTCTTGGCCCGCCCGTTGAGCGTGTCGCAACTGTCGCAATAACTGCGGTACTCATATGCCCCTTGTGCGTATCATCCTGACTCTCGTGATCGGGTGTCTACTTCCGACACTCTTTATGGCACAGGGTAAGGGCTCCTCCATGCCTTCGAAGAAAGAACTCGAAGCCATGAAAGCAGAGATGGCAAAGGAACTCGAGAGTCTTCCGCCGGAGCAGCGCAAACAGATAGAAGCCCTTATGAAGTCCATGCCTGCCATTGAGAAGATGGGCCAAGGGATCACGGACGAGATGCTAGAGGGTGATATCGATAGGATCGGCGTGCCATCGCTCGATACGAAGCGCATCGCGGCCATGGCAGCAACGCCATCGCCTGCGCAGCTCGGTTCATACATCAAGTCCGTCCACGCCGCTGTACTGCGCATGCTTTCGAATACGCAGCGAATGCAATATCAGGCACTGACCAAGGCGATGCGTAGCGTCGACACATCGGCAGCAGAATTGGGAAAGACCGCCGTTGGACTGTGGTTGAGTGGACGTCCCGAGATCGCGGCTGCTGTTGCCGGCGAGGCCTGTGTTGCCGATGTCGGCCGTGCGGAGAACGTCAACAACTACGCAGCCATGCTGACGATGATGAACGGACAGCATGTTGCCGTCCCCATGCTTCGATGTCTTGAGCAACAGTTTCCCGACAACCCCACTATCCTGGGAAATCTTGGCCAGGCATGGTACGGTCTTGGCGACATCGCAACCGCTGAACGCTACCTGGATACCGCGTTGCGGCGCTATCCCAGGCATAGCCAGGCCCATATGACCAAGGCACATATCGATGAACAGCGAGGCGACAAGAACACGGCCGCCGAACACATCCGCGAGAGTATCGAAGCCGGCATGTCGGACGAGAAAGACGCCGAACTGCGTCGTATCGGCTTTGTTCCGGATGACGACGTCGAATGGCCCTTAAAGATGAACCCGGATCCAGTCGGACTTAACAGGTATCTGCTTCCGCCATTTCCACGGAACACCAAGGAGAGCGAAGAGCTGGAGGAGGTGTGGAGGAAGTACCACCTCGAGCTCGACGAGATGCTTGCGAAGATCCAAGAGAAGCTGGATCGGATTCACGCCAAGACACGTGAGTTCACGCAGCGTGTTGCAGCGGGAGATCTCTCTCGATTGCATAGCGAGTCCGCTGGGCCTCTCGGCAGGCGTGCAAGACGTAAACTCAAGTACCTTTCCAGTGGCGATAACGACATTGACGCAATTGTGTCAAAGCATGTCGGCGATGCCTACCGCGTCATGTCTGAGAATCGCCGTATCTACGACAGTGTCAGAACCGCCGCCCGCGACGAGGTCGAGGAGCGGATCAAGAAAGGTACGTTGAAGTGTGTTGAGGGAGAAGGCAGTTCCCCTAGCGATATGGAATGTTGTGCCGAATGGGAGGCCATCGATTCCAAGTGGCTCGCTCAGAGTAACCAGGCAATACAGGACTATGTCGAAACGCAGTTGCGATTCTACCGCATGACGTTCAATGTGAAGATCAACTTTGTACAATACGGCTATGATGCGGATTACGTCGAAGCCTACAATCTGACTGCATTGTCGATCTACCTCGGCACGCTGCGAGCAACGACTCCCGTGTTCATGAATCCTCCGTGCTATCTCAAACCAGCGAAGCCGTCGAGAGTCTCGCTGAAGAACCTTCCTGACTACGATGAGACGCACTGTCAATACCACACGCACTTCGGCTCGGATTTTATGGGAGTCAACCTTGGCCTGTTCAGCATCGACATTGACTGCCACCTCATGAAAACGTCGTTCAATTTGGGCAAGATCAAGGGCTCGTTCACCGAGGACCTTCGATTCGCAGACGGGCTGATTCCCAAGAAGATCACGCAGGGTAGCGTGGACATCGAGATCAGTCTGGGCAAGAAAGGGATCAGCCCATGGGGCCCCGTTAAGGTGGGCGCCAGCGCAGGCGTGGACGTCCACGTTGAGTTTACAAGCGAAGGCATTCAGGAGGTCAGGGCAGCAGCCGGGGTAAATGTCAGTGTTGGAACCGACATCTTCGGCAAGAGCACATCATTCATAGAGGCCGTCAAGAAGGGCGGTATGGTCGGAAATGATAAGACCATTCTGCCTCCGGGTGTGTCCGATATCAAAACCTCTGTCGGCAAGGCCACAGGCACCATCGTCATCAACAGCAGCGGGAAGATCAGCGACTCCTTCTCGCTCAAGGGTTTACGACTGTAACCAGCCGTTCTGCCAAAGCATGAGCAGCACCACTGCCCCCTTTACTATTTCCTTGCCTTTTATAGTACCGTTCATGCCGTATTTTGAACGATCACCACGGAGGCATTATGAAGGGACTCATCGTTGCGCTGTGCTGCATGGTTGCCGGGATGCACCTTGCCCTGGCACAGGAGGATGTGCTGCGTCCGAACGGCCGCGGCAATACTCCACCACCTAGGTCTACGGCATCAGAGCCCAAGGCAGAAGCTGTTGCTTCTGCGGGCGAGGGCCTTGTATTTCGAGGCGGTATCGAAGGCGGTGTGAATTACAGTATGGCAAGCAGAACGTTTGTGGGCCTGTACGATAACTCGCCGTACAGTGTCTTCGCCGCCGGCACGGGACTCGCGTTTACCTACGGCGTCTATGCCGAGGTCGAGCTCTCGCCCACCGTCGCTCTTGGTATCCGCATGTACGTCGACAACAAGGAGTTTGGCGACACGAAGAGCGGCCTGCTGCAAGATTGTCTGATCACCGATCAATTTGGTACTCCAATTCAGGTGACGGTTACGCCAATGACTGGTGAGTACACGCAGACAGCAGACTATTTCTCGTTCACACCACTGCTGCGATTCTCGCTGAACGATAACCTGTTTGCACAAATCGGGCCCACGATACAGCTTCCAACCGGTAATGTTGTTACCAACCTAACCCAAACGATCGATCCAGACGAAGAATGCTCATTCGACTTTGGTCTGCCGACGGAATCGAAAGTGCGAACTGGTCGTTCAGAATCAACCCCCGATGAAGTACCAGCTCTGCGTCTTGGCCTTGATGCCGCTATCGGCTACCGCATCCCCGTGGGTAGCGGACTTGAGTTCGTCCCACGCCTTGGATACCAGTTTATGTTCACCGACATGGACAATGCCTCCGGCGGCGTTGATACATCCCGTGAAAACACCGAGCCGCCAGCACGCAACTTTACTGTGACAGGCACGACGCTGAACAGCCTGCAATTCTCCATCGGTTTCTGGTTCAGGATGTAAGGTGCACCCATGAAGAACACAATCCTTCTCCTCGCCCTGCTCTGCAGTGTAACCCTGTCGGCATTCGCCCAAACAGTTACCATCGATCCGATGCCGAACAACACGGCCTACGATGACTTTGCACCCACCGCAACCAATCACGGAAAGGTCATCATCTTTTCGTCAGACCTCAATGGCAAGGGCCAGCGCCTGATGTCGATGGAACAATCCAACGGCACGTGGTCGTCGGCGTCAAAACTCAAAGGTGATGTGAACGACGCCGTACATAGTGGTGCAGCTGCGCTTACGCCCGACGGTCAGTCGCTGATCTTTTCGTCGTACGAACACGATGCCAAGGGCAACGGTCGTACCGACCTGTACGTTGCCTACAAGCGCAATGGTAAATGGGTTGATGTTATGCCACTTGCCGCTACGGTAAACTCTTCATCGTATGATGCACAACCATCGATCTCGGCCGATGGACGTACGCTGTACTTCGTGTCGGACAGGCCCGGCGGACAAGGCGGCACGGATATCTACACAAGTACCTGGGATGGCGATGCATGGAGCATTGCCGTGCCCGTAGGCAGCATCAACGCTGCCTCGAACGAAATGTCGCCTGTGATCGCCGCCGATGGTCAGACGCTCTACTTTGCTTCGGACCGCTTTGGCGGTGCCGGTGGTTTCGACATCTACGTGGCCAAGGTGCACAACGGCACTGCCACCGACGTGCGTCGACTCAAAGAGCCCATCAACACGACTGCCAACGAGTTGTTCTACTCGGCCCTGCCCAACTCCGATCGAGCAATGCTGAGTCGTACCACGGCCGTCGGTGACTACAGCAACTATACCGTCACGCCCAATCCCTTCCCTGGCGAGCCTGTGACCCTTGTCGAAGGCTTCGTGCGCGATGCATCCTCACGGAAACTGTTGGGTGCCGAGATCACGGTCACAGACCTGAAGTCCGGCAAGCGCGTTGCCACGCTGCGCAGCGACGATGTCACGGGCGCCTATTTCGTCACGCTCACGGCCGGTCGCGTCTACTCGATCACAGCCACTGCCGAAGACCACATCTTCCACTCCGAACGTTACGAAGTGCCATCGGGTGCAAAAGGCCAAACACTCAACAAAGACATCGAACTCTCTCGCATTGAAGGGGGCGTTGGCAGACTTCTGATCTTCTTCGACCTTGATAAGTCGGAACTCAAAAGCGAGTCCATGCCCGAGCTCGAGCGCGTTGTCGACCTGCTGCGTAAGCAGCCGTCCATCCGCGTGCAGTTCGAAGGACATTCCGACGACCAAGGCACGGACGACTATAACGACGGATTGTCGCAACGTCGTGCCGATGCCGTTCGCACATACATCACGTCTGCGGGCATCGACAGCAGCCGCCTGAAGGCCAAAGGCTTTGGCAAACGCCGTCCGATGGTCAAAGGCAGCAGCGAAGAAGCACGCCAGCAGAACCGCCGCGTCGAGATGAAGCTGACGGATTGACGTCCGCCTGCTCCGGACACGATATCATTACCCGTAGGGGCGCGGCATGCCGCGCCCCTTTTCGTTTCCGAACGACCATGTTCCGTGTGACTAGTCGTCAACGCGCGTGACAGGTACATCGGAAGCAGACCTTAATCTCCGCCGTATTGCGGTGATTAATCCCTAGATTGCGGTGATTACTCGTGTGGACGATGGCAACCTACATTTACGAACAGAAGTCTTGGCCGGCATTCCGATGGAATGATGAAGACATATGCAGTCTGCTGAGTGAGGTGCACCGACTGCGCGGATACCTTGCGGGCAGAATGCAGGCAGTTGGATTCAAGACGCAGAGGATCTCCCTTCTACAGGCGCTGACGTTAGATGTTGTGCGTTCTTCAGAGATTGAGGGTGAGACGATTGACTTCGCCCAAGTTCGATCTTCGATAGCACGCAAGCTGAAGATCGATATCGAACCACGTGTTCGTTCTACGCGTAGCGTTGACGGTATCGTCGAGATGTCACTGGATGCGGCACGTCATCATACGGCGCCGCTTACCCATACACGACTGTTCGCATGGCATGCGTTGTTGTTCCCAACGGGACGAAGCAATGGCATGATGATCGAAACTGGAATGTACCGAACACAGGAAATGCAGATCGTCTCTGGCTCCTATGGCCGAGAACGCGTACACTACACGGCACCGCCTCCCGGGGCCGTACAAGCCGAAATGGAGGCGTTTGTGGCGTGGTTCAATAGTGACGTCCAGATCGACCCAGTCCTGAAGGCCGCCATTGCACATTTTCGATTCATCATCATCCATCCGTTCGATGATGGTAATGGACGGATCGCCCGCGCACTAACAGAAATGCTGATGGCCCGCGCAGATGGCTCAACCGAGCGATTCTACAGTCTGTCGGACCAGATCATGGCAGATAGAAAACAATACTATCGCTTGCTGCAGTCCGTTCAACACAGCACTGGCGATATCACGGACTGGCTTGTATGGCACCTGCAGATCGTACAACGCGCACTGCTAGCGTCGATCAAGACCCTTGATGTGGCAATGGATAGATCGGCATTCTGGCAACGCTATGATTCCGTTGACTTCAACAATCGTCAGCGCCAGGTGCTCAACAAGGTATTCGATGGTCTCGAAGGGAAACTCACGACGTCACGCTGGGCCCGCATCGCGAAATGTTCACAAGACTCGGCGCTGCGCGACATCAAAGACCTGATCGATAAAGGCATCCTGAAGCAACAGGCTGGTGGCGGCCGCAGCACGAGCTACGTCGTTAACGAACCGACGGGTTGATGCCGCATCGTGCTACGCCTGCCCCGCGCTATCGCCTGCCCCGCGCTATCGCACGGGGCTAGCATCGTTACGCCCCTTCGGGGCTCATTGTCGATGTGTGTCGAATGCCGGGATTGCGTGTACAACGGACGTTACGCGTGCATCATTGTGAACGGTCTAGTTTCGGGCGAGTCTGCATCTCGCCCCTACGTTTTCCTATTTTCACGATACACATCCACTGACGTATTCTCATGAAGATCTATCACACAGCCGATATCCATATCGGATTACGATTCGGCACGTATGATGCTAACGTACGATCAATCCTGATCGAAGAACGGTATGCCGTGCTCCAGCGCATGGTACATAGTGCCAATGCGAATCAATGCGATGTGTTTGTGGTTGCCGGAGACTTGTTCGACCACGATCGCGTGGCAGATAAAGACGTTCGTCGTGCCGTTGACATTCTCGCATCGTTTACGGGTCATGCCGTTCTGCTGCTTGCAGGTAATCACGACAACTGCAGCGACCGATCCGCCAAGCCGTGGTCGACCGTTATCGCCCATGCAAACAACACAAGTATCTACCCACTGTTGTCCGACGAAGTGCTGCGCTTCGATATCAACGGCGAAGTCGTGAACTTTTACGCTTGCCCTTGTCCGGACCATACCAGCAAGGATCACCGTATCGGCTGGGTGGCCGAACATCCGAAGTCGTCTGCCGAACTCCACATCGGCATTGCGCACGGGAATGTTGTTGGCCATTCGCTCGACGACAACCATGCCTACTACTCTATGACCGAGGAGGAGCTCAAGGCCAGTGGCGTCAAGACGTGGCTCCTTGGTCATATCCACGTTCCGTTTCCGCTTCCTGGCACGGTTGGTACACCAACGTTCTTCATGCCCGGAGCACCAACACCGGGCAGCGTCCGCATGCGCCACCCCGGTCAGGCATGGGTCATCACCATCGACAAGGACGGCGAAGCGTCGTACCAAGCCGATGTGCAGGCGGGCATTACCTTCAAACGGTTTACCGTCGCCTTCTCGCAATCAAGCGATCTGCAATCGCTGCAACATCAGGTGCAGCTTCTGCCCCCTTCCACCACTATCCTTGACCTGCAGCTATCAGGTATGCTGGTTGCGCAGGACCTTGCTACGCTGTCGACATGGCTGGACGACCTAACACGCACCATGCTGCATGTACGATACGAGTCGACGGTAAAGGAACAGCTGACAGCCGAGATGATCGCATCGAAGTATCCTACGGGAACATTGCAGGAGCGCGTGCTGACTGACCTGCTTGCCGATGCCGACCATCCACTTGATGTGCACCTTGCCTACGAGATCCTGCAAGGAGGTGGACGGTGAGACTGGTCTCGATACACCTTCATCCATTCGGCAAGTTCGCCGATGTCATACATGAGTTTACTTCCGGCGTTCACGTCATTGAAGGACCGAACGAATACGGCAAGTCGACGATATCGAATGCTATCCGCCACGCTCTGTACACACCGACGTCGCTCACACCCGCCAAAATGCAGAAGGCTATTGGCGAATGGCTCCCCCATCCGAATGGCACGCACTGTGGGGTGACACTGATCATCGATAATGACGACGTCACCTACACCATCACGAAGGTGTGGACAAAGAATGGTTCGACACGGCTTGTCAGCACTGCCGGCGATGATCTTGTTGGCACTGCCGCCGAAGAGCGCATCATGGCAATCGTTGGCTTTAACGAAGCAACGTGGGAGTATGTCTTTCATACAAGTCAGGCAGCTCTTGCCGATACCGTCGATGCCCTTAGGAACGATGGGGGCAGCATGGACGATCTGGTTGCAACGACGAAGACGACAGTCAATGACATTTCGCCCGAGCGTCTGCTGTCGTTGATTGATACACGTATCACGAAGCAGTACGACAACTGGGATCGCAATCTCTCACTTCCTCGTGGTGGAAGGGGCATCGACAACCCCTGGAAGCAAAACGTGGGTGTGATCCTGGCCGCATACTATGCATGGCAGCAGGCCAAGGAGCAACTTGCCGAGCTTGAACGCTACACCGTACGCGTCGACGAACTACGTCACGAACGCACCACCATGGTCGAGCGCGAGGCGCAACTCGATAGCAGCGTTCGCGACGGACAGACCCTTCGGTCCGCGCTGCAAGCATCACGCGTGTTGCAGGTGAACGTCGAACGGCTGACCGAGGTCGTGGCCACGCAGCATCATGCCTACGATGCCTGGCCCAATGCAACGAAAGGTGTTGCCGATTGCAGCAAACAGATCGAGGCATTATCGTCGAAACTTGATGAGCTGCGCATAGAGAGTGAGCATGCCACGACGCAGCAATCGGCAGCAGCACTGCGATCAGCCTATGCCAGGATCCTTGACGTGAAGCGTGCCGTAGACCTAGCCAATGCGTCGCTGCAGGCGTATACGCAGGTGACGCAGGATACCGTTGACAAGCTTGCAGGTCTTACGCAGACGATGCGCGACATGGATGTCAAGATCGCAGCCCACAAGCTTGCGGCATCGATCACATCCGATCGTGATGCCGCTATCGACGTTACCATCGGCTCTGCCGCATCGGAACGAATCACCCTTTCGCAGACCGAACCTTGGTCTCGACCCGACGTGCCGGGCATGATATCGTTCTCGCACGATGGCATCACCGTTACCGTGAAGAGCGCAACGGGTAACGTTGCCGAACTGCTGGACGCACGACAGGCAGCCGAGCACGCATGTGCCAACATACTTGCAACGACGGGGCTGCCTACTGTGGACGCTGTGCGTGACGCACGTGCAACGTACGTGAAGCACGAACAGGCGCTTAGCGAGCAACAGCGACTGTACACGCAGATCCTCGGTGACAAGACCTTTGACATGTGGACGGTCGAGCATGATGCCCTGTCGAACCTGCCACCTTCGCGACCGCTCATCGAGGTCAACAATGAGATCAACCGTACAAGCGGCGACCTGCTCGCAGTGCGGTCAACCATGCAAGCACTTGAGCAACAACTGGACGATTACGCGGCGATGTACGGAACACGCGAAGAGTTGCTCGACCTGTTTACCAACAACAGATCAAAGCTGAAACAAGCTGAGGAATCGTTGCGTCAGCTGCCAGCGATACCAGATGGTTATGCCACCGCTGACGACTATCTGCAGGCACTTGACAACATGGAGCAGGAGCTCCACAGCATTCGCATCAGGCGCACTGCCATCGAAAGCGAGTTGCAGCATCTGCAGGCGCCGAAGGTCGACATGTCGTATGGCGACCTGAGGGATCTTGTACAGCTCCAGCGCGATGCCTACGATCGAGCCGTCAGCGATGGTCAGGCCATGTATCGCATACGCGCTGCCGCCGAACGTGCTGCTGCGCAGCAGCAGACATCGGGTCCGCTGCAGCAGCTGCCCTCGCTCATCTCTGACCTGTTCGGCCGACTCACGCATGGCAAGTACGATCGTATCGATCTTGATGGTACCGCACCGCAGCATGCCTCTGGCACCGAGCTGCAGCGGCTGCCTGTCGAACGTCTGTCGCGCGGCACGCGTACCTCGTTAGCCCTTGCCACACGTCTTGCCCTTGCAAAGGCCTACCTGCAGGACCGACACGGCGTGATCATGCTGGACGATCCATTTGTCGACATGGACATCGATCGACGTCGTGCGGCGATGGACGTTCTGCGCGACGTTGCAGTTGACCACCAGGTGATCATGTTCACCTGTCATCCGCAATCATAGAACTCACGCCCGTGCCGAGGTTGTCGCACTACCCCCTTCCACCCCGACTACTAGGGGGCAAGGTGATATCGTTGACCTTGCTGAAGGTGCGGTAACGGGGGGGGGGCATCACATGTTTATCACATTCTATTTCCATCACCCAGACACCGGTGCACTGCATTCGGTTCGGTAATTTTCGGGTGATGCTTGCACTTCATTCTTTCAGTCGGAAGCGTTAATGCGCGGGAACTACGACGTATCTGATGCCGTACGAATACTCGGTATTACGCTAGTCGTTTTTGTAATTGGTATCAACTCTAACAGGAAGCCCTCAAAAGCGAGCGAGCCTGTTGCTGCGATACCAACCGTACATGATACAGTCACGCATCCAGTCATGCACCAGCAGGAGACTGCAGTAGTTGACACTCCTGCCGTAGCGCGACGTCTTATCGTTGCATTTGATACGGCATCACTCTCATTCGACGCTTGGGAAAGAGTACGCTCAATTCGTCCTTTCTGGCTTCGGCCGGATAATGATTACGTGTTACGATACGACGCAATTGCTCCAACATACGTTGACCCCGCCACAACAGAGATTCGAGAGCCGATCACAACATCTGGTGATTTTGTCAACATGTTATTGGACGTAAGCAGAGCATTGCGGCAGAGGGAGATTCAAGAAGTTGTCTTCATTGGCGCACCGTTCTTCACAGCTGATACAACGTCGATCGGAGACTACATTGATGCAGTCGTCAACCGCAGGAGTGCCGCTGGGATCGTTCCACAGATTCACGTTGTCTACCACGACGAGTACACTGAATCTGTCAATATCATCAAGGCTTTCATTGATATCACGCGGTACGTCTCAAGATCCGACAACGTGCACACGCATCGGCTTAAACCTCGTCAGCAAGGTAGTTAGAAGATTATGGCATACTCACGCAATCTCATTGCAGTAGGATACGTGCTTGTGACATTGCTCCTGAGCAGCTGCGATAGTCTACGTCACCTTGTGCGGCCAACGAAACCGGCACCCGTAGTTGACACTGTCTATATGCAGGTTACAACAGGCGGTTTCGAAGAGGTTCCGCGAAGCACATCAGCTCGTACTGCAAAGCTTCGCGGGCCCGGATCATCAACAACATTTCGTCTTGGTGATCCTGTCGCCCTTGTCTTTGAAGGTGTGAATCAGGATAGCCACGCTATCGAGACGTCGTTGGATGATGAGTCAGGCATGGTAACAATGCGAGTTCTTTCGAAACGAGATGGCACCGTCAATGTCACGAAGAAATGCCAAACATTCGTGTACAGTTCGCTTACCGACCTACCTAAGATAACGGTCGCCAGTGGTCTGGATCCGGAGCAGATCATTGTCACGCCGCTCTGCGATCGGTACGGAGACTTGTATGGCTATGAGTTGCGATACGGCTCTGTCGAACGAGGGTGCAATCAGAATGCGAGGCGAGGTCTTCTTCAGTTCAGCAAGTGCGGCGGGACGAGCACTGCAAAACCTCGGGTGAAGCGTAACAAGGTTGTATTTGGTCGGTACTTCGGATTGTAAGGTCTACTTCGTGGATAACAGCACATCGCTTATCTCAATTGCAGTTGGCTCTTTCATTCTTGCCGTTGGTTTGAACGAGTTGTATCGTATGGTACGAGCTCGGCTAGAACCGGATCAGCGAGACGTCATCGATATGTTTCCCACAACGGAATTGTCGACTGCAGGAAGACAGGTTGACACTGGTCAGCACGTTCCGACGCAATCAGATACGTCGACCACCGACGATTCATCTACCCCGCTGGTTGACGTAGCCGAGACTGACCATGCCATATCCGATCCCGATCCCGCTACGAGCACATTCGAATCACCTACGTCGCAGACAACCCTTTCGGATGTTGAGTCGCCAAACGTCGGTCACGTTGATGGACTGCGTTTGCCAGCGGCGAACATCCTACCGTTGACATCGGAACAACATGATTACGCTGCCGTGAAGCGAATATTCGAACCGCGAACGTATGACGCCGATCCGGTTCGTCGCTCTGATTTTTCGGACGAGTACAAGCCAGAGACGAACCCAGAGCTGACCATGGTTCGCGACGCTCTTGTCTACAGCACATCTCCTTTGTTCATTCAAACGAACTCTTCGATGTCTGCGCTTGCGCACGTGCGTAAGCAACTGTCGGATCTTCAGCAACAGATTCAAGTCTGTACTGCCGACGAGCAGGCGGCGTATCGAAATGGTGTTGCATCTCTCTTTGACATGTTCAATCTCTCACGCCATGCGAAGAACGTCGAACGATTAGTGTATCGTCGATCAAGCGCGAGAAGCGTGATGGAGAACTTGACATGTCTTGTCATCCTTGACGCGCAGGCACTTGATCCCGCCACTGTAACCGCACTTGAACATCGTCTTCAACGAGCGCACGCAAACGAGGATTCCTTCGGTGGAGTACGGGTTGTGTTTATCGGCGACCCATTCCTTCCGGGGCGATCACTCGATGATGAAGAGCTTGATTTTGTTCTTGATACATATGGTAGCACCTCTTTCCTGGACGCAGGCTGCGTTTTGAAAGCGCATCTGCAGGTGCTTCAGTGTACGTTTCCACTTGCGCGTAAATCACCGTCGCTGCAGCGCATGCTCACAGATTACAGGATGGGACGCCTACGAGGTGACGACATGATCGTTGGTACGCCTCTTGACATTTCTGTACAAGTCACGGCGTCGACACAAAAGGCAACTGAGATCAACGATGTTGTGCTCGAAGGGTTATCTGGCAGGCAACATGTGTTCGATTGTATTCGTGTACCTGTCGTTCACACAGACTACCTTCCGTGTCCTGAGCGACTACGTGTTGCATCAGGTGCTCGCGTCGTGTTCCTGACCAATGACCCAGAACATCGCTGGCAACGCGGCTCTACCGGAACAGTATCGTCGTTCACTGACGATGCCGTTGTGGTTCAAATGGATAGCGGAGTTGAAACGAGCGTAGAGCGTTATACATGGAGAACGCCGATTTACCACGGGGATCCCAATGCAGAGGCAAGTGCTACGGAGTCATATCAGACCTTTCGTCAGTTTCCGTTGATGCTGGGTTGGGCGATTTCTGCGACGGATACCGTTGACATGGCAATTCCCAACATTTACATACACGACTCCCTGCTCACAAGACAGGATTCTACACTGCTCTATCTAGCACTTCAGAGCGCAACTGACCTTCAGTCAATACTGTGGGAGAGGACGCCGACATTCACGCTTACCAAGTAAGACTGTCACTGATGCTCGGTGATGCCTTGCCATCATCAAACGTGAATCCAGCCAGACGGACCATCACTGATATCGAATGCGCGCTTTGCGTACTACTCTCCAGAATCCCGATGATAGTTCTACCTCGCCACTTTCAAGCGTTTCAATGCTTGATATGGAACCGCGCGGTGTATTCTCTGCATCGCAATATGGCTCGATCAACCGTTCTCTTCTACGCAGTGCCAAGTCGAGAGCATCCTGATGTAGGATGAGCTCGAACATCGCACGTGTGCGTTCCGGGTTGATAAATGTGATTACGTAAATCGACTCGCCGGGCTGAAAACGCTCCGAACGCAAGCGGTCATCAAATGATCCGTCTGCTTCCGGTGTTGTTAGGTATGCAATAGTTGTGGGCATGATTTCTTCGTGTACTTGCTGTGTTTCAGGCAACTCCTCAGATGGCTTCGATTCCTGGCGGGCCACCTGCTGATCATGGGCAACCAGTAGCTCTTCTAACTGCTGCCTGGATTGCGAGTGCATTTCGCGTTCTTTCTGGAGTTCATCCCTTAGCGACTCAATGGTCACCTGTTGCACCCTTTGCTGACCTGTAGCCTGCGACTTTTTGCGGGACAACATGAGCCAGAATGCCATGGTCAAGAGGATGATCATTGTGACTACAAGCAGCCACGACCGAGTGAGCGGGGGGATCATGTACAAGGGATCACTGCATGACGGCAGGATCATCAATAACGCCACAGCTCCAATCACCCGCATGCGCTCAAACGAGTCACTATGTCGATCGTTGCTCACTCCGTGCCGCAAAGAGTAGTTGTGAGTGCACTGATTGTTCCCTTGATGCCATAGAAGAACGGCGATTCGGCTATCACATCAGTAGCTCCTGCATTCCCCTGCCTGCTCTCGTGATCAAGCTCCTGCTCAACATATGCACGAAGGTCCTTGGGGAGCTCCTCTGAGAACTTCTTCCACGCACCTGGAGAGACATTGAACGTATCGACCATGTTGTACGTCCCGTTAAGGGACAGAAAGTACGTGTTGAATGCTTGGATAGAGGCGACCACCTCGTCGAGATGCACCAGCACGTCCTGATACGTAACGGTTTCAAACTCGCGTCCAACGATCGATGAAAACACCGAAGGTTTGGGAAAGGTGCCCTCATCGGTCGTTCCCAGCAGGCCACCTTTACAGGTCACCTCCTTCGGAATCGATGATTCAACGATGAGTGACAGACCATCGGCATCATAGGGCCGCTCGTATGCATCTTCAATGATCTGTCTTGTGTAGGCCTCAAGGAGTTTATTGTTCGATGTGATGATTCTGAGAATCTTTGAGCCGGTACCACTAAAACTGGCATACCGCGGTTGCGCGAGCCCTTTCGCCGACATCAGTTTGGCAATGTGATACACGATTGCCGTGTAGAAGTACACAAAGACGATCTTGAGATCTTCGTCCGCACTCAGCAAGGAGCCGTACGAAAAGCGATCGCGGTCACGCACATTACGGTGCTCTTCGACGGAAAAGAAGAATGCATGGATGTCTTGAGCACGTCCCTTCGTTACAATCTCTTCCATAACATCTTTGAGCTCGTCTTGTTTATTCGCCGCAAAGAGTGCCTGATAGTACTGTCGGTACTTCGCAACAAACGCCGATGAGCTGCCGCCATATCTCGCAATACCATCTCCGAAGATGGTATTTGCAGCCATCCTGAACGAGGTTTGCAGTTGTGGCTTTTCATTCATGAAGACAACAACATCTGTCGTACCACCGCCGATATCAACATTGACGATCGGTTTCGATCCGGCAGCCCTGATAATCTGACTCTGCCTGTAATGATGATATGGAGCGAGTGATTCCGCCATCGATCGAACGTTGGTATCAGCATTGGCCCCAAAGTACTCGCGATACAGCCTGGACC
>VFFB01000057.1 GCA_018882585.1 Candidatus Kapaibacterium sp.
GTGTAGTACGAGAAGAGTTGCATGTCCCATGCAGCCGTCGGACAACGTTCGGCACAGAGACCGCAGTGCAGACAGACGTCTTCGTCTTTGACCATCACGCGTGACGTGGCCAGCGGCTCCGATACCATCAGATCCTGCGTGCGATTATTGGCCGGGGCGCTCAACTTCAGTCGCAGCACGTCTTCGTCGGCATTGGCGGTGAACGTGATGCAACTGGTCGGACAGATATCCACGCAGGCATCGCACTCGATGCAGCGCTTGGCCGTGAACACTGTTTGCACGTCGCAGTTCAGACATCGCTGGGCTTCGTCGAAAGCCGTCGCTGCGTCGAAGCCAAGTTCCACTTCGAGTTTGCGATCGCGCAACGTCAGCGACTTGTCTGCCTGCGGCACCACAAAGCGCTTGTCGATGGTGACCACGTTGTCGTAGCTCCACTCATGGATGCCCATCTTCTGGCTGACAAGATTCGACATGGGATGCGGGCGCTCCGTGAGCGCCTTGCCCTGGCAGAACAGATCGATCGAGATGGCCGCCTGATGTGCCTGGGCAACGGCCGTGATGATGTTCTTTGGACCGAACGCTGCGTCACCGCCGAAGAACACCTTCGGAACCGTCGATTGATGCGTTGTCGGATCGACGACAGGCATATCCCACTTGTCGAATTCCATGCCAAGGTCGCGCTCGATCCACGGGAACGAGTTCTCCTGTCCGATAGCGATCAGCACATCGTCGGCCTCGATAAAGACGGGCTCCTCGCCGGTTGACACCAGCTTGCGACGTCCGTTCTCGTCGTAGACGGCGTGCACGCGGTCGAACGTCATGCCAACGAGCTTTCCATCGCGCACCTCGAAGGTCAGCGGCACGTGATTGTCCATGATCGGAATGTCTTCGTGCATGGCATCTTCCTTTTCCCAAGGTGATGCCTTCATTTCGGCGAAGGGACTGCGGACGACGACCTTGACCTGTTCGCCGCCAAGACGGCGTGCCGTCCGACAGCAGTCCATGGCCGTGTTACCGCCGCCAAGTACGATCACCTTCTTACCGATGTGATTCGTGTGCTCGAAGGCCACGCTCTGCAGCCACTCGATGCCGATGTGGATGTTGGCAGCAGCTTCGCCGCGTCCGGGGATCTCCAGGTTACGTCCGCGTGGCGCACCCGTGCCAACGAAGATCGCGTCGTAGTCCTGTTCGAGGACAGAACGTAAACTCGACACATAATGGTTGAACTGGGTATGAATGCCCATGTTCAGGATGTAGCCCACTTCCTCTTCGAGGACGTTGTTGGGCAGACGGAACGACGGAATCTGTGTCCGCATCATACCGCCGCCGGCAGGTTGTTCATCGAACAAGTGGATCTCATATCCCAAGGGGGCAAGGTCTCGCGCCACGGCGAGCGACGCAGGGCCACCGCCGATCAGCGCTACCTTGCGGCCATTCGGCGTGAAGGGCCCCTGCGGGATGTAGGTCCGCAGGGCATCCTCGTCGCGATTATCCGCTGCAACGCGCTTCAGACGGCAGATCGCCACCGGCTCGTCCTCGACGCGACCACGTCGACACGCGGGCTCGCATGGTCGGTCGCACGTGCGTCCGAGTACGCCGGGAAACACATTCGATTCCCAATTGATGATGTATGCCTCGGTGTACTTCTCGGCCGCGATCAGGCGGATGTACTCCGGCACAGGCGTATGTGCCGGACAGGCGTACTGACAATCCACAACCTTGTGGAAGTATTCGGGGTCTGACGTATTCGTAGGCTGCATGAACCGGTCATTCCGTTGATTGATACTGCGTACCCAAAATAGTGAAAAGGCGTTCTGGGAAGACAGACATTTGACAGCTTCCAGACGGCTGATGTGCAGACAACAGGTACTGTGTGGACAATTGTGTAAGTTTGCATTCGTCAACGACTGCATTCGCGTGCACAACGCCGCGATCACGTCCTGTTTCCTCCTGCCCCGTTGCCCTTCGTTTTCCCCGCGGATGAGTTCATGGCAGAACGCGCGCACCACAAGATGGTCGCCTGAGGGAGTTCGCCGTGAGCATATCATCCACTACTGTACAAAGGGTACATGACCTTTGCCGACCTCGGTCTGCATGACCGCTTGCTTCGTGCCATTACGGACGAAGGATACACCGTTCCAACCCCTATTCAACAAGAGGCCATTCCGCTGCTGCTGAAGGGACACGACCTGTTTGGTTGTGCCCAGACCGGCACCGGAAAGACCGCTGCCTTTGCCCTGCCGATCCTTGACGGCATCACGCGTTCGGAACAGCGCCGTGGCCCCAGGGCACTCATCCTTGCGCCAACACGCGAGCTTGCCGTGCAGATCGCCGAAAGCTTCAGCGCCTACGGCAAGTACGTCCGCTTCCGCCACGTCACGGTCTTCGGTGGCGTCAGCCATCGGCCGCAAGCCGATGCGATCCGCCGCGGCGTCGACGTCGTGGTGGCTACGCCGGGCCGCCTGATCGATCTGCTAGATCAGCGCCTGCTGCATCTGGACCGCGTCGAGACGCTGGTGCTTGACGAGGCCGACCGCATGCTCGACATGGGATTCATCGCACCGATCCGCCAGATCGTTGGGTTGCTGCCAAGTAAACGCCAGACCCTGCTGTTCTCGGCTACGATTCCCGACGAGATCCGCGAGCTGGCAGCATCGCTGCTGCACGAGCCGAAGCATGTGACGGTGACGCCGGTATCAAGCGCCGTCGAGACCGTCGACCATCAAGTGTACTACGTTGGCAGGACCCATAAGAAGGACCTGCTGCACCACCTGCTGGCGAATGAACTGCATGGCAGCGTGCTGATCTTCTCTCGCACCAAACGCGGCGCCGACCGTATCGTGAAGGATCTTGCCAAGGTGTCGATCCGCGCCGAGGCACTCCACGGCGACAAGTCGCAGGAGGCCCGTCAGCGTGCGCTTGGCAACTTCAAGACGCGCCGCACGCGCATCCTTGTTGCAACCGACATTGCAGCACGCGGCATTGATATCGACGAGCTGTCCTACGTGATCAACTTCGACATGCCCGATACACCGGAAACCTACGTGCACCGCATTGGTCGCACGGGTCGCGCCGGCGCCACGGGTGTTGCCATCACGCTGGTGTCACCCGACGAGCGCAACGACATGCGCGGCATCGAGCGCGTGACGCGCATCCGTGCCAACGTCATTGCCGACCATCCCTATGGCGTGAGCGAGGACGAATGGCGGTCCGTCGAGCCCGCCCCGCGGCCGCAACAGCGGCAGCAACGTCCGTCGTCGTCTGGTCCCAAGCCACCGCGACGCCCTCGGCCGTCAGGCGGCCCCCAGCATGATCGTCGCAGTAACGACGCATCATCGGCATCCACACAGGAGCGGCCGCAGCGGACATCGACGCAGGCTCGTCCGTATGCCCGTGCCGAGGAACCTCGACGCGACAGCGGCGATGCTACTGGTGGTTCGTCTCGACGTCAGCCGCGTCGGCCGTTCCGGCGTAGCCGGTAAGGACGATTGCATGGCTGATCGCCGCCGTGGCTCCTAGCATGGCCGAGACGCCACAGTACTTCTCAGCAGACATCGACACCGCCCGCTCCACAAGCGGGCGGTGTTCTTCGTTTGCGCCAACCTCATACTCGATCGTGATCGTACGATAGACCTTGGGATGCTCTTCCGTCAGCTCGCCGTTCACACGCACCACCAGCGATGAGAACGGAATGCGGAACTTGGGCAGCAACGAGGCCACGTCCATTCCCGTGCAGCCGGCCACGGCTGTCAGCAACAGCTGCTTTGGGCTTACGCCTCGAGCCTCGCCATCAAGAGCCGAATCGAGATGTATGATGCGCCCTTGCTGCAGCGCTTCAAAGTGCAGTCCGTCCGTCCACGTAGCCGTGATCGCATGTACCATGATGGGTCATTCCTTGGGTTGTGATGATGTGCGAGGACCAACCCAAACTACGCTCCGCATCGGCATGCGAACGGTGACCTCTGTCACATCCCCGAGCCTTTCATCAATCCCGTATATTTGTGTCCATGGAACACACCGAAGAACGCCCGGAACATCACGAAGCATCAGCAGAGAACGGTCAGGAAGAAGGGGCAGCGCGCAAGCGTCGGCGTCGCCGCGGCAAGCGCCGTCCCGACGGCAGTGCCCCGGGACCGGCCGACGGATCGGCCGACGGATCAGCCGATGACGGCGCAGGCGACGATGCAGGCGATGGCGATTCCGACAATGCCGCCGAGGCTTCGGCAGGTGAAGGATCGGCCGACGGTCAGCCGCGTCAGAAAAAGCGCCGCCGCAAGAAGAAACGCGGAGGGCAGGCCGACGGAACACCTGGCGAAACAACGGGAGAAGGATCCGCAGCAGCTACCGAGGCGCCGGCCGCACCCCGTCAGGGACGCCAGCAGCAATCACAGCGGCCGCCCGCAGGACAATCGCCGAATCAGCCACGTCAGGCTCAAGCCCAACAGCCCAATCAGGCAAAACAGGAAAAGCGCAACAGCCGCGATCGTCGTCGCGACAAGGAGCGTCGCGAGCAGGAACGTCAGCAGCAGATGCTGGGACAGATCGTCAAGACCGAACTGCTTCGCGATGATGCCACGGCTGAACCGTTCATCCAAAAGCCGAAGCAGGTTGCCACGACCGTCGACGCCTACGTCAATCAGCACAAAGGCTGGCAACGCGAAGCGCTGATGCGCTTACGCGAGATCATCGTCGCGGCCGGGCCGGATCTTGCCGAGGATATCAAGTGGGCACAGCCGGTGTACGACTTCCAGGGTCCGGTGTGCTACATCAAGGCATTTTCAGACCACATCAACGTGGGCTTCTGGCGCGGCACGGAACTACGCGACGCCGATGGCCTGCTGGTGGGCGACAGCATGAAGATGCGCCACATCACGATCCGGGCTGTGAACGAGATCAAGCGCGACATCCTTGACGCGCTTGTCAAGCAGGCCGTTAAGCTGAACCGCGAAAAGGGCGACCCGACGCTCTAAGACCTCGGGTCAGCGCGTGGTCAACGCAGGGCGTCTTCCAAGGCCGTCCGCGCATCCGTCTTCGCGTCGCGGTACTTCACGATGAGTGGCGTGCTGACGCTCAGTCCGTTGGCCACGCCAAATGGCGAGGCCACAGTTCGCGCTCCGGCAACGACCACTGCCCCCTTCGGGATCTCAAGAGGATGAGATTCCGTGCTGCGGAGGATACGGTCGTTCACTAGGTCATAGACGGGCGTCGAGGCGTTCAAGATCACGCCGCTGCCAAGGACGGCACGCTCGCGGATCATGACGCCCTCATAGACACCACAGTTGCCGCCGATCATGACGTCGTCTTCGATAATGACCGGTCGGGCACCCGCGGGCTCGAGAACGCCACCGATCTGGGCCGCCGCACTGATATGCACACGCTTGCCGATCTGGGCACATGTGCCCACAAGCGCATGACTGTCCACCATGCTGCCCTCGTCCACATACGCTCCGATGTTGATGTACATCGGCGGCATGCAGATCACACCCGGGGCGACGTAACAGCCCGTGCGGATGGCACTGCCACCTGGCACCAGGCGCACACCATCGTCGACGGATAAGGGGCGCAGCGGCAACGTATGCTTGTCGAAGAACGGCATGCCCGAGGCCGACATGTCGACGTTACGGCCAAGGCGAAAACAGAGCAGGATGCCCTTCTTCACCCACGTGTTCACCTGCCAGCCGTCGTTCACAGGCTGGGCGCTGCGGATGGAACCGTTGTTCAGACCATTGATCAACTCGGTCACTACTGATGCAGCCTCGGGATGCTGCTGCAGCTCCGCTGCTGAATGTGTGAACAGCGCCTCGATGCGCGTGCGAAGGTCGCTCACTTGCTCCTCCGGGACTTGACCTTAGAAGCCTTACCTGACGATGCATGGGCGATGTTCATAAGCTTGTATACTAATCGGGCCGTCGTCAGATCGGGATGGTGCAGGTGCTTCATGGGGGCCAGCTCAACCACGTCGAAGCCAATGATGCGACGTCCGCTGGCGACGATGCCACGGAGCAGCTCGAGTGTTTCGGCGTAGTGGAATCCGTCAGGCTCGGGCGTACCCGTCGCAGGCATCACCGACGGATCGAAGTAGTCCACGTCGAACGTGATGTAGACGTCCTTGCCAAGCGTAGCGATGACGGAGTGTTGCCAGTTGGCGCCGTACAGGCCGCGACGAATAGCCGAGGCGTAGAACGTGTTGATGCCGCGCTCGCGAATGTAGTGTGCCTCTTCGATGCATTGGGCGCGTATGCCAACCTGCGTGATCGACGTCGGCTCCATGAAGTCTGCCACGCGTGCCATCACACATGCATGCGAGTACGGCGACCCTTGGTACTCGCTGCGTAGGTCGCTGTGCGCGTCGAACTGCAGGACAGACATCTTGGGATAGCGCCGAAGGTGCGCTGCGATCGGCGCTGCCGAGATCGTGTGTTCGCCACCAAGCGTCACCACGAACTTGTTCATGTCGAGCAGCGCATCCACCTGTTGCTCGATCATGTCGAGCGCATCACGATCGGTGCGATTGCCGAAGGCGATTGGCCGGAGTGTTGCGATGCCTTTGTCGAAGCAAAGCTCGTTGTCGAACTCATCGTCGTAAAACTCGACGTAGGCGCTGGCACGCAGGATGGCCGACGGACCGTCGGCGGCTCCGCCGCCGTAGCTGACCGTGTGTTCGTACGGGGCGCTGACCACTGCGATCGACGCCGTATCGAGTGACGAATGCTCGTCCTCGATGGCAAGGAAGTTCTTCTTGGGACCGTAGGTTTTCATGGCGCAAAGATACCGTCTTCGACGGTGTATCTTTGACCTTCACTTTCGGCGGGCGTGTCATGACTACGCAACGTGCACAGCGCATCGGCTGGTATTTCTACGACTGGGCCAACAGCGCGTATTCGACAACGGTCGTCACGGCCTTCCTGGGTCCGTATCTGACGTACGTCGCCCGAGCCGCCGCAGGTCCAGACGGCTACGTTCACCCGCTTGGCGTGGCCATCCATCCAGGATCGGTCTTTCCCTTCGCCACCTCCTTGGCCGTTGCCTTGCAGGTCTTCATCCTGCCTGTTGTCGGAGCCCTGGCCGACCGGTCGCATCGGAAGCGGTATCTGCTGGGACTTACGGCTGGCGGCGGAGCCCTTGCGACAACGCTGCTGTTCTTTTTGACGGCTGCTGCCGGCAACTACCTCTTCGGCAGTCTGCTGTTCATCACGGCGAATCTTTTCTTCGGTTCCAGCATCGTCATCTACAACTCGTTCCTGCCCGAGCTGGCTCCGATGCACGAGCGCGACAAGGTCTCATCGCGCGGTTGGGCCCTTGGCTACCTTGGCGGAGGCCTCTTACTGCTCATCAACATGTTGATGTATGCCTCGGCCGGCGCCAACGGCAGTGATACAGATCTCATCGTCCGCACCATCCTTGCATCAGCTGGTATCTGGTGGGCACTGTTCACGCTTGTGCCGCTGCGGTTGTTGCCGTCAGCGCCGGCACGCACGGCAGAGCCCCTGCGCATCAGCGCGGCATTCCGTCAGTTGTGGGATACGCTCCGCCATGCCCGGACGTATCCGCAGACGTTTCTGTTCCTGATGGCCTACCTGACGTATAACGATGCCGTGCAGACGGTGATCACGATGGCATCGCAGTTCGGCAAGGAGGAGCTTGGGCTAGGCATGGACGTGCTGATGCAGGCCATCCTGCTTGTGCAGTTCGTTGCCATTGGAGGTGCCCTGCTGTTTGAGCGCGTTGCCGCGTGGACATCAACCAAGCGAGCGATCCAGATCTCAATTCTTGGCTGGATCGCCGTGCTGATCATGGCGTATGCGGCCGTGCGTGGCTCGACAGATTTCTACATCATGGCAGCTGCCATCGCCATCGTCCTGGGTGGCATTCAAGCGCTGAGCCGCTCGCTCTTTTCGCAGATCATTCCTGCTGGGCGCGAGGCCGAGTATTTCTCGCTGTACGAGATCTCGGACAAGGGCACGTCGTGGATAGGGCCGATGGTATTCGGCTGGACGCTGACGCTCACCGGCAGCTACCGTCTTGCCGTACTGTCGCTGATCATCTTCCTGGTCATCGGTCTTGCCCTGCTGTCACGCGTAAACGTCGAGCGCGCCAGGCGTGAGGCCGGCGCGCTCGATGCAGAGGCAGGAATATCATAGCAAGGACTGCGGAATCTCCGCAGTACCATCAACCGTCGCTCAATCCATGATCCTTCGCAGGAAGGCCGGCCGATCGGCATTCGCTGCCGCTTGTCGTGCCGACTGCGTAGGCTGCACCACGGTGGGCATTCCAGACGTGTTTTGCTGGCTGTCGCCATTCTGACGTCGGAGGACTGCCGGAGTATCGAATGCCTCCAGCTCGTCGGGTCCAACGGGCTTCTGCTGTTGCGGGCGAATGATGACGGGGTTGACGGGCACGAAGGTCGGAGACGGTGCCGGTGCAGGAGCTTCGGCACGCGCCTCGGCTTCGACAGGAGCGACAACAGGCTCGACGGCCGGCATCGGAGCAGCGACGACATGCACGGTGCGCGTCTCTTCCGTACCACCAAGTTGCTCCTGCCGCGTGCGGAAGCCTGTGGCAACGACGGTAACCGAGATCTCGTCCTCCATCCGCTCATCGACCACAACGCCATGGATAAGATTCACATCTTCGCCGGCAGCGCGTTCGATGGTGGAGACGACTTCGCCAACTTCGTGCATGGTCATCGACGGACCGCCCGTGACGTTCACCAGCAGTCCCTGGGCTCCGTCGATCGACATGTCGTCCAGGATCGGTGAATTCAACGCGTTTGTTGCGGCCTCGAGTGCGCGATGATCACCGCGCGCCACACCGATACCCATGAGCGCATCGCCCATGCCGGCCATCACGGTGCGGACGTCGGCAAAGTCGACGTTCACATAACCCACGCCGGAGATGATGTCGGCGATACCCTTTGTGGCATTGTACAGGACGTTATCAACCTTGGCCAGTGCCTCGACGAACGGCACGTTCCGATCGACGATCGAAAGGATGCGCTGATTCGGAATGATGATCAGGGCGTCGACATGCTCGCGAAGATCCTTGATACCTTGATCGGCGATGGCCATGCGGCGCTTCGACTCGTAGGCAAACGGTTTGGTCACGATCCCTACGACAAGGGCTCCGACCTCACGTCCGACGCGGGCGATCACCGGTGCTGCTCCGGTTCCCGTGCCGCCGCCCATACCGGCCGTAACAAAGACCATATCGGACCCCTCAAGGGCATCACGAACGTCATCGATACTCTCGTCGACAGCCTTGCGTCCAACCTCAGGATTCGCTCCTGCACCAAGTCCCCGCGTCGTGAGCTTGCCAAGCTGCAGCTTCACCGTCGCAGGATTGTTCATCAGCGCCTGATGGTCCGTGTTGGCCGCAACGAATTCGACCCCCTCGAGACCACGGGTGATCATTGTACGAACGGCATTTCCTCCACCACCGCCAACGCCGACGACGCGTATTCGGGCATCGTACGGCGGTAAAGTCGTATCAAGCTCAATAGGCATGTTTCCCCCCGGAAATTGCTTGCGTGAAAAGATCGTTCATTTCAGAGTTCCTCAAAGAAGGACTTCACGCGATCGAACAGACCCTTCTTTCGGGGTTGTTCGACCGGTGCGTCCGGTGCTGCTGTCTGTTGTGGTTCGTCGGCCACCGTTTCTTCGACGGCCGGTGCCTTGGCTGCCCGATGCATGGCATAATGGACAAGGCCAACGGCGGTGGCAAACTGTGGGTTGCTCACCTCGCGAGCCATGCCATCCATGCTGAAACCTGCGGGAATGCCGATCTTGACGGGCATGCGGAATGTGCGGGCCGCAAGCTGCTCAGCTCCGCGCACCAGCGAACATCCGCCGGTGATCACGATGCCGGCCGCCAGCTGTGGCGCGAGTTTCGACTGATGGATCTCCTGCAAGGCAAACTCGAAGATCTCTTCCATCCGCGGTTCGATGATCTGGCAGAGAACGCTCTTCTTGACCTCTGTCGGCGTGCGCCCGCCAATGCCAGGTACCTGGAAGGTTTCGTCCCGCATGATGCTCTCGGCCATGGCATGACCATAGTTCAGCTTGATGCGCTCAGCCTCGATGTTGCGAATGCCAAGCACGGTCATAATGTCGTCGGTGACCTTCTGTCCGGCAATGGCAAAGATCGACGTGAACCGCAGGACACCATCCTTGAAGATGGCGATGTCCGTTGTTCCGCCGCCGATATCGATCAGTGCAACACCGACTTCGCGCTCTGCTTCGTCGAGCACGGCATAGGATGATGCAAGTGGCTGCAGCACGATCTCGTCGACCTCAAGTCCGGCCCGTTCGGCACAGCGGTACATGTTCTCGATGGCCGTCACGCCGCCCGTGATGATCAGCACGTTGGCTTCCAGCCTGATGCCGCTCATGCCAACAGGGTCGATAATGCCATCCTGTCCGTCGATGATGTAATCCTGCGGAATCATGTGCAGGATCCGTCGGTCCGGACCGATCTGCACCCTGCGGACGTCCTCGAGCAGACGCTCAACGTCACGCGCCGAGATCTCGCGTGTGGCAGATGATACCGTCACAAGACCACGCGTCGTGAACGACTGCACATGGTCGCCGGCAATGCCGATCACAACACGCTCGATCGGAACGCCCGACTGCTGCTGCGCAGCGTCAACGGCCTTGCGGATCGCATCGGCTGTCTTTTGAATGTTCGTCACCACGCCACGCCGAATGCCCTCGCATTCAGCTACACCCTTGCCAATGATATCGATGCGGTTCGAAAGCGTCTCGACAGACGCCACCACACAGCACACCTTCGTTGTGCCGATATCCAGGCCGATATGTATGGTCGATGATGACATGTTGATCGACAGGTCCGCACATGTCGGACCGCTTTGATTCCTATGAGTTGATCGTCGCTACCTCGGGTCGCTTGCGAACGACGATCTGCCGCTGCCAGCTCATATCCACGATCGCTCCGCTGGTAGGGAGCAGCATCGAAGCCTGCTCCCAGAACACGTTCATGTCGGCGAACGTCCTTCGAAATCCGTCCGTGCGTCCTCCGCTCAGCTTCCACGTAACGCCTCCGGCAAGCAGATCGATACGGTCACATGCCGCGTCGACCACAACCTCCGAAACGCTCTGCATCAGGTCTTCGTCAAGGTGCTGCCGTGCAGCGGTCAACATCGCCGCTGCCGTCCGAAGCTGACGCTCGGTGCACGCATCGTTTCCGTCACTGCGGACCAACGGTACATTCAGCCCAACAAGCTGCGGCGGAGGCGGCAGTACACGACCATCCACGTCCACATAGCGAAGCGAACCATCGGACATCAACACATGCGCCACCGGCGCACGCTCGCGTACGTCGATGGTCAACCTGTTCGTACCCGACATGTACACCGAAGCCTCCTGCACGTACGGCAATCGCTCGACAAGGTCACGCACGTCGGCAAACACAACATCACGCATCCTGCGGTCAACGAACGTGTCGGCAACCGCACGAATGGCCGTCTCGCTCAGTCCCGTCGCCCCACGGACAACGATCCCGCCAACAGGCTGTCTACCCTGCCACTGCGTTGCGAGTAATGCAAGAAAACCCACGCAACAAAGCGCGATGACCACTCCTGGCCCACGCATCTGTTGCATAGGTGCCTGCTCCCCGGACCTTCCTCGCCTTCCTCGTCCTTTCACTGCATACCTCACAGTGTGGAAAACTCGCGCGTAGTTCACAAACATTGTGGATAACTCTCGTTCCACCTGCCGCCGTTCGGACGCTGCTGCTGCGTCCATTATCGGCATATCTGTGCGTTCTGCAACGATTTATCGCCACTGCAAAGGTAAACGGCTCGGGTAGAAGAAACAATACAAAAGAGAGAGGTAGTGGTGTAAAACACCAACATGTTATCCACACCAAGTGGATAAGGGGCGATGCGAAGCTCCTGTTCGACTAGGAAAGTGCCTTTGTACGGCCTCCGTCGACCAAGATGCTTGTGCCGTTGATATACGAAGCGGCTGGACTTGCCAGGAATGCCGCTGCTGCGGCAATCTCTGACGGCTCCGCAAAGCGTCCTGCCGGTATCTCGGATATCATCTCTCGTTCAACCGTATCGCGATTGCTCTGCAGCGCCTTCTGCTCTATGATCTGCTCAAGTCGCTCCGTGGCCGTGGCACCGGGCAGGACGTTATTGACAGTGATTCCCTGCCCCCCGAGTTCCGTGGCAAGTGTCTTTGCCCAACTTGCCATGGCGCCCCGAATGGTGTTGCTGACGCCCAGCCCCTCTATGGGCTGCTTCACAGATGTGGAAATGATGTTGATGAAGCGGCCATATCCGTATTCCACCATGGCAGGTGCAGTTATCAACATCAGCTGGTGAGCGATAAGAACATGATTGTGAAATGCTTGCAACAATTCATCGACCGAGGCATTCAACAGTTTTCCACCACGTGGACCAGCTGTGTTGTTGACGACGATGTGGAAACCACCATGGATATCCACATGGTTTTGCACAGCTTTGATGACCGTGTCGGCAAGAGAAACGTCGCCATGGATAACCGTGTGCTGTTGTCCTTGGGAGCGGTCGAGCGAGGCCAGAGCCTCGTCCATGTGAGCACTTGGCCGGGCAAGCAACGTAACAGAGGCACCCTTCCGGGCAAACTCCTGGGCGATGGCACGTCCGATGCCGCGGCTGCCGCCGCCGACGAGTGCGCGTTTGTGTGTAAGAAGGTCCATGCTGGCTCCGCTGAGATACGTTTCGCGTTGTAGATTTGAGGAGCAAAACTATCACAACATGTGCAGAGGCTACCATGGCTGTACTACCCCCAATCGACTTCCAAGGCTGGATCGACGAACACCGTCATCTGCTGAAGCCACCTGTTGGCAATGCAAAAGTGTACGAGGATACCGAGTTCATCGTGATGGTGGTCGGTGGCCCGAACGCCCGGAAAGACTTTCATTTCAACGAAGGCGAAGAGTTCTTCTATCAGATCGAGGGTGACATCACCGTCAAGATCATGGACGAGGGTGTTCCCCGCGATATACATATCAAGCAGGGCGAGATATTCCTGCTGCCGCCGCGCACGCCGCACTCGCCCCAGCGCCCTGCCAATACCGTTGGCCTTGTGATTGAACGCAAGCGCGCACAGCGGGAACTCGATGCCTTCATGTGGTTCTGCGAATCGTGCGGAACAAAGCTGTACGAGGAGTTTCTGCCGCTGACGGATATCGTGAAACAGCTCCCGCCCATCTTCGAGCGCTTTTACTCGAATGAGGAGATCCGCACGTGCTCGACCTGCGGATCCGTGATGCAGCCTCCGCAAAAGGCCGCCTGATGCTGAAGATCGACTGTCACGCCCACATCCTGCCCGAGTCGTGGCCCTCGCTTCGCGAGAAGTATGGCTATGGCGGATGGATCACGTTGGATCACCACCGGCCCGGACATGCGCGCATGCTTCGCGACGACGGGACGTTCTTCCGCGATATCGAGCAGAACTGCTGGGATCCGGTGGCCATCATGCAGGACATGGATGCACACAGCGTCGACACGATGGTCTTGTGCACCGTGCCGGTGCTGTTTTCGTACTGGGCCAAGCCCGACGATGCGCTCGACTGGTCGATGTTCCTGAATGACCACTTGGCCGAAGTGGTGCGCAATGCCCCGCGACGATTCATCGGGCTTGGCACGCTGCCAATGCAGGACCCACAGCTTGCCATTCGCGAACTCGAACGCTGCAAACGTGAGCTCGGCATGCCGGGCGTGCAGATCGGAACCAACATTATGGGCCGGAACCTGGACGACCCAACACTCCGTCCGTTCTGGCAGGCCGCAGAAGCACTCGATATGGCCGTCTTTGTCCACCCGTGGGACATGCTGGGAGCCGACCGAACGGCGAAGTACTTCCTGCAGTGGCTTGTGGGTATGCCTGCCGAAACAACTCTCGCCATCGCGTCGATGCTCTTTGGCGGCGTCTTCGATGCCTTCCCGGGCTTGCGCGTCATGTTCGCCCATGCCGGCGGCACCTTCCCGTTCACCATGGGACGCATCTCGCACGGCTACCACGCACGGCCAGACCTTTGCAACATCAATGGCGTGAGCGATCCAGTGTCATACGCCGGCCGCTTCTGGGTGGATGGCATCACGCACGATGCCGACGCCCTGCGATTTCTGCTGCAGGTGATGGGACCCGAGAAGATCGCCTACGGGACAGATTACCCATTCCCGCTGGGTGACCTTGCACACGGCGCCTTTATCGAGCAGATGGCAGATCTTGATGCCGACCTCAAGGACCGACTCTTTGCACGTAACGTTCTTGACTTCCTGAAGCTGGATGCGGCAGCCTACGTCAGCCCGAAACCGTACGACCGAAGCCTTGACGAAGGCTTTTTCGAGTGACGAAAATTGCCGTACATTTGCCTTCCCGGAGGGCTCGCATAATGGTATTGCAGCGGTCTTGAAAACCGCCGGGCGCAAGCCTGTGGGGGTTCGAGTCCCTCGCCCTCCGCTCCTCTGTTCAAACCCGACGTTCTTCCCCCCAACGCGCTTCCGGCGCATCTTTACTAGAGGATTCAGATGAAGCATCGTATTGCTGCATTCCTGCTGGCCGGCACGATCTCCATTGGCATGATCGGCTGTTCGGACGACAGCTCGACCACGCCGACGGATACATCGACCTATCTTCCGACGACGGTAGGCTCATCATGGGTCTATAC
>VFFB01000058.1 GCA_018882585.1 Candidatus Kapaibacterium sp.
CGTGGGCAAATATAGGGCGACAATTGTTCAACCTGGTGGTGCTGACGATCGTGCATCATGTTATGACGAAAACGGATCGACCCGATGCGTATCGACGAACGTTCCGCCAATCGATCGTCGGCCCATAGTAGCCCACGGCCTCAGCCGTGGGTGCACATGGGTATGGGGTGCCCGTGGGTGCGCAGGGCGAGACGATGTAGGGGCGAGACGCACGTAGGGGCGCGGCATGCCGCGCCCCTACGCGATTTGCTATCGATGTGATACGCCATGGCACCCCTCTCCGCCGAAGGATGGAGAGGGACGGGGGTGAGGCTGCGCGATTCGCACCCACGGCTGAAGCGGTGGTCGCCCATCCATCATTCATGTTGCCAGCATTTGCCGGAGGCGGATGATGTCATGCGGGAGCAGCGTTTGCCGGACTTTGTAGTGGCGTTGCATTGGACGGTGCCGGTGTTCTTCTGCTGTTCCTGAGCGGGCGTTGGTTGCTGCTGCGTTGGCGGCTTGGAAGGGGCGATGTCTGTTTCGGGAATTGCGGCATTCGGTCCGTTCACAACCACCATGTCTGTGATGGGGTGGATCTCCCAGGCGCTGCCGCGCCAGATGTGTTTTCCGTCGCTGGTGTTGGCCGACTCGTCGTCGTGGTTCTCGTCGTAGAACATCCAGCCGGTGATGCGGGCCCACCGACCAAGAAACCTGTCGCGCAGCGTGCGCTGCGACCAGTCGATGCCACGACGCTGCATGATGTCGCGGAAGCGCGGCGTGACCTCGCAGACGAAGAGCTTCGATTTGTCGATGGGGTCCATTGGTTTGGCAACGATCTCGATGTGGGTGTCGCGACGCCAGTGGTCCGACGACATGCAGTTGCACGACTCTGGTCCGGCAAGGCGGACGTCGTGGATGTAGGCCGTGACCTCGACAGCATCGTTCGTTGTAAATGGTCCCACACCGGGTGGCTCGGCCGATAGCAGCTGCGAAAGCGATACACGTTTGATCTTGGACGGATCAGGGATGGCATCGCGGTTCTTGAGCCGGTTCAGCGCCTGGATGTTGGCCCGCTTGGCCGTTCCCTGCGGTGGACAATCGTTGACGGCGTTTTGCGCACCAAGTGTGGTGACGAAAACAACAAGCAGGCCGAAGAACAGCCGCGTGGTGTGGCGATATGACGTCATACAACCTCCGTGACCGACCATCCAATGCTACGTCCGGCCCACATGGGTACAACGGTGTTGTAGGATGCGGGAATTGTCATGGGAATATCTTCAAGCACAACACGCTTCGGTGGTGGATCGATGCTGTACAGACGTCGCGCGTTGTCGCTTGTAAAGGCCTGCAGGTTGTCCAATGCCCCATGCCGTGCAAACAACTCAGCCAAAAGGGGCAGAAGTATGGGGGCAGTGAAGACGCCGGCGGCGCAACCCGGACATTCCTTTTTGTCGATGGGGTGCGGAGCTGAGTCGCTGCCCATCATCAGCTTGGGATGTGCGGCAAGTGCTGCCTGCAGAAGGGCGTCGCGGTCTTCCGGACGCTTGGCAATGGGCTTGCAGAACAGGTGTGGATTCATCAGGCCGCCCACGACGTCATCCAGGGTGATCACCAGGTGGTGCATCGTGACCGTGGCGCGCAGATTGGTAAACTCGTCAAGTAACCGCAGCGCGTCAAGCGTTGTGATATGCTCCATCGTGATCTGCAGGTTTGGATACGTCGTTGCAAGGTGCCGATAGATGGCACAGAATTCACGCTCGCGGTCCATCACAAAGCCGTGTGTTTCGCCATGGACAAGCAGCGGAATACCTTGCTCCTCCATCATCTTGAACACACGGTCCATAGCGCCGATCTCGCGTACACCCGCTTCGCTGTTGGTGGTAGCACCGGCAGGGTAGAGCTTGATGCCAAGCATGTGCGGTTTGGCCGCGGCCAATTCCTGCTCTGTGTAGTCGCGAAAAAACAACGTCATGTAGGGTTCAAAGGCATGAGGCTTGACGGCCTCGAGCACTTCGGCCGTATAGCTCTGCAGTCGCTCGACGCCGTTGACGGGCGGTATGAGGTTCGGCATGATGACGCCGCCGGCGAAGTGCTGGGCAGACAATGGGGCGACCAGTGACAGCATGGCATCCTGACGGAAGTGGATGTGCATGTCGACGGGAGAGTGCAGGGTGATCTTCATGATACGGTTGGATAACCAGGGATATCGTCAAGCAGTGTCGTTTCGCCTTCGGCATTGACCGCGGCGCAGTAGGCTACACGACCATTGGTAAGCAGAATATAGGGAGCCTGCAACGTAAGGTTGTACCACGCTGACTGGCGCATGGTTTCGGGAGTGACCTTCACGTCGTAGGATTTGCACTCTACCAGCAGGAAGGGTTGCATCGCCGCGTCAACAACCATCACGTCGTAGCGCTGACCGGTACCGGTGATCGTGCGTTCCACCGAGCAGCGACCGATAGGGTAATGCCTATGCTCCGTCAGCCAGTGAATGCAATGCTGCCGTACCCATTCCTCGGGCGTCAGCGCAACACGGATGCGTCGCACGGCATCGTAGATCGTCACACGTCCATCCTGCGTCTGCACCTTCGCCGGCATCGGCGGGAAGATCAGTGCGGGCAGTCGCAGCTCGTCGGCCATGGGTCAGCGCTTGCCTGTACGACGGATATCGGCGACCTTCTTTCCACCCATGTAGGTGATGAACAGGAAGGCAACGGCATTGGCCCAGATGATGCTCACGTCATCCCGCAGCAGCCCATACGTAAGCCACAGGCAGGCACCGCAGAACATCAGCCCAAGCATGCCGATGGATAACTGCTCGACGTGCTGCGTTTTGTACACCTTGATGGCCTGCGGAGCAAGGGCGAAGGTCGAGAAGCAGCCGGCAACAAGACCAAGAACGGTGATGGGGTCATGCATGGGATGTCAGGGATCGATAGACGGAAACAATGTGATCGGGAACGTTCGATACAACGCAACGCACACCGTACGACAGGGCATGGCGGAGTTGCTCTTCGGAGTTCACGGTGTAGACGCCAAACGGAATGTCGTGCGCAATCGCATCTGCCGAACGCTGCTTGCTCAGCTCATTGACCGAGCATCCGTACGCATCCGCACCGCAGGCCGCCACAACCTGGCTGGGCATGCGCTTGTCACCGGGCACATTCAACGCCAGCGTCAGAATCGCCGGATCATGCTCCTTCACCATCTTCAGTGCACGGTGATCAAAGGAGCTGAAGGTCATGTACGGGGCAATGCCTAACTCGTGGACGAGTGCGACGAGGGCCGCCGTTTCTTCGGCGGCATCGGGCGACTCGTGCAGCGGCTTCAGTTCGATGTTCAGGTAGGCCTTGCCACGTAGCAACTCGATGGCTTCACGCAGAAAAGGGATCCGCTCGTTGGCAAACTCGTTGCTGAACCACGAGCCGGCGTCGAGCGAGCGAAGCTCGTCGGCCGTGTGGTTCCGCACATAGCCGCGGCCATTGGTGGTGCGTCCCAGCACACTGTCGTGAAAGACCATCAGTTGGCGGTCGCTGGAAAGCTGCACGTCCAGTTCAACCATGACGGCGCCGGCGTCGATGGCACGTTGCAGTGATGCCATGGTGTTTTCGGGGGCAATGCCCGAGGCGCCACGGTGGGCGATCACAAAGAACGGCGTCGAGCGCACGAAGTCTGCCAGCGGCATCATTGGAACGTGCCCTCGAGTGATCCGCGGTAGCCGCGTACGACGTCGGCCGACATCATGCGGCGTTTTCCGGGTAGTTGTATCTCGTCCAGCATAAGCGATCCGTCAAGACATCCTGCGATCAGGCAACCGTTGGTGATGGTCCATTGTCCGGCCGGACACGGCATATCGCTGTACGAGGCGCGATAGATCTTCAGCGGCTCGCCGTTCCACGTCGTCCACGCCGCCGGCGTGGGCGACAGACCGTGAATGAAGTTACGAACCACGTTGCGGTTGTGCATCCAGTCAACCACGCTTGTTTCGCGGAACACCTTCGGTGCGGGCGTCGCAAGGTCATCGTGCTGTGGCATAGGCGTAGCCGTGCCGTCCAACAGGGCCCGACAGGTCTCGACGGCGCAGTCGGCCGCCAGTGGCATCAGTGCCGCATACAGCTCGCCGGCCGTCATGCCGTCGGGAATCGCGATGCGTTTCTGCGCGATGATCTTGCCGGTATCGACCACGTCGTTCAGCAGAAACGACGTCACGCCGGTTTCGGTCTCGCCATGGATGATGGCATGATTGATGGGCGCTGCGCCGCGATACTTGGGCAGGAGCGAGGCATGCACGTTGAAGGCACCAAGGCGCGCCATGGCGTAGACGCTTCGCGGCAGGATCCGGAAGGCGATCACGCACAGCACATCCGGCTGCAAGGCAGCCAGTTCGGCCTGGAAGGCTGGGTCTTTGAGCGACGTCGGCTGCAGGATCGTTGCAATGCCCAGCTCAAGGGCGGCCGTCTTGACGTCGGGCGGCTGCAGCGTTAGCCCTCGCCCCTTGGCCTTATCCGGTACCGTGACCACGGCCCTGACGCCCAGGGCATGGTGCAGGGCCTGCAGGGCGGGGACGGCAAAGGCGGGCGTGCCCATGAAGACGATGTTGGGCATCAGCCGTGCATGGTTGGTTGGTTGGTCATCGACCGGATGATGTCGGCCTCGATCTGGCCGAACTCATGCAGACGCTGTTTGACGTCGGCAACGGGGAAGTACTCCCGGGCAATGTCGGTATAGGCACGGTAATGACCTGCCTCGCTTGCCAGCAGACTCTTGTACAGCTCGCGCATGTCGGGTGCTGTAGCATGTTCGGCAAGGAGCGAGAATCGCTCGCACGACCGCGCTTCGATGAAGGCGCCAACGATAAGCGCGTCGAGCAACCTGTGCGGTTCGCTCTTGCGGATATGCTCGTGCAGCTGCTGGGCGTAACGGTTGCCGGTATCATGCGTGAGGCTGACGCCGCGGCGCTCCAGCTCGAGGACGACGAGTTCGAAGTGCTCGATCTCTTCCTTGGCAAGATCGATCATGTCCTTGACCAGACGCGTCCGTTCCGGATATCGGTTGATCATGGCCAGGGCAAAGGCAGCGGCCTTCTTCTCGCAGTGGGCGTGGTCGATCAGAATGTCGATCAAGTGGTCATTTGCCACCTCGATCCAGCCGGGATTGGATTCGCATTGCAGACAAAGCATGTGCAAATCTAACAGTCAGGACCCTTGCAGGCCGTAGTAGGATTGTTGCGATTGTGCACGACGTCCGGCACCATTGCGGGATGATGGCCCGTATTTTGGCATACGAAGTCGCATGGACGTAGGTCTGCTCATATCGAACATCACGAATCCCACCCTCTTGTTCTTCTTGCTGGGCATCTTGGCCGTGCGGGTGAAGAGTGATCTCGAGATCCCGCCAAGCACGGCGAAGTTCATCAGTCTGTACCTGCTGTTTTCCATCGGATTCAAGGGTGGCCAGGAACTGGCACACCATCCGTTCACGTCCGAGATCGTCTGGTCATGTCTTGCAGGCCTGATCATTGCAGCCGCCATTCCCGTCTACGTCTTTCACGCGTTGCGTCGTTGGATATCTGCTTCTGACGCCGGCGCCATCGCTGCCTGCTTTGGCTCGGTCAGCGCGGTGACCTTCGTTGCAGCTTCGACGTATCTGGAGGCGCAGGGGCTCACCTTTGGCGGACATATGGTTGCCGTGATGGCACTCATGGAGTCACCGGCCATCATTGCCGGCGTGATCCTGGTGATGATGTACGATGAAGAGAGTCGGGCCTCTTTGCGTCTTGGAACGGTGCTCCATCATGCGCTCACGAACAGCAGCGTCCTGATGATCATTGGCAGCTTGGTCATCGGCATCATCTCCGACGAAAAAGCCGCAATGGGCATCAAGCCATTTACGACGGACATGTTCAAGGGCTTTCTGGCGATCTTCCTGCTTGAGATGGGGCTTGCTACCGGGAATCGATTGAAGGCCTTCCGCGAGCAGGGGTGGTTCTATGTTGCGGTTGGCGTCGTTATCCCCGTCATCAACGGGTGCACGGTCGGATGGGCAAGTCAATTCGTGACGCACGATCCCGGAAACCGCTTCATGTTTGCCGTGCTCGCTGCCAGTGCGTCGTACATCGCCGTACCTGCAGCCATGCGTCTGGCCGTGCCCAAGGCCGATCCAGGCCTGTACATTCCGATGGCACTTGGTGTGACGTTCCCGTTCAACATCACCCTTGGCATGCCTCTCTATCAATGGGTGATCTCGGTATCCTGATCCTTGGCGGCTCAGAAGAACATCAAGATTCACCAAGTGTGTCAGCAGTAGATATGACTGGTTTGCCTTGCTGCATCTCTGCGAGTGCCACAGCATGTACTGCGCGTAGTATCGCCGGTGTCGTTGTTCTGCAGTAACAACGTGTGCAGACGATCACTGCCTGTGATGCTCGATGGCTGTTGACGCATAGGTCGTGCCCACCCGTAGCATAACGATGTAGGTACCGTCGGGAGACGTCGACAGGTCAAGATTTCGCTCCTGGGCACCGGCCTCGCGTATGTTGTTGGCCGGTGTCGCAACGGTCATGCCCAGCATGTTCCGCACGGTGATGCTCACGTTGGCTTCTTCCGTCACGGCATAGCGGATGGTATAGCGGCCACGCGCTGAAGGTTCCGGCACCACCTGGATCGACGGTCTGCGCACGTCGCGCACGCGGTCGACGTCGGCACGTGTCGGTACAACCGGATAGAACTCGATCGGTGCCAACGGTCCGCCGTCTTCGCGCTCCGTCACCGTATAGAAGCCCGATACGTCACGGGCAATGGCCAGGCACTCGCCCTGTGGCTCGGGCATGTAGTGGACGGTGTATGGCGCACGCCGCATGGCCTCGTCCACGCGTTCGTCATTCCATCGCGTCCAGCCGTAGACGTAGGCATAGTTCTTTACCAGGATGTAGCGTCCATCGGCCGAAATGTCTCCGCCGGTTGCAAGGTAGAACGGCAGGTCGGTGACGAAGGCCAGTGTGTCGCCCTGCGCAGGCACACGATACAACCGATTGCGGCGCTCGCGCTTGCTCACAACAAACAGGTCTGCCGTCACAGGGTCGCACAGCAGGGTTTCCGCATCGCGGGCACCGTCGGGATAGACAAGGTCACGCACCGTCGGTGCAACGTCCATCACAGGTCCATCCAGTACCGAGGGCTCACGTAGGCTGTATATCCGCACCGACGCACGGCGTGCGGCATTGTCGCCGATATCTGCCACGTAGATCGTCTTCGTGACCGGATTGTAGGCCACGTCTTCCCAGTCGACGTTCTTCGCGCCGGTAAGGCGCAGTTCGACGCGCTGCGTTCCGCCATCGGCAACGCCGTACACCGACGGCTCACCGCCGGAGTCGTTCACCAGCCATAGCAGGTCATGTTGGGCAGAGGCCACCATGCCCGACGCTTCGTTGATGCGGTCGGGCAGACGTCCTTTTGTGAAAGGGCCTCCGACGTGGAACGTATCCAGCACGGCGGCAAGCAGGAGGGGCGCTATCATCCGACGATGAAGTTCACCAGTTTATCGGGTACGACGATCGTCTTGCGGATCTGCTTGCCGTCAAGGTGACGCCGCACGTTCTCATCCGTCTGTGCCGCAGCCTCCAGCGCTGCCTGGTCGGCTCCTGCAGGTACGACGACCTTGCCGCGGACCTTCGAGTTGACCTGGACGACGATCTCGACCTCGGACTTTACCAGCGCTGTTTCATCAACGGTGGGGAAGGCCTCGAGCACCACCGACGTCGTCTTACCAAGTCGCATCCACAGTTCTTCGGCCAGATGTGGTGCGAAGGGGGCAAGGCAGAGCACGAAGGATTCCATGGCTACGCGTGGACGCACTGTGGCCGAGGTGAACTCGTTGACGAAGATCATGAACTGCGCGATGGCCGTGTTGAAGCTCAGGTTCTCGATGTCTTCGCGCGTCTTCTTGATGGTGCTGTGCAGCACGAAGGCCTGGTCGGGCGTGCAGGGCGCATCCTTCACCAGCGGCGACAATTCGTCGTTCTCGTCAACGATCAGCCGCCATACACGCTGCAAGAATCGCGTGATGCCCTCGATGCCCTTGGTGTTCCATGGTTTCGAGGCTTCGAGCGGACCCAGGAACATCTCGAACAGACGTAATGCATCAGCACCGTGGTCGCGGATCACATGATCGGGATTGATCGTATTGCCCAGCGACTTCGACATCTTGCGTCCGTCCTCGCCAAGGATCAACCCTTGGTGGAACAGACGGCGGAACGGCTCGGTCGACGAAACGTAGCCGAAGTCATACATCACCTTATGCCAGAACCGGGCATAGAGCAGGTGCAACACGGCGTGCTCTCCGCCACCAACGTACAGGTCAACGCCGGTCTGGCCCAGCCAGTAGCGCTCGCGCTCTGTCGAGCAGAACGCATCGGTGTTGTACGGATCGGCATAGCGCAGGTAGTACCAGCACGAGCCGGCCCATTGGGGCATGGTATTGGTTTCGAGCTTGGCACGCTTGCCGGTCTTGGCATCGACGAAGTCCACCCATTCCGGTACGGTCGCCAGCGGCGACTCGCCGGTGCCTGCCGGCTTGAACTCGGCCACTTCGGGCAGACGCAGCGGCAGCTCATCGGCGTCGAGGGCGCGACGTGTTCCGTCTTCGAAGTACATGATCGGTATCGGCTCGCCCCAGTAGCGCTGACGCGAGAACAGCCAGTCGCGCAACTTGAACTGGATGCGGCTGGTACCGTTGCCCGACGTGGTAAGCCAGTTGATGATCGTGCGTTTGGCTTCGTCGGTTGGCAGACCATCGATCGACACCTCGGCATTAGCCGAGTGCATGCCTACGCCGTCGTCGACGAAGGCAGCTGCATGAACGTCGAAGGCTTCACCGTTGGCCGGCGCGACGACCTGTACGATGGGCAGACCAAAGGTGCGTGCAAACTCGTGGTCACGCTCGTCGTGGCCGGGTACGGCCATGATGGCGCCGGTGCCGTAGTGCGCAAGCACATAGTCTGCCACCCAGACCGGAACGGGCGTTCCGGTGGCGGGGTTCACGGCATAGGCGCCCGTGAAGACGCCCGTTTTGACCTTGCTGAGTTCCGTCCGCTCAAGGTCGCTCTTCAGCGCGGCAGCCTCGCGGTACGATGCCACGTCGGCCCGATGCGACTCCGACACGATGTGGTCCACCAGCGGATGCTCGGGTGCAAGCACCAGATAGGTGGCACCAAAGAGCGTGTCCGGACGCGTCGTAAACACCGTTACGGTATGCGTTGTCCCGTCAACACCAAAGTGCACCTGTGCCCCTTCACTCTTTCCGATCCAGTGGCGTTGCATGTCAAGGGTTGACGATGGCCACTGAAGGGTATCAAGGTCGGCAAGCAGACGGTCGGCATAGGCTGTGATGCGCAGCATCCACTGGCGCATCGGACGACGCTCGACGGTGTAGCCCTTTTCTTTCCATTCGTCAACTTCTTCGTTGGCAAGCACCGTGCCCAGGGCTTCGCACCAGTTCACGGGGATATTGGCGATGTAGGCCAGACGGTGTGCATCGCGGTAGAGCTCGACGTCGTGGGGGTCGGTGATATCCGCCGGAATGGGCAGCTCACTGATATCCCGCGCGCGCTGTGCCGACGTATCGTACCACGCATTGTAGATGCGCAGGAACATCCACTGCGTCCAGCGGACGTAGTCTTCGGACGTGGTATTCACCGATCGTGACCAGTCGTAGTCGAATCCGATGGCCTTCAGCTGTCTGGTGAACGTTGCGATGTTCCGCTCGGTGATGATGGCCGGGTGGATATTCTCGACCATGGCCTGGCGTTCCGTGGGCAGGCCAAAGGCATCGAAGCCCATGGGATGCAGCACGTTGAAGCCGCACATCCGCTTGTAGCGGCTTATGATATCCGTGGCTGTGTAGCCCTCGGGGTGTCCGATATGCAGACCCGTTCCCGACGGATAGGGAAACATGTCCAGCACGTAATACTTGGGTCTTGACATGTCGTCCGACACGCCATAGACGTTATCGCGGTCCCACCGCTCCTGCCATTGCGCTTCGATGCGCTTGAAGTCGTAACCTGCCATAGCGTGCAAAATACGACGTCTGTTGCCGTGGTTCAGGTCGTGACAATGCGTCGACTGGTTTTTATTTTGGAGGGTTCACAACGCACTCATCACCTACACTGTCACCCGTCATGGAATACGTACGTCTTGGCCGCACCGGCTGCAAGGTCTCCAAACTCTGTCTTGGCACGATGAACTTCGGCCCCTACACGTCCGAAGCCGACTCCTTCCGCATCATGGATCATGCGCTGGAGCTGGGCATCAATTTCTTTGATACGGCCAATGTGTACGGGTTTGATATGGGGCGAGGTCTTACCGAAGAGATCATCGGCCGATGGATGGCGCAGGGTGGGGGACGCCGTGAGAAGATCGTGCTGGCCACCAAGGTCTACGGCCACATGTCGGACGATGTGAACGACCGCGGCTGTTCGGCCTATAACATTCGGCGGGCCGTCGAGGCATCGTTGCGCCGGATGAAGACCGACCACATCGACCTGTACCAGATGCATCACATCGACCGCAGTGCGCCGTGGGAAGAGACGTGGCAAGCCATGGAGCAGCTGGTGCGCGAGGGTAAGATCACCTACGTGGGGTCGAGCAACTTTGCTGGCTGGAACATTGCCCAGGCGAACGAGATGGCCCGGTCGAGAAACTTTCTTGGATTAGTAAGTGAGCAGAGCGTGTACTCGCTCCGTAACCGCCACATCGAACTTGAGGTCATCCCTGCCAGCAAGGCATATGGCATGGCCGTTCTTCCGTGGAGTCCGCTCGGTGGCGGCCTGCTCTGCGGCATCTTCTCGGCCGAAGAATCCGTCCGCCGCAAGCGTCCAGCCCTGCTGGCCAGCGCCGAAAAGCTGCGTCCGCAGGTCGAGGCCTACGAGCAGCTATGTCGCGAGATCGGCATGGACTATGCCGACGTCGCTCTGGCCTGGGTGATCCAGCGTGATGGTGTAACGTCGACGATCATTGGACCGCGCACGATGGACCAGCTCGAGGCCAACTTCAAGGTGCTGGACATGAAGCTCGACGACGCCACGCTGGCGAAACTCGACGAGATATGGCCGGGCCCTGGCAATCAGGCACCGGAGGCGTATGCGTGGTAAAGGCGTATCGTAGCTTACTGACTGCAGACCAGGTAGTCCGGCTGCGATGCGAGTGTCCGGATGGACAATGCCTGTATATGGTCGGCCAGCGGATACGTCAACGGCCCGGGGTAGACGACGAAGAGCTCATCAAGCTGGAGTTCTGTGCGTGCTGTCACCATTGATGGTGTAATGCGGGGTGCGTCACTTCGTTTGCACTCGACGCCGATGCGACGTCCATTTGCCACCATGACGAGATCGATCTCGGCTCCGGCGTGGGTGGCCCAGAACCACACGGCATCGGGACGAACGCTTGCGATAATGCTCTCGATGATCCATCCCTCCCACGATGCTCCGATCTTTGGCGACATGTAGATATCTCGTTCGGAACGATAACCAAGCAGTGTGTGCAGCAGTCCCGCATCGCGGATAAAGATCTTCGGTGCTTTGACCTGTCGCTTCAAGGTATTGGCGTGAAAGGGTTGCAACTGTCGAACCATGAATGCATCTGTCATGATATCCAGATAGTGTCGAACCGTTGGCTGACTCAGCCCCATAGCTCTTGCCATTTCGGAGGCATTCCATGTTTGGCCGTGGTAATGCGCCAACATGTGCCAGAACCTCGTCAAAGCAGTTGGAGAGATCCGAACGCCCCAGGACGGAATGTCTCGTTCGACGAGCGTTGCGATGAACTGACTCCGCCACGCATAACTGTCATCATCGGATGCTGCCAGCAGCGACCGCGGGAATCCTCCCCGCCGCCAAAGGGTTGGCAAAGCCTCTGCGTCGACCTCACCTGGTATGAAGCCCTGCATTGTGAGAACCTCCAGCCGGCCCGCAAGACTCTCAGAAGATTGTCGCAATAACTCACCCGACGCACTGCCAAGGATGAGAAATCTTGCCGGGTTGTTGGGACGATCTGCCAGAACTCTCAATACCGGGAACAGGTCCGGTCTGCGCTGCACCTCGTCAATCACCACGAAGCCACGCAAAGCGCTCAGTGCCGTCATCGGCTCGCTGAGTCGCGCTAATGTAACTGGGTCTTCGCAGTCGAGGTAGTTCACGGACGTGACATCCACAATCTCTCTTGCCAATGTTGTCTTACCGCACTGGCGTGGACCGGACAGCAGAACGATCGGACTACGTTTCAGGGCCGTCCGGAGCTCATTTTCGAGAAGGACCCGCTTGATCATGTCGCAATATACCTTGAAAATTGAAAGTCAGACTTTGAATTTTCAAGGTGCGTTCCCGTGCTTCAGATGCTGTTACGAAGCACGTCGTGCGTGCATGCGCATCAGAATCGTGCCCGCACCACACCGATCACGGCCGATACAACGGGACGCTGTGTCGTGAAGAACGTCACGATGTCGCGGCTGGCCAGACCTGTTTCGAGAAGGCCGCCGAACAGACTGAAGGAAATGCTGATGGGGATGAAGGTGCCCATGTTGCCACCGTTACCAATACCTGTACCAAGGCGAAGCCACGACAACGGGCGGTAGTCGACACCGGTAGAAACAATAGGCTGGCCAAGAGCTCCGGCAACGGCATTACCGGGAACAACGGCATCAAGGCCAAAGCGCCAGTGCTTGTTGTGTTGCCATGCAATGCCAACACGGGTACGCGTTGGTAGGTCGACAATTACGTCCAACAATCCTTCCCAAATGAAGAACTTGCCTTCACCGGTGATCTTCGGTGCCTCTTCGAAAATGTTGTAGCTGGCAAAGCCCTCGCTCGACAGACCATTCAGGATTGTGTCTTTAGCTTGAAACACGTTGCCATCCCACCGAATGTAGCCAATGTCGACCACGGAGGCAGCAACCGTCAGCTTCTCGCCAGCCCGCACGGTCAGCCCTACATCAAAGCCGAATCCTTGGCCAACGGGAACGAAGGCATTCCCTTCGATGCGCGACGGCGTTATTGCATTGCCGTAATCGATGTCGAACAATGGACTCAGTGCCGATCGTGCAACAAGCGCACCGCTCCGTACTTCGGCATCAAGGAAGGCATACCCTGTCAGGTACTTCGCAGAGGCTCCCACGTAAACATCAACACCTTCAGATTTTACAAGCCGAACGCCATATGACAGCGCAAACTCTCGATACCAGTTCATGCCGAGTCTTGTACCATTGAACAGCGTCGAAAATCGCTGTGGATTCCTGGCATATCCAACAGAATCACCGCGCCAATTCACCCCTACGCTGTCGAAGTATTCAAAGTATCTACCTTGAAATGCCAGCTTGGCAGCCGACTCGTTAAACATGAAACTGCCAGATACTTTCTCACGCACAGTCAAAGCAATGCCGCCCCACCACTGGGACTGATAGGCAAGGCCAAGGCCAAGCCCCTCAACGGAAAAGCGCAGACCTTTGTTGGCGAATGCCTCGGCCGCCTTCAGCTGATCCTGGCGGCTGAACGTGGTCGACGTCGTCTGCGTCAGCGCATCAAGCAGGTCCGGACGTGCAAGTGCATCACTGTTAACGGAGAATGCTGCTTCGCCAATGCCGATCGACCAGGAGCGGCGCTTGCGGGTGATGCCGGTTGTGAGCGGCGTCGAGAGCTTGTATACCTCGGTTACGGGCTGGAATCCAAGATTCGCCGGATTGATGCCAACGCATTGATAGTCCGTCACCAACGGCGTGATCACCGCGGCAAAACCGATCCGGCCGTAGTCCATGGACTCGGTCTGCGCAGCCACATCCATTACAACGACTCCCAATGCAAGGAGAACGCACGTCAGCGGAGATGTCAGGGGGCGGTGATTCACAATGGACAGCACAGATAATGAAGAAGCTTCAGGTGATCGACGTGGCCGCAGCCGTATGCTCGATGAGTTCGGCGATGCGTACGGCCTCGGCGCCGTCCTGCAGGGTAACTGCCGCGTCGGCACCCGTGGTAATGCTTGCAAGAAAGGCCCGTTGTTCGTCGGCGATCGCGTTGCGCGCCGGCACCTCGGGTGTGTCGTGTACGATCACGCGGTCGCCGTGTGCCGTGCTGATCGTTCCCAGCGGTACCTGATGCGAGTGCTCGAAGGCCGAGCCTTCGATAAGGCGATAGAGTTCCACCGAGGGCGCGCCAAGGTCGAGCGACATGTAGCTGTCGCGTTGAAAGAACCGCAGCTTTCGCATTGGTTTTGCCGAGATGCGTGATGCCGTGATGTTGGCCACACAGCCGTTGGCAAATGTCAACCGCGCATTGCAGATATCGGGCGTCTGCGTCAGCACGGCCACGCCCGTGGCTTCGACCTTCACGACGCTGCTGCGCGTTAGCCACAGCAGCAGGTCGATGTCGTGGATCATCAGGTCATGCACCACACTCACGTCGATCGCCCGTGGCTTGAACGGGGCAAGGCGATGCGCTTCGATAAAGACCGGGCGTACGTCCATCTCGGCAACGGCATGAATGGCCGGATTGAAGCGTTCTACGTGGCCTACCTGGATCACACGGTCATGGGCGGACGCATACTGCATCAGCGCCGTGGCCTCGACATA
>VFFB01000059.1 GCA_018882585.1 Candidatus Kapaibacterium sp.
GTGCAGTACGTCCAAAAACTCTTCATTCCTGCAAACCTATCTGCGTTCTATCCGTATCCCGAAGGAATGACGCCGGAACACATTCCCCCTAGCGTTGCCGGCTCGGCGTTCCTTGTCACGCTTTCTATTCTTGCGGTCATTATTGCATGGCGTCGGCGTGCGTCACCCACCCTGAATGCAGTGGTCTTTGGATTGGCATTCTTTATCGTGACGATTTCTATCGTACTGCAAATCGTTGGCGTCGGCGGAGCTGCGTATGCAGACCGTTACACCTACGTCCCCTTCATTGGTCTCTTCGCCATCCTCGGATGGCTCCTGCATAAGGTTGCGAGCAGATTCCGTGTCGAGGCCGTTTGTTATGGTTTGATTGTACTCGTGAGTTGCGCATTCGCGTTCCAAAGCAACCAACGTATTGGGGTTTGGTCCAACTCGGATACGTTATGGTCAGACGTGATTCGGCAGTATCCGTATGAGTTCCGGGTGGAAAGTGGAACTGAGATCATTGTGCGACATGGCGTTGCGGCGGCCTATCTGAATAGGGCGCAGCACTATATCTACGACCTTGACCAGTTTGCGAAGGCTCTTGCGGACGTCGAGGTTCTGCTTCGTGCGAAAGTCAAGACAGCGATTGTCTATCGCACGTATGCATCCGCACTTCGGATGCTTTCACGCCATGCCGAGGCTGTCGATGCATTCACCGAGGCAATGCGCCTAGGTGACAGGAAGTTCGATCTTTACCGAGGTCGAGGTACTTCTTACATGTACATCGGTAGATACGACGAAGCGGAACGTGACTTCCTTCAGGCGCTGAAGATGCGTCCTTCGGATTCTTTATCCATGGCTCGACTCAAAATGACACGTTCGGCACGTGGTCCCGCCAAATAACTTGTCGCTCCAGCCCTGGCCGGATGGTCATTCAGCGGCGAAACGAAGGAGCAGAGACATCTGCCTTGGTAGGCTATGTGCGAGATACTTGGTACGGACACTCGGTTGCTTGCCGCATACATCGTGATGCAAGGCTACCGTGTCGCAATTCGGATCTGAATGTCGATCTTGTTGTCCAATCTGCTGCCGAGCTAATCTCTAACCGCCCGCTCATCGCATGGGATCACGAACGAAATCAACCGCAACGCGCCGTCAGCGAGATTGGCGCGACCCGCGCATCATTGCGTCGGTTCTGTTCATTATCGTGCTGACGGTCCTGTCCTATCAGCCAATCTTCGACGTCGATAAACAGTTCGTGAACTGGGATGATGACGACTACATCACCGAGCAGCCGCTGGTACAGTCCGTCAAGGGTAAGAACATCACGCGAATGTTTGACACCGAAACGCACGTCTCTGCGAACTATCATCCGCTAACGATGCTGTCGCTGGCGATGGATATTGACCGTGGCGGTCAGACGATGCGTCCGTTCATGCAGACCAACCTTGCACTGCATGTACTCAATGCCGTGTTTGTGTTCATCATGATCTACATGCTCTTTGGTGGCAGTGTGCCAATGGCGTTGACCGTAGCAATGTTGTTTGCCGTGCATCCGATGCATGTCGAGAGTGTTGCCTGGGCATCAGCAAGAAAGGACGTGTTGTACGCCTTCTTCTATCTGCTGGCATGCATATCGTATTTGCGGTACACAACGTCACTGTCGTGGGTGTCCTACGCAGTCACGATCGTTCTGTTCGTCCTGTCATGCTGGTCGAAACCCATGGCCGTCACACTACCTGTCGTGCTGCTTGCTGTTGATGCCTACCTGGGGCGTATGTCGCTTACGACAGCTCGACCGTGGATCGAGAAGCTGCCGCTCTTTGGCATCTCATTGTACTTCGGTGTCCTAACCTTCTCGATCCAATCATCCACATCAACGGGGCTTGTTGACGCCTCGACGTACTCGCTTGTGGACCGACTGGCGTTTGCGGGATATGGCGTTTTGCAGTACGCGTACAAGCTGTTGCTACCTGTCAACATGTCTGCCTTCTATCCCTATCCCAGCGAGCTCATGCCGGGGAACGTGCCGGCATTCATGTACGTCGGAGCAGGAGTTGTCCTTATGGCCATCATCGGTACGCTTCTTGCGTGGTATCGTTGGCGTACACCAGTTTGGAACACCATTGCGTTCGGCGTTGCCCTGTACCTGATCACGGCATCGCTTGTGTTACAGGTTATCTCGGTAGGTGGAGCATCCATGGCGGATCGGTACACCTACATACCGTACCTCGGTTTCTTCATTCTGCTTGGCCTGGGCGTCCACCACATTGCTGCTCGCGTGCGATCGGCCTCGACAGTCCTTGTGTCTGTTGCAGCTGTCGGTGTCTTCCTTGGATTGCTGACGGCCGACCGCATCCGCGTTTGGGAAAACTCAGAAACGCTCTGGACAGGCGTGATCGACCAGTATCCGTACGAGTTCAGCAACGTGGGTGGTAACGATGTCGTGATCAAGCGTGGTGCTCTGTATGCGTACAGCAATCGGGGCATTCATTACATCAAGACCAATCAACTCGAGAAGGGAGCGGCCGATCTTGCCGTGCTGTCGCGAGCAAAGGTTACGCATCCGGATAGCTATCGCGCATACGGCGTCGTACTGCAACGGCTTTCTCGACATGCCGAAGCCATCAACGCATTTAGTACGGCCATCGCCCAGGGTGATGTCGATTACCAGGTCTATCGGGCACGCGGAGCTTCGTACAGTCTGAGTGGCCAGCCCGAGCTGGCGCTCGCCGATTATGCCGTGGCACTGCGCAAACAGCCGGGTGACCAGTTGACGCTGCAGGCCGTTCGTGAGGCTCAAGCCATGATGCAAGCCCGGCAAGCTGCTATCATTGCCCCCTGACAGCGTTACTTTTCTGCGTACCATTGCATGGGACGTTGACGTGCAGCTTGACCATACCACCTACGACGATTGGTGCCGAACCGTTCGTCGCTCAGGGCTTGCGCGTCCGTGGGACGTTCTGATCCCGCCTTCCTGGCTTTACCGTCCCGGCTCAAGTTTTCAGATCGGGGCGACGCCGCGTTTCACCATCGTGCGTGCGAACGGCATCGTGTGTGGTGCCTATGTAGTTGCCATCCGAGACAACGTTGCCTGTCTGATCGACGTGCGATCAAACGGTCGTGCAACGTGGTTTGATACCGCACTTGATGACGTAGAGCAGTGGGCCCTCGCAACTTGTGCTGTAGGGGTCAAGGGCCCTGTCGGTGCCTATGCATTCATCACGGATGGAGTGGTCACCGAATCAATAATAGCCGTGGATAGTATCCACATCGCACAGCCTCCGCCGGAAATCGTTGATTCATTCGTACGCCGTGGTTATGTTCCCGTCGTTACGGGACATATCAACGCACGGATAGGGGGCAATGCGCCCGCGCCGCCAAAGCGGCGAACGTCCTGTGAGAATGTGACCGTAGGGACGTGGACCTCTATGTATCGTATCATCCGTCGAATGATCGGCGTTGTCGACGCGTCGTTCCGCACCCTGCCGTGGCACACAGGGCCGGGGGCTTCGTCGTTCGATCTGATGCGTACCTACCTCCCGGTGGCACTGCCTAAGGGCATCATCATGGCACAGCATGGGGGCGTATCGGTTGGAGGCGTCATCGTCCACCGTGATGTCCGCCGTGTGCCGCCGTTCGTGCTTCGACTTCCTATATGGATGCAACGGCTATGGCTCTTCGTCGCCGCGCGGACAACGCGTCACATGCACGTGAGCGTTGCCGGCGTTCTTCCGCACATGCGACGTACGAAGGTGGGGCTTGCGGCATACGAACAGTTTCATCGGCTGATGTCACAGATGGGCGACGTCACCACCTCGTGGATCGACGACCGGAACGAACAGTCCAGTCGGCTTACCGTCCATGCCGGTCTTGTGCCATGTCAGCATCGACAGGTCTTTTTCAGAGATATCTCTCGCGAATCCACTCATCATTCAGGAGGGTCACTATGACCATGCTACGACGTGTTGCGGCTGTCATGCTTCTTGCAACACTGTTTTCTTCGGCTGAGGTACTTGCCCAGGCATTGTCAGGTCGTGTTACCGACAATGGCGGCAAGTCAGTCGTTGGCGCAGCTGTCAAGGTCGACGGCGGTACGAATGTCAAAGGCGCATTCACTGATTCTCGTGGCCGCTATACAGTAAAGGGGATTGCCGACGGAACCTATACAGTCATCGTGACGTGTGTGGGCTACCAGAAGAGTGTGAACGAGAATGTGAAGGTTAGTGGTCCGACAACCTTGGACGTTGCGCTGCAGGAAACGGCAATCGATATGGACGTGACCGTTGTTACCGCCTCACGTACGGTGCAGAAGGCTTCGGAAGCGCCCGCATCGGTTACCGTGGTGGAACCGCGCACGATCCGCGAGGCACCGAAGAACACGCCGGTGGAGCATCTCCGTGGTCTTGCCGGCATCGACTTTTCGCAGACCGGTATCGCACAGCAGAACGTCAGCGTTCGTGGTTTCAACAACGTGTTCAGCGGCTCGCTGATGACGCTGACAGACTATCGTCCGGCGGGTGTGCCCAGCCTTCGCGTGAACATCGGCTATTTCGTTCCGGCTTCGAATGAAGACATTGAGCGGATGGAACTTGTGCGCGGTCCGGGATCGGCCCTGTATGGCCCGAATGCGTCGCAGGGTGTGCTGAACATCATTACACGGTCGCCCTTTGCATCCAAGGGTACAACTGTTTTCGTAGCCGGTGGCGAGCGCTCGCTGATGAACGTCGGTCTGCGCCACGCCGGCACCATTGGTGATAACTTCGGTTACAAGATCACCGGTCAGTACTTCTCGGCCGACGACTGGGTGTTCGTGGATGCTGACGAGCAGGCAGCACGCGCGGCGGCACTTGCAGCGCCTGGTGTCAATCCCGATACCCTGAAGATCGGTAACCGCAAGAACACGCATGAGCGATTCAACACCGACGCCGGTGTGTACTACCAGCTTAGCGACAACACGCTCATCCAACTGAACGCCGGGGTGTCGCAGTCGATCAACACGATCGAAATGACGGGCCTTGGCGCTGCCAACGGACGGAACTGGCAGTATACGTATGCTAACCTTCAGCTGACGTCGGGCGATCTTTTCGTGCAAGCCTTCACCAACATGAGCGATGCCGGCGAGACGTTCTTCCTGCGCACAGGCAATCCGATCGTCGATAAGTCGACGCTCATGGGTGGTCGCATTCAGCATGCCTACCGTGTGAGTGATGATTTCCGCCTGACGTATGGCGCCGACCTCTTCGCCACAAATCCCGTTACGGATTCAACCATCAATGGTGTGAACGAAGAAAACGACAACTACACCGAAGTCGGTGGGTATCTGCAAGCCGACCTTAAACTTACCTCCAGCCTGTCGGCACTGGCGGCCATCCGTGTAGACCAGCACTCCGTGATCGGCGAGATGGTCATGTCGCCACGCGTTGCTCTGCTGTACAAGCTCGACGATAACTCGTCGGTTCGTGCCACCTACAACACGGCCTTCAGCAATCCTGGTACGAACGACCTCTTCCTGGACCTCCTCAGCCGTAAGGATGCCTTCGGTCTGAGTGCTGCAAATCCGGCTTGGGCTGTTGGCGTATGGGGTGCTTCTGCCGGCCAGAATGGATACACCTTCAACCGCACGGGCGGTGTGGTGAACTTCATCTCGCAGTTTGATCCCGCGCGCAATACTCCCACGCCCAATTGGTTGGGCGTCAACAACGCTGCTGCCGGCGGTATCTGGCAGGTTGTGACGCAGGTCATTCTGCCGCAGCTCGAAGCAGCTGCGCCGGACAACCTGCGGCCGCTGCTGCGTCCCTTCCTGACGACCATCCCTGTGCCTTCGAACGTCAAGGGTAACCTTGCCATGCTCAACCCGAGCGCACGCACGCCTGCCGAGCGATTCATTCCGCTCGATCCCGACAGTCTCAAGGATGTTTCGAAGCTGCGTCAGACCAATACGCAAACGATCGAGCTTGGCTATCAAGGCAAACTCACGGACAAGCTCCGCTTCTCACTCGACGTCTACCATTCAACCGTGACGGACTTCGTGTCTCCGCTCAAGGTGGTCACGCCGAACGTCTTCATGGACGCTGCTACGGTAACGGCATATCTCAAGCCGCTGCTCAAGGGGGCACTGCAAGGTCAGGGCCTTCCGGAAGCACAGGCAGAAGCAGCCGCAACGCAGTATTCGGCGTTGATCGGCGGAGCATATGCACAGGTTCCCGTCGGTACGGCCTCTCCGAACGAAACGCCGCACAAGGGTGATGTACTCCTTGCATACCGCAACTACGGCGAGCTCTCGTACTTCGGTAGCGACGCTGCCTTCACGTACGAGCTTTCGCCCAGCTGGTCGCTTTCGGGTTCGGCGTCGTGGATCAGCCAGAACGTGTTCGCCGGTGAGGACCTTGGTGTCGACGCAGGATCGGACACGATCGCGCTGAACGCCCCGCAGTACAAGTCATCGCTCGGCCTGATGCACCGCAATGCCGACCTAGGTCTGAACGTTGGTCTGCAATGGCGCTGGGTAGATGCCTTCCGCATGAACTCGGGCGTTTACATTGGCGATGTAATGGCCTACAACCTGGTCGATCTGATGGTGCAGTATGCCATCCCCGGTGTTGATGGTCTGAGCCTGAACGTGTCCGCTACCAATATCCTTGATCATCAGGTGCAGCAGTTCATCGGTGCAGCTGCCATCGGACGTATGATCCAAGGAAGGTTGACGTATACCTTCTAATCGCAGCAACCATAGCTCAGTTGACGGAACGCCGTCGGGATTTCCCGACGGCGTTCATCGTTGATAGTCGTCCCGATGATGAAAACGGGTACTAGTACGCATTTCATCACCACAGCGATCATCGTACAATCGCATGCTCACAGCATCGTCAACGGTTTCGTAAATTGCCACAGCAACATGAAAACACCTACACACAACTCCCACGAGCCCGCAACCGCGGGCTCTCTCTTCACCCGCGTTGCACATCGTTGGACCCGTGCGGTCAACGTTGAGCTGCAGCCTCTCGATCTTACGTACACGCAGGTAGCACTGCTTGCCGGGATCCAGGAGCTGCTTGCAGACGGAAAACCTGTTACGCAGGCGCGCCTGAGCACCTACACCGAGAATGACGTCATGATGATGTCGAAAGCCGTCCGTGTCCTCGAAGAGCGCGGACTGCTGGATCGTCGCGACCACCCGTCGGACTCGCGTGCAAAGTCGCTCGTGCTGACGAAGGCCGGGGCCGCCCTGCTGAAGAAGGCTCAGCGCATCGTTGCATCGGTCGACGACAAGTTCTTCCAAGAGACGTCGGGCCTCGACAAACTTCGGCGCACGCTGAAGGGTATCGTCGCCCCGCGCTGATTGCGATGCAGCAGACGTTGCTTGCCACGCTCGGCTATCGCCGTGTTGCTACCTGTACACCGGTAGTCCGGCCTGCCGACGTGGGCACGAACGTTGGCAACATCCTTTCGCAATGCGATGAATGCGTTCAGCTCGGCGTTGACATTATTGTCATGCCCGAGCTGAGCCTGACCGGCTACACCTGTGCCGATCTGTTCTTGCAGCAGTCCCTGCTGGATGCTGCTGTGGACGGACTCGAGAGGGTGCGCGCGTGGACAGCGTCGAACGCTCCTGTCGTCATCGTAGGCCTGCCCTTGCAGGTTGCGGGACGTCTCATGAACGTTGCCGCTGTGGTCCACGCCGGTGCCATTTGTGGTCTTGTTCCGAAGACGTTCCTGCCCACAGGTCAAGAGTACTACGATACACGCTGGTTTGCCAGTGGTCGCGATCTCGAGACAACCACGGTGTGGGTACGGGGTACAGAGGTGCCCATCGGTACGGATCTTCTGTTCGTCGATGCCAATGACCCTCGGCTCATCCTAGGCGTCGAAGTGTGCGAGGATCTCTGGAGCGTTATTCCTCCAAGCTCCGAGATGGCCATTGCCGGTGCCACCATCATCGTCAATCCGTCCGCCAGCAATGATGTCGTCGGCAAGGCCGCCTATCGGCGCGACCTTGTTACGCAACAGTCTGCACGAACGTATACGGCCTATGCGTACACGTCGGCCGGACCTTGGGAGAGCACAACCGACGTCGTCTATGGCGGCCATCAGCTGATCGCCGAAGCAGGCGAGCTGTTGCTCCAGTCCGAACGCTTGCGCTACGAGCCTACACTGTCGTACGCAGATATCGATCTGGACAGACTGATCGCAGAACGACAGTTTGCAACGTCGAACAGACAGGAGCGGCCTCCGCGCGCCTTTCGCCGCATTGCCTTTCATCTGACGCCGGCCGTTCGGACGTCGCTGCGACGCAGTGTGCCGCAACGCCCCTTTGTTCCGATCGAGCATGAGGACCGAGACGCCCGATGCAGAGAGATACTGCGTCTGCAGGCACTCGGTCTTGCCGTACGTATGGAGCGCTCCAAGGCTGCAAAGATGGTCCTTGGCCTGTCTGGCGGTCTTGACTCGACCCTTGCACTCCTTGTCTGCATCGATGCGTGTGCATTGCTTGGTCGACCTGCAAGTGATGTCCTGACGATCACGATGCCAGGTTTCGGAACGACGCCCCGCACACGAACGAATGCCGAGCTCTTGTCTGGAGCCCTTGGTACGACCTTCCAAACGGTTGATATCACGCAGGCCGTAAAGCAGCATTTCGACGATATCGGCCACGATCATAGCACACACGACGTTGTGTTCGAGAATGCTCAGGCCAGAGAACGTACGCAGATCCTGATGGACGTTGCCAACAAGGTCAATGGTCTTGTGATCGGCACGGGCGATCTGAGCGAACTTGCCCTGGGCTGGTGTACCTATAATGCCGATCATATGAGCATGTATGCCGTCAATGCCGGCGTACCCAAGACGCTCGTTCGCTATCTGATCGAGTGGTATGCCGATCATCATGCTGCGGCCGGACCCATTCTGCACGATATCCTTGATACGCCCATTTCGCCGGAGCTGCTGCCACATGACGGAGAAGGGGGCATCGTACAACGGACGGAAGACGTGGTTGGACCGTATGAGCTGCACGACTTCTTTCTGTATCACATTGTGCGTCAACATGCCACCGTTCCCAAGATCATAGCCTTGGCGATGATCGCCCACGGTGAGCGGTATTCGTCGGCCGAGATATGTCATTGGCTCGGCATCTTCCTGCGACGATTTTTCTCGCAGCAATTCAAGCGGTCATGCCTTCCGGATGGCGTCAAAGTTGGCAGCGTTGTATTGTCGCCTCGCGCCGATTGGCGCATGCCCAGCGACGCGTCGGCCGACGTGTGGCTGCAGGATCTTGCGCGCGTCAAGACAGAACTCGGCATTGTAGCGTAGTTCTACTGACTCGTTTTCCACAGCGTGTGTGTAGGTTGCTCGGGTCACGATATTCACGCATCAGAGGAAACCAACTGCCATGAACCTACGCTCTGCACATCCCATCCGGGTGCTCATTGCCGATGACCATGAGATCACACGCATCGGTATCCGCCGTCTACTGTCGACGGCGAACGATATCGAGATCTGCGCCGAGGCGTCGAACGGTCAACAGACCATTGACCTGGCCCGGACGATGCATCCCAACGTTATCCTGATGGATGTGATGATGCCCGGCATGAGCGGCATCGAAGTCACCCAACGTGTGAAGGCCGAGTCGCCGGACACGTTCGTGATCATGCTCAGCTCGATGGAAGACGAGCGTCAGGTCGAACGTGCCATGTTCGCCGGAGCCGACGGATATCTTGCCAAGGACGTCGGAGCCCATGACCTTGTCGATGCGATCCGCACGGTCATCCTGGGAGAGCGCGTCTTCAGCAAGGCCATCACGGAGCGGCTCGAAGGTAAACGCCGCGAAATGGACGTCGAACCCAGCGTGGGCCTTACCAAACGGGAAGAGGAGATCGTCGGCCTCGTGGCCAAGGGTCTCACCAGCCAGGACATTGCCAAGAAGCTTTTCATCAGTCCGCGCACCGTCGAAACACACCGGGCACGCATCATGGATAAGTTAGGTGTGAATAATGCCGCAGGACTTGTGAGATTTGCACTGCTACACTCGACGTATCACGATAGCCGCAACATCGAAGAGGCGTGATCGTCGGTAGCCCACCGAGGATCACATGCAGCAAACGCTCACATCTCTTCGCCCTGACGTCGTTGCCGGACTCTCCTCCATGGAGCTCCGCGCCCGCCTTGTCGTCGAAGGTTTCATCACCGGCATGCACCGCTCGCCGTTCCACGGCTTCAGCGCCGAGTTCAAGGAACATCGGCAGTACCGCCACGGCGACGAACTGAAGCATATCGACTGGCGGATCTACGGCAGGTCGGACAGGTTCTACGTCAAGCAGTTCGAAGACGAAACAAACGTCCGCTGTGTGATCGCCGTTGATACCAGCGCATCAATGGCCTATGCCTCGCCGGGCAACATCTCGAAGTTCCAGTATGCGACATACCTTGCCGCATCGCTCAGCTACCTGCTCCTGCATCAGCGTGACGCCGTAGGACTGGCGCTGTACTCCGAGACACTCGACACCTATCTGCCGCCACGGTCGAAGATGTCGTACGCACACGAGCTGATGCGTACGCTCGAGCATGTGACGCCCAGCAGGACGACGGGCACGGCCGCGGCCGTCCATGCCCTTGCTGAGCGACTTGGGCGCCGAGGCCTTGTGGTGCTGATCAGTGACCTGTTCGACGATGCTGATGCCATCCTGCATGCCCTGCGACATTTCCGTCACGAGGGGCATGAGGTGCTGGTGTTTCACATCATGGACCCTCGAGAGGTTGATTTCAACCTGGGAAATGCAGCCGTCCTGCGAGATATGGAAACTGGCCAGGAGATCACCACGCAACCGGTGCTGCTGCAGCGCAGCTACGCCGAGGCTGTCGACGCATTCTGTCAGCGCATGAAGCGCGGTTGCTACGATCAGAACATCGATTACACTCGCATCACCACGGACCGGCCCTTCGATGAAGCGCTGCGCGAGTATATTGTGAAGCGCCGTTCCGCAAAACTCTAAGGGTCTGCCATGGGATTCCGTGGATTGTATACCGCCATCGTAACTCCGTTTACGAGCGATGGCGATCTTGATCTTGCAGCCTTCGGTCGTCTTATCGATCTGCAGCTGGCCGCCGGCGTTGACGGCATCGTCGTGACCGGATCGACGGGCGAAGGAGCCACCACGACCACGGCTGAAAAAGAGCAACTATGGTCCTTCGCTGTCGAGCGCGTCAATGGCCGCATCCCCATCATCGCGGGAACAGGTACGAACGACACGCGCGGCACCGTCGATCTGACGGCCCGTGCCGCCGCTTGCGGCGTGCAGGGCGCGCTGGTCGTGACGCCGTACTACAACAAGCCGACGCCCGATGGACAGATCGCCCATTATCGCGCCGTGGCCGACAGTACGTCGCTGCCAGTTATCCTGTACAACGTTCCCGGCCGTACGGGTACAAACATGACGCCCGCTACGCAGCTTGCCATTGCCCGTGCATGTCCGAACGTGGTGGCCACCAAGGAAGCATCGGCCAACATCGAGCAGATGTGCGAGATCATGCGTGACGCGCCCGACCATTTCTGTGTGCTTGCCGGCGATGACTCGCTGGCACTGCCCATCATTGCCTGCGGTGGCGTTGGCGTCATCGCCGTGATCTCGAACTATGCGCCCAAACGATACGGTCGACTCATCCATGCGGCCTTGCGCGGCGATCTCGACACGGCACGTGCAGAACAGTATCGTCTGATGCCGTTCTACAGCGCAAACTTCTTCGAATCGAATCCCATCCCCGTCAAATGGATCATGCACATGCTTGGGCATATGCAGCCCACGTATCGTTTGCCGCTGGTGCCGCCAACACAGACGACGCAACAGCGACTGCATGACGTGTTCCGGGACTTCGTTGACGCATGACGGCACCCCGCATCATGGCCGTGGTGAACGTCACTCCTGACTCGTTCTCTGACGGCGGACAATTCAATTCTTCGCAGGGGGCAGTGGATCACGCGCTGCGTTGCATCGACGCAGGTGCCCACATGCTGGACATCGGCGGCGAGAGCACGCGCCCCGGCGCAACTGGGGTAGACGCCGAAGAAGAACGTCGTCGCGTGATCCCCGTGATCGAAGGCATTCGTCGCCATAACGAGGCGATCCCCATCAGCATCGACACGATGAAGGCCGACGTGGCCGAGGCTGCGATCCGCGTCGGTGCCAACGTCATCAACGACGTGTCGGCCGGACGTCACGACGCACGCATGCTCGATGCGGCCGCTTCGCTAGGCGTGCCCCTTATCCTGATGCACATGCAAGGCCAGCCGCGTACCATGCAGGATGCGCCGCACTACGACGACGTAGTGGCCGACGTGTACCACTTCCTACGCGAGCGCGTGCATGCCGCGCGCGCAGCCGGCGTACCAAGCGTCCTTGTCGACGTCGGCATTGGCTTTGGTAAGACCCTCGACCACAACGTTGCGCTCCTGCGCAACCTGTCGCGCTTCAACGATCTTGCCGATGGTCAGGTCCTGGGCATTTCGCGCAAGCGATTCCTGGGTGCTCTCACAGGCATAGATCGTGCGGCTGATCGCGACGAAGCCACCATGCTGGCCCATGCCATGCTGTTGCCGCACAACGTTGCATGGATCCGCGTGCACGATGTTGCTCGGGCGGCACTGCTTTCGCGGTTGACGCTGCTGCGCAGCGAGTAGATCGACGGCTACGTCGATCGGACTATAGGCGTTACGTCGTAGAACTTATCGGCTGCGAAATGTCTGCACGTCGATCCCGTACTTGCGGATCTTATTGTGCAGGGTCTCGCGGCTGACGCCCAGGACGGCAGCAGCCTTGCTGACATTGCCGGTCATGCGCTCGAGCGTCTTCTCGATCTTCAGCTTATCGACGGCCGCAAGGTCGTCCTTCAGCGAGCGATCGTCCGACAGGACGGTAGCATCAGCCGTCGCCGGCTCGGCAGGACGCGAAGCGGCCTGCGGTGAGGCGCTGCCCCCTACAATGACGGGGGCGAAGGACGTGCCCCGCGTAAGAATGCGGTGAAGGTCGGAAACGCCCAGCTCGTCGGATGATGATGTCTGCAACGCCACCCGCATCACGCTGGCAAGTTCACGTACATTACCGGGCCAGTGGTACTGGGTAAGGTATTCCATGGTACCGGGTGCCATTGATTTGGCATCGCCCATTTCGCGGTTGTGCTTGGCAACGTAGTGCTCGACGATCAGCGGAATGTCTTCGCGGCGTTCACGCAGCGAGGGGATGTAGATCTCGCACTCTCGAAGACGGTGATAGAGCTGCTCTCGGAATCGGCCTTCGCTCATGCCGCTGATCAGGTCGCGGTCTGTTGCCGAAACAAAGCGGATGTCGACATCTTCGGTCTCGACCGAACCAACACGACGTACCTGCTTCTGTTCCATGGGCAGCAGCAGGTTGGCTTGCAGCTCCAGGGGCATGTCGCCGATCTCGTCCATGAACAGCGTACCGCGATGTGCCTGATGGAAGAGTCCGCGCTTCGTTTCCATGGCACCCGAGAAGGCACCCTTCATATGGCCGAACAGTTCGCTCTGGAACAGGTCGCGCGGGATGTTGGGAATATCGACGGTGATGAAGGGATACTTGGAACGCTTGCTGACGTTGTGCAGGGCATTGGCCACGAGTTTCTTGCCGGTACCCGTTTCGCCGGTGATCAGGACATTCAGATCGGTGCGGCCATAGCGCAGGATCTTGTCGGCCACGTCCATCATCACGCTACTGCGTCCGATGATACCTTGCGCTTCGATATGCTTGCGCAGTTCCTCGTTCGTGCGATCGGCCGACACGCTCTTCATGGCGCTTGAAAGCACCTCGACAAGCCGATCATTGCTCAGGGTCGACTTATCTATGAAGTTCAGGGCACCGAGCTTTGTGGCCTTGACGGCGACCTCGATCGTGCCCTTGCCGGAGATCATGATGACGGGAACTGACGGAAACTGCCTGACGGACGTCTCGAGCATGTCGATTCCGGTCTTGGACGACTCACTGCCAAACTCGATATCGAGCAGCATGAGCGCGACATCGCGTGCCGAGGACTGCAGGTAGGCCGTGGCAGACTCGGGACTGTACCGCGTTTCGGTTTCCCAGCCTTGGCGCTGCACGACGTCTGCAATGGTTGCACAGTAATCGCGGTTATCGTCGACGATGAGGATCTTCATGTACGTGCGGTCAGTCCGTCGGGACGTGAGCCATGATTGCATCGAATTCGGTCCTGAAGTATCGACTCTGAAAGGTCGAGAGGTCAGGGTTCCATGTCACGCGTAAATATACGTCCGACGCAGGATTCACATACTCCATGAACCGCGCTCTGGAGCCGCGTACATTCATGGCCTGCGTTTGCAGAAATGCGTCCTTGATGGCGGCCGCGCGCTCGCAGTACGTAGGAAACTCCAGGTGTGTTACGTAGCGCGGTTCTGCTTTGACTCCGCTTGCCGCCGAGAGATCAAAGATCTCGCCACGGGTATTCATCTCGTAGGCCTGCACCCGTCCCGTTGAATCCTCTGTCCCCCAGCGGATCACAAGATCCTGCAACTTTTGTGTGATGCAGGGGGCAGGGGAGGTCGGTCTTGG
>VFFB01000060.1 GCA_018882585.1 Candidatus Kapaibacterium sp.
CGCTTCGTGTACGTGTCTTTATACCACGCATCAATGATCTCGCTGATCTCCTGCAGCGTAAATCCAGCAGACTTGGCGTCAAGAATGAGTTCCAGACGATCTACAGATTCCTCGTCGTAATGCAGGTAGTTATTCGAGGTGATTGTCGGATCGCGATGACCGCGAACAAGCCCGTATCGTTCATAGAACCGAATTGTGTGGACGCTTACGCCCGCGCGTTTTGCCAGCTCGTTGATCAGCATTGACGTTGTTGCCTGTGGATAACTATTCGTCAACCATAGACTATGCTCTAAGGTTGACACATAGGCGAATATCGCTGTAGGTTCGAAGAGTTCCAACGATTCTTTTCTCAAGCACATCAAAGGCAGATCAGTCATGGCAGCAAAGACAGTACTTATCACGGGATCGAACAGCGGGATCGGCAAGGCTGCGGCAACGCTGTTTTCACAAGCCGGATGGAATGTCGCCGCAACGATGCGCACCATCGAATCGGGTGCCGACCTCAAGAAACTCCGCGGCATTCGCCTGTATCAATTGGATGTGACAGATCAGACATCTGTCACGAATGCCTTCCGCGACGTCACGCGTGATTTCGGGGGCATCGACGTGGTCGTGAACAACGCTGGCTACGGTCTTGCAGGCGTCTTCGAGGCGATCACAGACGAGGCACTCGAACGGCAGTTTGCGACGAACGTGCTCGGACTGATGCGCGTAACCCGCGAAGCGATCACACACATGCGCACACGCGGCGGTGGTACGATCGTCCAGATCTCCAGCATGGGCGGCAGGATGACCTTTCCGCTGTATGCTCCCTATCACGCCACGAAATGGGCCGTCGAGGGATTCAGCGAGTCGCTGCACTATGAGCTCAAGGACCTGAACATTCGACTGAAACTCATCGAGCCTGGACTGATCAAGACGGAGTTTTCAGGTCGCAGCGCGGAAATGATCTTCCCCAGCGAGCCAAACGCTTATGCTCCATTCGTACAGAAGTTCACCGCTGCAGCAACCAAAGCACTGAAGGATGCCGTTGATCCAAGCATCGTTGCTAAGGTGATCGTCGCCGCATCAACAGACACGAGCAACAAGCTGCGCTATCCCGTTGGCAATCCTGCTCCAATGCTGCTGCGTCTGCGGAAGCTGCTATCCGACAATGCCTTCTTTGGCATGATCCGCAAGGCATATGGCATTTGACGCCTAATCACGGGACGTGGCATGTACGTGACGCAGCACCGCCCGCCTTACAGCCGCCGCAGCACCGTCGTGGGATGGAACTTCTTCCAGGCATGCCACGCGTCGGCGTGGTGCTGCACGGCACGGCCGTCGACGCTGACGCGATAGCCGTTGCCGCGGCATGAGTTGCCGGTGATGGCGACGATGCGTCCCTGCACAGTGTCGGTGAAGACCGAGTCAGCGTTCTGACGACTACAGAGTTCGCGGACGGGATAGGCAATCGTGATCTGCGGTGTGGCAATGCCAAGGACCATCGTTCGCATGGTGAGCGAATCTCCTTGGTCGCCGGTCTTCATCGAAAAACCCTTCGACCAGTCGGCGCGAGCGCCTGTCGAGGGGTCGGGCCGCATGATCGACACAAGTCCACGCTGATAGGCCTGCTCGTAACGACGCGGCACATCACGCAGGTCGATCTGCTCGTACGGCAGGTCGGCAAGTACCATGCCTGCACGAGGTCCGGCAACGCACTCGCCCGTGGCCTGATACCACCACGATCCTGTGGTCGCATCCTCGAACATGGCATTGTAGTAGTTAGCCCCAACAAGACGGAACGTCTCGATACGACCGTCGACGATCGGCGAGAACACACGTCCCGTATGACACATCGTGCAGTACGTTATCAGGACCGCCTGGCCCCCTACCGTGTCAATAAGCTTGTGATGATGGGCAAGCAGGTCGATGGGATAGACGGCAACAACGCCGTTGCGCTCGACGACCATGACGCCTTCGTCGCTCAGACGCCCATCGCGCAACTGCTCACGGACGACGGTGTCGGGCTCGTTGAACATGGCCTCGGCAGACATCTTCGTGGCAACCAGAACATGGATGACCGTTGCTATGAGTGTGGCCACCACCATGGTCGTCCGCCCATACCAACGGCCCTGACGCCAGCATTGATAGGCGCCGTAGGCGGCACAGACGATGCCGACGATGTATAAGGCCCATCGCCATGTATGAAAGAAATATGCCCACGGAACAGCGTCGAGCTCTTGCGCCCCGGGTACAATGGGCATCATCAACACAACGGATGAAAGGGGCGGTGCAGTGGCCAGGAGGAGGCCGCAGAGAAACAGGATCCAGCGCATCAAACAAGTTACACAGCACGGAAGCCGAAGCGTCCACGCTATGAACATAAATCGTTGAAGTCGCCCTTATTCGCCTGCCTTGATGCGGTAGCGCTCAACTACGTTGCCACCAACAAGATGTTCGGTGATGATGCGCTCAAGCACGGCCGGCGTGCAGGAGTGGTACCAGACGTTGTCAGGCTGGACAACGGCGATGGGACCCATCACGCAGATGCGCAAGCAGTTGGCCTTGGTGCGGAAGACCTTTCCGGGAGCGGCCAGCTCGAGTTCGTTCAGACGGTCTTTGAGGTAGTCCCACGATTCGAGACCCTGCTTCTCGGAGCAGCACTTCGGCTTGCTCTGATCGGCACACAGAAAGATGTGTCGCTGATGCGTGCCGATACCCAACGCATGAGCCTTTTCCTGCAGCTTATTCTGCAGTGCTTCTGTACGATCTGCCACGACGGACGCTTACTTGGTAGTGGGAACGGTACGCGTTGCGGAGCGCTTGTTCGAGACCGTTGCTGCTGCCTTGGGGCGCACAGCGGCTGCGCCGGTCGTGGCATGCTTCTGTGACCCGGGCGTGGGTGCGGCATGCACCACGACCTTGGCCGGCAGATGCGTTGCATGCAAGGCCAGTTCGTTCATCGCAGCACCGATGTTCTTGTGCACACAGGAGATGCAGGCCGAGGCCACGTGGCCGGCAGCGAACATGCCAACGATAACGGCAAGATGACGGAGCGTCTTCATGATACTGTCCTTTCAGGTTGAAACGCAAGTTACGAATCGGTGCTCTCTGTCCGCACCAGACTTCGTACGCCCATCGTCACATAGGCAATGCACAGCACACCTGTGGCCGCCAGCACGCCGATCCGCGTCGGATGTGGCAGGTCCTGTCCGCCCAGCAACCGCAGCACAGCCGGAACGTATGCCGCCGTCCCAAGCATGCCTACGCCTGCAACGGCAACGCCAATGCCCAGCAGCAGTCGCGTCATGCCACGACGTCCCAACCATCCAAGCGTCATCAGCACCATGCCGATCACGGCAGGGGGCAACGTGCCAGCGTCGCGCGCAACGGCAAAGCCGCCCGTGCCCAGCATCACCAGCATTGCGCCCATAAGGATGCTGCGCGTCTGCCCGGCAAGGCCTTGTCGCGACACGGCACGAGTTCCATTGGCCTTCGTCATGCGTCGTTCCGCCCAATGAATGTAAGGTAGTTCCACAGGCCGCCGTAGGCGCTGCGTCGCCGTTGGTCGATACAGCGAAATCGCGATGAAAGCAGTGGCATCATGAAGCCATCCATGCGGACGTGATTGGCCGCCATGGCCGAACGGAAGAGCGACCATTGCGTGGATTCAAAATCAACCACAGCGATCACGCCGCCCGGACGCAGGTCACGAGCAACACTGGCCAGTACATTGTCTTCAAATGGCTGCATCATCGACAGCGAGTACGACATCAGCACGATGTCGTAGCTCTGCGCTTCGTCGCCCTTGTAGGGTGCATGCCGTACCTGCACGCGTGCACCGAATGATCGCACGGCCTGCCGCGCGCGCTGCACCATGTGCGAAGAAGCATCGTAGGCCGTGATAGAGGCATTCGGAAACCGGTGCGCGAGTGCCCTCAGCGTAAACCCGGTACCACAGCCAATTTCAAGGATGCTGTAGGGGGCGATGACGTCACCCGGAATCGACGCTACAACGTCAGACCTGCCGAACAGGTACGCCCATCGGGTGGCGTCGTACACGTACGACTGCACTGCGTAGTAGCGCTGCATCGCCTGTGCTACGTCGTTGATATCGGTACGCTCCCTCATCGCATGCGATGATCAAGCTGCGCCGGGAACGTTCAGACGACGGAACAGCGCCTTGACATCCTCGACCGACATTTGGCCCTTGTCGCCTTCGCCGTGGATACGGACGCTTACGGCGTTGTTGTCGATCTCTTTCGAACCAACGATCAGCGCATACGGCACCTTCTTCTGTTCGCTCTCGGCCACCTTGCGGTTGATCTTCTCGTTGCGCGTGTCAACGTTCACACGAAGCCCCATTGCCTCAAACTCGGCAGCCAGGTCGGTGGCATACGTGTGGTGGGCATCGGCAATGGGAAGGATACTTACCTGCGTTGGCGCCAGCCAGAACGGGAAGTTGCCGGCATAGTGTTCGATAAGGATCGAGATGAAGCGCTCCATCGAGCCGAAGGGGGCGCGGTGGATGATCACCGGACGGTGCTTGGCGTTGTCGGCACCGACGTATTCAAGGCTGAACCGCTCGGGCATAACGTAGTCGACCTGGACCGTGCCCAGCTGCCACTTGCGGCCGATGGCGTCGCGGACGATGAAGTCGATCTTCGGACCGTAGAAGGCGGCTTCGCCAAGACCGATGAAGTACTCCAGACCCATCTCGTCGGCCACGTCCTTGATCTCGGCCTGCGACCGCTCCCACAGGGCAAGATCGCCGCCATACTTGTCGGCATTATCGTCGCGGAACGACAGGCGCGTCGACACATCCATGCCAAACGTCCTGAACACCAGCTGCGTCAGCTCGACAACATTCTTGATCTCGTCTTTGAGCTGGTCTTGCGTGCAGTAGATGTGCGCATCGTCCTGCGTGAAGCCGCGCACGCGGCTCAGACCGTTGAGCTCTCCGGACTGTTCGTAGCGATAGACCGTACCGAACTCCGACACGCGATATGGCAGGTCGCGGTACGACCGTGGTTTCGAGCCAAAGATCTGGTGGTGGTGCGGACAGTTCATGGGCTTGAGCAGGTACTGCTCGTCTTCGACCGTGATCGGATCGAACTGCGAATCGGCATAGTAGGGATAATGTCCCGACGTCTTGTACAACTCCAGGTTGCCGATGTGCGGCGTGATCACCTCGTGGTATCCGCGTTTGACCTGTTCGTCGCGCAGGAAGGCCTCCAGCCGACGTCGCACCAGCGTACCATTCGGCAGCCACACGGGCAGGCCGCCGCCGATCATCGGCGTGATCAGGTACAGTTCCAGCTCGCGGCCAAGCTTACGGTGGTCGCGGCGCTCGGCCTCTTCGCGCATCTTGATAAACTCTTCCAGCATCTGCTTCTTGGGGAATGAGATGCCATAGATGCGCGTCAGCACCTTGCGCTTTTCGTCGCCACGCCAGTAGGCACCGGCCACGGACAGCAGCTTAGGGAACTTGATATGCCCTGTCGACGGAACGTGTGTACCGCGGCACAGATCGGTAAAGTCGCCCTGTTGATAGAACGTGATCTCGGAGTCCTTCAGGCCCTCCAGCAGCTCGAGCTTGTATTGGTCGCCCTTCTCGGTGAAGTAGGCCACGGCATCCTGCCACGTCGTCTCGATACGTTGATACGGCGAGTCGCGCTTTGCAAGTTCAACCATCTTCGCTTCGATGGCCGGCAGGTCTTCCACGCTCAGCTTCACGCCATCGGGCAGGTCAACATCGTAGTAGAACCCTTGCTCGATCGGCGGGCCGATGCCGAACTTCACGCCGGGATACAAGCCCTCCAGTGCCTCGGCCATCAAGTGAGCCGTCGAGTGCCAAAAGATCTCCTTACCCTCGTCATCCGAGAACGTCACGATCCGCACCCGCGCATCCGACGTGATGGGCCGCGAAAGGTCGTACGGAACATCATTCACGATAATGCCCAGCGCATTCCGCGCAAGGCCCTCGGAAATACTCAGGGCGATATCCATTCCGGTTGCACCGGAGGCGAACTCCCGAACGTCACCGTTCGGCAAGGTAATGTTGATCATACCCCGAAATTACGGAAGTAGGGGCGACCCAACGTGGTTGCGCGTGTGAACGATCGGCCGACGATGGTGTAGGGGGGGGGGCGAGACGCAGTCTCGCCCGACGTGTGCATCGGCAATGTGGATCGATCGTAAACCGCACATCACGTACCCCGGGCTAGCGCCTTCATCTCGTACCCCGGGCTGCCGCCCGGGGCTAGCATCGTTACGCCCCTTCGGGGCTCATCATCGATGAGCGCATAATAGGGTACACGCACGGGTACCCCACACGCGTGGACGCACGGACACACATGTGGACGCACGGACACACATGTGGACGCACGGACACACACGTGCACCCACGGACACACACGTGCACCCACGGACACACACGTGGACGCACGGCTGAGGCCGTGGGCTAATATGGGCCGACGATCAATTGGCGGAACGTTCGTCGATACGCATCGGGTCGATCCGTTTTCTTCATACCGTGATGCACGATCGTCAGCACCACCAGGTTGAACAATTGTCGACCTATAATAGCCCACGGCCTCAGCCGTGGGTACACGTGGGTGTGCGTCCGGTGTCCGTGCATGCACGTGTGTGGGTGCACGTGCATGTCAGCAATTGCGTACGCATCGATGATGAGCCCCGAATGGGCGTAACGATGCAAGCCCCGGGCGCTAACCCGGGGTACACGATGATGGCGATAACCCGGGGTACACGATGATGGCGATAACCCGGGGTACAAGATGAAAGCGCCAGCCCGGGGTACGAGATGTGCGGTTCACGATCAATCCACATTGCCGATGCACACGTCGGGCGAGACCGCGTCTCGCCCCTACTTCCGGCTTCCCTCGTACAGCTCGAACTGGAGGAGGCGGCATTCGACGTCGGCATTCCAGAAGGGAATGCGGCGCGAAGCGCGCAGGCCGACTTCTTTTGTCAGGTCCATGTTGCCCGTGAATACGTAGCCCGTATAGCCCCGACACTGTTGCTTCATGAAGTCGCCGATGCTGCGATAGGTCTCGCGTAGCGCCGTGATGTCGCCAAGACGCAGACCGTATTCGGGGTTGATGATGACGATGCCCGGCGGAGGCGGAACGGGGGTCTTCTGGAAGTCGCAGACGCCAAAGCGAATGGAGGTGTCGACGCCGGCGCGACGTGCGTTCTCGCGCGCTGCGTCGATCATGCGGCGGTCGTGGTCGGTGCAGACGATCTGCGCTGTGGAGGGGCGACGTTGGGCAAGTGCTTCGCTGCGCAGACGCTTGTAGGTCTCTGGTTGATACGGCAACACATGCATGAAACCGAAGTTGCTACGCAGCGTGCCCGGAGCAATGTTCTGCTCCATCAGCGCGGCTTCGATGGCAAGCGTGCCGCTGCCACCCATCGGGTTTACCACGGCCTGGCCGGGCAGCCACGTTGTCGAAAGCAGCATGGCCGCCGCCAGCGTCTCCCGCAGTGGCGCCTTGCCCCCTTGCAGACGATATCCGCGGTCGGATAACGAGGCGCCGGAGGTGTCGATGGCGATCGAGACATTGGCGCCATGCCAGTACAAGAAGACAACCGCACGGTCGGTGCGCGGACCGCTGTCGGGGCGGATGCCGTGGACGGCGCGAAGACGGTCGACGATGGCGTCCTTGCATCGCACGTTTGCAAACTGCGTGTTGTCGATGCTTGGCGTCGAGATGCTCGAGATCACGCTCAGGTAACCGTCACGGGCGATCCAGTCTTCCCACGGAATGGTGGTGGCGCCTTCGTACATCTGCTGCGGCGTGTCGGCCGTGAAGGAATGCAGCCGCAGCAAGACGCGATGCGCCGTGCGCAACCAAAGATTGCAACGGATGCAATCGTCGAGCGTGCCCTCGGTGACGACGCCGGCAGGCAGTACCGACTTGACGGGCAGACCAAGGTCGGCCACTTCACGCGCCAGGACATCGGATATGCCCTTGGGGCACGTGATGTGTATGATCATCGGTCAGTTGTATTGAGTGTGGATGTACTTCAGAAACGGTATCCCATCGATCCGACGGAACCATTCCCGCTGCCAGAACGCATCGTCCGGTACACCGTCATTCTCGACATACCACAACGCCTTGAGCGCATCAAAGGTGAACTGCTTATGCTCGGCATCGGTGTGATCCGGCTGATTGCGGAAGACGGTGCGCACACGGTCGAAGTACCATGTGCTGTCGACCCGCTCCAGCGCATACATCGTGAAGGCCATTCGAGCCGTGTCCGTCTGATCCGACGGATAGATCACCACGCCCTGGGCGTTGCGCATGAAGCGCAGTCCGACAGTGCCGCCAAAGGTGGATACGGTCGAGACCATGGCCTTCGTGCCGTCAGGTGAACGCAGCATCCAGCGGTGCTGTGCGCCTGCAGGCTGCAACGTGTCGGCAGCAAGGGCGCTTACAAGGTCGGCATCAGGACGCTTCGGCCATAGGTTCCGGCCAAACCACTGCAGGCGCGCTGCCATGGTGCTGTCGCGACGTACGTACCTGGGCAGCGTCCGCTTGATGATGGGTCCCGGCAACTCCGCGATCCTGGCGGCAGCTGCATCCAAGGCCGATACCCAGTTACCACCACGGACCAATGTCGTGCGGGTTGCAAAGGTCGAGTCCGACGTTGTCACCACCGTGTCAAGCAGCACACGGTCCGTTGGCACGTGCAGCACCTGCATCCGCACGCTGCACCTGCGCCGTCCATCGTGCCTGTCAAGGTGCACGTCGCGCATGGCAACCACATACTGCGCCCGCACGGCACGGCCGGCTTGCACAGCGTGGTCTGCCCGTACGGTCATGGCGGTATCAAGATGCACCATGGCATCACCAAGCGTGAAGCTCAACACCGTGAACAGGTTGTTCCATACACGGCTGCCAAGACGATGGTCAAGGTCGTTGGCAGCAAGATTTCCGTCTGCAAAGCGCGCATACTGCAGGATGGCCGCCCGGTCGGGGTCGACCGAAAACGCCTCGCTTTCTTCGATCTGGCGCGCAGCGTTGCTCGCCCGTAGACTGTCGCGCGTGCGTGCTACGTCGGCGGCAACGGCATCATCAACACGGAATGCCTCGGGATACAGCACCAGTACAACCGGATGTTCGAGCTCGGGAATGGTTGGCACGGAAGAGGCGCATGCCGACAGCACAAGCGCTGCGGTAAGGATCAGCCCCCACGCTCTGATTCGCAGATCACCCACGCAGCACGTCTTCCATGGCTGCAACAAATGCGTCCACATCGTCTCGCGTGATGATATATGGCGGTACGATCCTGACAACATTTCCGGCCGTTGCATTGGCGATCACACGACGTTCAAGCAAGGCTGCCACAACAGGTGCAGCCTCTTCGTGCAGCACCAGTCCCTGCATGCACCCACGCCCGCGCACACCCGCAACGCGTTGCGGATAGGTCCGCGCAAGCAGCTCGAGTGCCGAATGCAGATAGGCTCCAATACTGCGCACATGTTCCAGCAGTCCGTCCATCACCTCCTGCACCACCACGCTGCCTGCAGCGCAGGCAACGGCATTGCCTCCGTAGGTGGTGCCATGCATGCCGCGGTCAAACAACGACGCAACGGCATCGGTGGCAAGCACGGCGCCAAGCGGCATACCGCCACCCATCGACTTTGCCACCACCACGATGTCCGGTCGGATGCCATACTGTTCGTAAGCAAAGAAGTCTCCGGTACGGCCAATGCCCGCCTGCACCTCGTCGGCGATCAGCAGAAAGCCGTAACGCTCGCGGGCTGCCACGATGGCATCCACGAAGTCGCTCGACGCTTCGGCAATGCCCCCTTCTCCCTGCAGGAATTCGAGAACCACGGCGCAGGTATGCTCATCGACACGAGATTCAAACGCGTCGATGTCATTGTACGGAAGCACCATGGTGTTGGGCAGGAACGGACCCATTCCCTCCTTGTACAGCGGCTTGTCCATGATCGATAAGGGGGCATAGGTCCTGCCGTGGAAGCCGCCCGTGAAGCCCACGATGTCGTAGACACCGTTGCGTGAACCATGGCGGCGTGCAAGCTTCATGGCAGCCTCGATGGCTTCGGCGCCGGAGTTCGAGAAGAAGACGCGATCGTAACCCGAGATACCTTTCAGCTGCTCGGCCAGTTTGACCTGCGGCTCTTGGTAGAAGAAGTTCGACACGTGCATGTAGCGACGTGCCTGATAGGTCACGGCTTCGACGACGCGCGGATGCGAGTGACCAAGGGCATTCACGGCGATCCCGCCAAGGAAGTCGAGATAGACGTTGCCGTCGACGTCGATGATGCGGCAGCCCTCGGCCCGGTCGATCACCACGGGCAGGCGCTTATACGTCTGGAACAGCGACTGCTGTTCGCGTTCGATGGTTTCGGTGTGATTCATGGCTGTAGGATCGTGATCTCGACACGACGGTTCAGTTGCCGTCCTTCTTCGGTGTCGTTGGTTGCGGTCGGACGTGTTTTGCCGTAGCCAATGGCTGCCAGACGTGCCACGGCAACACCACGTCCCACAAGATAATCCACCACGGCCTGGGCCCGGTCCTGCGAGAGTTTCCTGTTCGTGGCATCGTTGCCGCGACTATCCGTATGTCCGCCCACTTCGATGCGCATCGATGCACTCTCGGTCATCATCATCACCACGCGGTCCAATTCCGAAAACGACTCGGCACGCAGTGTCGACTTGGCATAGTCGAAGAAGATGTTGTTCAGGGGCAGGGCCTGCCCCTGTTCAAGCGGTACCAGGTAGAGGTCGCGCTGGATCTCGGCATAGTCGGTCTGCTTGGTCAGGTCAAGGTTATAGCTGACGGAGGCGACGTCGCGCGCGGAGGCACGGAAGCCGTACTGCAGACCTGCCGGCAGCACGATCTTGTAGCTGCCCGTTCCCGGCGCCGATCGTGCGATGCCGATCTCGCGTCCCGTGGCAAGATCCTCATACACCACTTCAGCCTCGAGCGGCTGCATCGTCTTCTTGTTCATCACGGTGCCGTAGACCAGTACGACAGGGTTCGGACGCACCTTCGCCGGAAGGAGCACCCGAAAGATGTCGCCTGCACCTATGGTGTTGTCGTACGACACGAAGTAGGCATAGTCGCCGCGAGCAGGAATGGTGTAGTACAGATCCCAGCGCTTCGAATTGATTGTCGGCCCAAGATTTTCGGGCTCGCTCCACGACGTCCACGTCGAGTCAAGACGCTTCGTCACAAAGATGTCGAAACCGCCATAGCCACCACGGCCGTCCGACGCGAAGTACAGCGAGATGCCATCCGACGCGATAAAGGGCGTGGCCTCGTCGCCTGTGCTGTTCACCACCTGACCCAAGTTGCGCGGCTCGCTCCATACCGAATCGTTCTCGCGGAACGAGACGTAAACATCTTTACCACCACGGCTGTCCAGGCGTTCCGCCGTGATCAAGAGCGTCTTGCCGTCATTCGCCAATGAAAACTCACGATGAAAACTCTTCGTATACCAGTTTCGTATCGTGATGGGCGTTGGCTTCCCCCATCCCGTTGCCGTGCGTTTCGTGACGGCGAGGGCGCGATTCGGATTGGCCGCGTCGGAGTACGCATCGTTAATCAGCGCCAGATTTCCGTCGGGCGTGATCGAGAACATGTGATTGTTCTCGCGGTTGTTCAGCGGAGGTCCAACGTTCACGGCCTTGCTCCAGGTACTGTCGTCTTGCAGCGTGCTCATCCAGATATCCTGGCGCATGCCACCGACATTCTCGGGCGAATTCGACCGGCAGAAGTACAGCGTCCGCCCGTCCGGAGCAATCACCGGCAGAACGTCATCAAACTTGCCGTTCACGTTCGGACCCAGGTTTACGGGTCTGACCGTATCCGAAACAAGTGGCTGGCAGGGGGCAGCGACCAGCGTGGACATCGCAATGAAGAACGTGGCCACCGTCATGATGACGGTGGCCACGGTGATAGCCGGATGTTGCTTGTTGATCACGGACCTTACTTCGGCTCGATGGTCATCGAGATCTTCGTGAGCGGATTGTCGCGTCCGTCGCGCGGTGAGTTCACCACCATGTCTGCCACTTCCATGCCGCTGATCACTTCGCCGAAGCCAGTGTACGCTCCGTCGAGCGACGGCGTGGGAGCAACGCAGATGAAGAACTGTCCGCCGAAGCTGTTGGGGTCCTGCGTCCGTGCGGCCGAAAGAACGCCACGCACGTGCTTGCGGCTGTTGAACTCAGCCTTGACCTTTTGCGGATAGCCGCCAAAGCCCCATGTTTCGCGCGGTCCGTCCTTGCTGTTGGGATCGCCGCCCTGGATCACGAATCCGGGGATGACGCGGTGGAAGGCCGTGCCGTTATAGTAGCCTTCCTTGACGCGGTCGGCGAAGAACTTGCAGTGCAGCGGTGCCACGTCGGGCCACATGCGCAGCGTCATCTTGCCCAGCTCCTTGCCGGCCTGCGTAACGGTGATGATGTATTCGTCCACCTTGGTTGGTACCTCCTGACTTGTTGTTGCCTGGGAACACGCCATGTTGACCATGCCCAGGAGTGCAAAGGCGAGAGCAAAGATTGCTCGCATAGTTATCCTGAAAGAAGTTGTTATGGTGTTGGTTGAAAAAGACGGATCGACTTGATGGTGATGGGCTCGCGCGGGATACCGTCGGTATCGCTCAGCGGGCCCGGCTCGACCTCGACGCTGCCGATGCTCCGAACGACGTCGAAGCCTGCAATGACGCGTCCAAAGATCGTGTATTGGTGCGGAAGAACGGTTGCACGGTCAAGGCAGACAAAGAACTGGCTGGTGCCGGTACTCGGGGCCTGCTTCCGTGCCATGGCAACCACGCCCGGCTGGTAGCCGGCACGCGCCGACGGCATGGCGGGGTCGAGCTCTTCGGGCAGCGGCGCCCCGTCGGCCGTCTGACCGTTCATGCCCCAGGTTGCGCGCGCCGACGCGTCACGCGTCTTGGGGTCGCCGGCCTGGATCACAAAGTCACGCGCCACGCGGTGCACTAAGATGCCATCGTAGTACTTGCGCTTAATCAGACCCACAAAGTTCGCCACCGTCTTGGGTGCATCTTGTCCGTACAAACCGATCGTGAAGTCGCCCTTTGACGTGCGTACAACGACGGCTTGTGTGACGACGGCCGTATCGGCCGAGTCGGCCGCTCTGACGGCCTGCCCCGGCACAGGCTCGGGTGCCGACATCTCTCGCAAGACGCGTCGTTCGTCCGTAGGCAGGTCGTTGGTGGTTTCGCCGCAGGCACATAGTACCATGGCGACGGCAACAATGGCGGAACGATACAGGTAGTTCATGGGATGTTTCATGGCAACGGTGAAACGGCGCCGAGCGCCAGCAGTCCGAACAGCAGCAATCCAAGCGCAACGCGGTAGGCCACGAACGACGTCATGGTGCGCTTTCGCAGGAAGTCCAGCAAGAAGGCAATCGACCAGTACCCGCTAAGCGCAGCGGCGATGGTAGCCCCGGCCAACTCCATGCCCCCTTCTGCCCACTGGATGTGGTCAAGCTCGTGCAGAAACTCCAGCACACCGGCACCCGCAACGGCCGGAATGCTGAGCAGGAACGAGAACCGCGCCGCACTCTCGCGCGTGAAGCCTGCGGCCAGCGCGGCCGTGATTGTCGTACCCGAGCGTGACGAGCCGGGCACAAGGGCCACGGCCTGGGCAAGACCGATGAGCAGGGCGTCGCGGACGGACATCGTGGCCGTGGTGCGCTGGAAGGCCGCCCGACGGTCCACAAACCACAGCACGACAGCCAGACCGATGAGCGAGGTTGCGATCACGCGCAGGTCCTTGGTAAAGGCGCCTTCGATGGCATCCTTGAACAACAGACCGATCACGATGATGGGCACCGAGCCAAGCAGCACCAGCCAGCCCATGCGGGCATCGGCCGATTGCTGGGCGAATGCCGTGCGGTGGATGAGGTTTTCCCGAAGAAAGGACATAACCATCGACCGGATCTCGCGTCGGAAGTACATGATGACGGCGCCGAGCGTGCCCAGCTGGACGACGGCCATGAAGGCCGTCCACCGCTCCGGATGGTTCGGGTCGATCACGCCCAGCAGCGATGCGGCGATCGTCAGATGCGCCGTACTCGAGATCGGAATGAACTCGCTAAGGCCCTGAATAATGCCCAGCAGAAGGGCTTCGATCATGGTCATACCGCAAAGTTATCGCAAAGGCGTGCAATGCATGCGGCGCGTCACACTCTGCCGCCCTCATTACACAATGGCATAACCACCACGCGGAAGACCGCGTTACCCCCCCCCCACCTACCCCTGCGGAGCATGCCATGAGCGTCCACACCCTTCGTATTCACTCCCGCGCCGAAGCACTGACCGACCGGCTGAGCGTCATCGTCGACCTTTGGTCGCCCATCCACCGCGACGGCCTTGGGCGTACGTTGGTCGAGACCACCGAAGACGTTGCCCGGCACATCAAGATGGCGTATGATGCACGTCTTACCGACGAAAAACTGCATCGGCTGGCCCTTGCCGACGAGCGCATCCAAGAAGCCAAGCACAGCGT
>VFFB01000061.1 GCA_018882585.1 Candidatus Kapaibacterium sp.
TATATGACGAACGAAGTGGGGGGGGGGCGACTCATTCCTATATTCCGAAGCAGTCAGGTGTTGCGATCACTATCGTCGCTGACATTGCGCAGTTTTTAGCTGACACATTCATAATCGATCAATGTTGCCCGTGGGGGCAATCACGCTTGTTTCATTGTACAATGTGGAGGATGTATGAAAAAAATGCGCGTTGGCGTTTCTTCCAATGTCATATGGTTGATGAAAACCCATGCATTGCTGCTCTTCGTTTCAGGCTTGCTAGCCACAATGGCGCTTCCTGCTCAGCTGCGTGACGTCGTGATGATACGACCATGCAACTTGGGGCCCACGATTGTATATGACGTTCTGCAGCAAGGCGATTCCATTTGGATGGTTGGACCGCAGAGCAGTATCGGATTCATGAGGGATCTTGCGAGTCCGGTCGTATGGTCGTGTCTTCCCGAACAGTTTGATGTGCACGTTGTTGATCTGCATCAGGACACGGTATTTGTTGCCGGAACGAAAGGACAGTTATGGTACTTGGCAGACGGAACGTGGAAACGACGGGAGTTGCCAACATCAGCAGCGGTAACGGCGACCACTTCTGACGAGCGTCGCACAGTGCTCTTGACCGATGACAACAGCGTATTGGTCATGACCGGGTTGAATGACGTCATTACGACACTTGATGCGCCCCAGCCTGATGGTCAGTGGCGTAGCATTGCCCGGCATGCTGATACGATTGTATTGGTGGGGCAACGAGGCTCGCTCGCAATTAGCACAGATGCCGGTAGTTCTTGGCGTAGTGGTCCAAAACCGGCCGACACCGACACACTACAGTGGAATGTGGCGCACAGACTGGCTGATGGACGATGGTTGATCGGGGGTGATGGAGCGAGGGTTGCCTATATGGATCCCGGACTCACTACCTTCTTGCGAATACAACGTGTGTTTACCATGGATCCCAGAAGGCCGCAGCCAAATGTGGTCCGTGCGGATGCTATTGATCACATTGTCCAGTCTAACGATGGTAGGCTATGGATCGGAGGACGCACATTCGCTTCCTACCTAAACGGTATTGAACCAACACATGGACTGTATTCGGCCTTGCCGGACGATCCAGCATGGACCAAGCATGCATTTATATCGGAGCTGCGGCCAGACAATGCAGTTCCGATCATTGTCGATCGTTGTGTTGGAATCATCAAGGACAACAGTAATGAGGCAACCATGCTTGCAGTTGTTAGCTGTGCATGGAATGATGGCGGTCTGACGACCATACATGCATGCGCTAGGGATCGGCACATTAGCACGATCAGGGGAATGCACACGCCTCATCGGATTGTTCGTGACTCGCTAGGTGATGTCAAAGGAATAGCTGCACAACTCTTTGTTGGCGTTGCGCCTGAATCCGATTCCACATTCTTGGTGATTGCCAATACAACGTGGGTGACGCCATTTGACAGACCGACGCCAGCCCCAAGCATGTTGCTGCGCGTAACGTGGTCTTCAACATCCCCTGACTGCAGATATGACACTGTCTATTCGTTTACGGAAGCACGACTAACGAACCTAGCTCGGGTAGGTGGTGCGTTGCTTGTTGGCGACGATTCCTGTTTGATACACCGCTCAACTGACGAAGGGCGTACATGGAGCACGGTTCGTCTGTCGAATGGAAGGTTAGGTACTCTCGCGTTTGCAGTTACCGGACGCAGAGTGATGACGGTCCTCCGGGGTACGAGGTCCACGTCTGACGATGAATGGTCAGGAACACTGCCGGTGTTCTCCGACGATGAAGGTGCTACATGGCGCACTGTACCCTTACCACCAAAGGCAGACAGTACGTCCTTGGGCTTCAACGAGTACAAACCACGATCAGATGGCTCGTTCTTGGTATCGACCGCACGATTTGACAAACGCACGAAGGAACTATCGTTGGAGTTGTGGATCCTTGACCATGACGGAACATTACAGCCTGGCCCGCCATTGCCGGACGGTTTCGTACTGGTACCAGGCGAAGTATATAACGTCATTATGCCCAAAGAAGCCGACGACGTCCTTCTTGTTGACATGCGAATGTCCGATTCGTCCGTGGGAAAACACAGGGCATTCTGGGATGGGGCAACGTGGACGACCAAGCCAATTCAGCTACTTGCTGCAAACGGCACGTCGAAACGCATCCTTCCATCAGCCTCGATTGCGGGATTCTCGTATCACCCGGCTCTTTCATTTCTAAGCGTCGACAGAGCCCAGCAGTACAGTCTTGATGACGCAACTACGTGGAGCTCCCATGGAGTATCAAACGCATTCAGACCCTTTGGAATGAGTGTATACGGCGTGTTGCATCATCCTACGGGACACATCGCGGTTGGCAGAAACGGTAACATCGGATACTTCCCGAAGCAACCCTCGACAGGTTTACCTCAGGCTCCGGCGTTGCCGGTTGCGTTTCAATCAGATGTACTGACAATCGCTCCCGGTGATCAACAATGTGTCCTAACTGATGCGCTTGGGCGACACGTTGTCATAGACCTTTCACCGTACGGTCAGGGGGTGCTTGACCTACAAACCTTTGGTCTTGCGCCCGGTTTGTACGGTGCAATCATTCACCACCGCGGTGGCATTCGTAGCCGACCGGTGTTGATCACGCGATGAATGGAACGTGCGTGTTCGGGCGGCAGCAGCGGCGACCACGTTGGGTAGGGGCGACCACGTTGGGTCGCCCCGACGCATCACGTCATGACGATGACGTATCGGTTTGACACGATCAATCCAACGGTCCGCCAATTGATGGTCGGCCCATATTAGCCCACGGCCTCAGCCGTGGGTTCGAGGAATCGCCAAACAACGGACAACAATCCGTCGGGCGCGGCATGCCGCGCCCCTACATTGTTTCTCGCTGCCCCTTACCACCATTAGACTGATCGAATGAACACTGGATTAGTATGCAAACAACCGGGCCGTATATATGACGAACGAAGTGGGGGGGGGCGACTCATTCCTATATTCCGAAGCAGTCAGGTGTTGCGATCACTATCGTCGCTGACATTGCGCAGTTTTTTGCTGACACATTCATAATCGATCAATGTTGCCCGTGGGGGCAATCACGCTTGTTTCCTTGTACAATGTGGAGGATGTATGAAAAAAATGCGCGTTTGCGTTTCGGCTGTTGTTTTGTGGTTGATGCAATTCCCTGGCACAAGTACCGCGATCGCTCAAGTCATGCGAGACAACCTCATGCCGTGCACTACGCCGCCGGTCTTGATTCTATCGGCGTGCGTTTACGACGGACAGCGTGTTCTTGGTGGAATCGATGGCCGATTGGGCATTGCGTCGGCCGATGGGGCGGTGACGTGGGACTGCCTTCCGGCTTCTTTTCAAATCAACGTACTCCTTGCAAGGGCAGACACGCTTCTGGCATTTGGTTCGGAGGGGCAGGCGTGGGCTCGGATTGGCAAGGCGTGGCAGCGTTTGCCTATTGCATTGCGCGGAAATGTTAGGACTGGCGTGGATTACGGAGGCATCGCAATACTGACCGATGAGGGTGAGATCGCGCGGTCGGCTTCTGTGCTTGGTCCATATGATGTTATCCAGGCACCTGCCATAGATGGTGCATGGAGAGGCATGGACCTATTCAATGACACGATTGTCGTTTCTGGACAGCGCGGCGAATTGTCAGTTTCGGTGGACAATGGTGCCTTGTGGAGGCAGGTTCAAAACAATGGCGACACGTTAGCGTGGAATGCCGTTCACAGAGGAAACGATGGCACGTGGTGGCTTGCCGGTGATGGTGCCCGCGTTGCAAGAATTCAGGCGCCATTCACGACGATTGCGGACATCGACACGCTGTTTATGCCAGATCCTCGGGATCCGTCGGGAGCCGAGCGGCGGGACGGCATTGATATCGTTACCTCAGCGCCGAATGGAACCATTGTTGTTGGTGGTCGCACGTATCCCGCAACCGGACTGCCATTGCCAGAGGATCACGCCTTGTTTGTGTTAGAGCCTGGTGCAGAATGGTGGAGGCCTATCACGTTCGAGTTTGCCACTGGGATAGACCCAACACAGTTTTACGATGTCAGATGCATCAGTGTGGTACCGCATGGCCAAGACTCAATGCTGGTACATACATCCGTGATGTATAATGGCGGATCACTGACGTTCCATCACATGGCTGGCGCGGGAAGCACAACTGCCAGGTCCATGAGCCTCTGCGCGGGTAATGCCATTGAACGGCGCGATACTCTGGGAAAACTCTTACGGTATGAGAGCTTGCATTATCGTTCGCTAGCAAGACTTGATACATCCACTATTGTCGTTGCGCGCGATCATGAAGTGCTTCTCGGTGAACTTCTGGCAACACCTACTCCTTCGGAGCTGGTGTTGTTATCGATGGAACCAGGGGACCGTCAGATAACGTCGATGCAGGTTCGTGGACCACTTCCGTGTACACTATGCTCGCCGGTGCGCGCCTTCAACGGAGCTCTATTCATTGGAAGTGCAGCCGGCACATACTACACTTCTCGCGACACAGGTCGAACGTGGATAGCATACAAGCCTGATCCCGAGGCAGGTACGATCTGTGAAGTAACTGGTAGTTCAGAAGCCCTTGCACTACGCGCAGGACTTAGCAAGGGCATGTACCGTGGAACGTGGTCGTATGCGTTTCCAATGTTATCGCCTGACATGGGAGAGCAATGGTTCACGCCGGATATTAATGTGCCATCGCATCACACTATCCGTGCTGATGCCATAGGGCGCACGGCTGACGGGTCAGTGCTCATCGCCGCAACATCCTTCGACACAGTCACATTTGAGTCTACACAACGACTCCTTGCATGGGACACGCAAACGGAGTCAGTTGTTGAACGGCCTGCTCCTCCTGAGATTTATAAACAAGGTGGTGTATTGGTTCTATCGCAGACTGATGCAGATCGCTGTGTCTTTCCCGTGTTGCAGGGAGGAGTCGCAGTTCAATCCATTGGACAGTGGCAGAACAACGCCTGGACGTCGTTTCCTATGAAAATCGTTACGCGAGGTGAAGCTGTGGCGCTACCAGCGCAGAGGGGTGCGTCGCGCCTCATTACATCGCCATCGGTCTCGGTCATTCAATCAGTGGTAGGAGGTTTCATGACGTCATCGTTCAGCGAGGACTGGACATCGATACCTACTGGGCACAGGCTGATCTCAAAGATCGTCGTTGATGGCATCGTCTCAAAAGACGGACTCATCGTTGTAGGGCCAATGGGACAGATCAATCGATTGTACAATCAGGATCCAACGTCTGTCGCCGTCACAGGTGCACCAACATCGACAGTTTCAATCAATGGTTGGATGATCGACGCAGATGGTGAATCCTCCGTAACACAACTTACCGACGTTTCCGGTCGCATGCGGACCGTTACGTTCAAGCCTGATATCACGGGCTGGACAGGCGTTCCCGAGGGGCTGCTACCACCCGGTCTCTACGGCGCAATCATTCACCACCGCGGTGGCATTCGTAGCCGACCGGTGTTGATCACGCGATGAATGGAACGGGCGTGTTCGGGCGGCAGCAGCGGAGACCACGTTGGGTTGGGGCGACCACGTTGGGTTGCCCCGACGCATCACGTCATGACGAAAACGGATCGAGCCGACGCGTATCGACAAACGTTCCGCCAATTGATGGTCCGCCGATATTAGCCCACGGCCTCAGCCGTGGGTTCGAGGAATCGCCAAACAACGGACAACAATGTAGGGGCGCGGCATGCCGCGCCCCTACATGCATGGTCTGTGCTAGATTGGTCAGTCCTTCTTAAACAGGTCTTTCACTTCGTCGACCACGCTATCAACGGCCTGTTCGACGGTGTCGATGGCCTTGTCGATGGTTTCGCCGAGGCGCTTGCCCACTTCGTCGGCCGAGGCGTTCAACGAGGGGTAGAGCGGGAACTGACGACAGAAGTGCTTGACGTCTTCCTTGACGGCAGCATGTACGGTGGCGTCCGTGGGGTTGCTGATCACGCGATCGATGAGCCGCGCAATGTGGCGCATGTCGTCTTCCACCATGCCACGGCTGGTCATGGCCGCAGCGCCAAGGCGGATGCCCGATGTTACCAAGGGCGGCTGCGTGTCGTATGGCACGGCATTCTTGTTACAGGTGATGCCCGAAGCATCGAGGGCGATTTCGGCAGCTTTACCGGTGACGTTCTTGTTGCGCAGGTCGATCAACATCAGGTGGTTGTCGGTGCCGCCCGAGATGATGCGGTAGTCCATCGCAATCAGCTCGCTTGCCAGTGCCTGCGCGTTGCGGATGACCTGCTTGGTGTATTCGTCGAACGTATCCGTGAGACACTCGCCGAAGGCGACGGCCTTTGCAGCGATCACGTGCATGAGCGGTCCGCCCTGAATGCCGGGCATGACCATCGAGTCCAGCAGTTCGCCCATCAGCTTGACACGACCCGACTTGGGTGCGACCTTGCCAAAGGGGTTTTCGTAGTTCTTGCCCATCACGATCAGGCCACCGCGAGGTCCACGCAGGGTCTTGTGCGTGGTCGACGTTACAACATCGCAGTAGGGAACGGGGCTTTGCAGACGTCCCTTGGCAATCAGTCCCGCAGGGTGGGCAATGTCGGCCAGCAGGAATGCACCAACCTTATCGGCGATCGTGCGGAAGGCCGCAAAGTCGATCTCTCGTGAGTAGGCCGATGCCCCCACCGTGATCATTTTGGGCTTGTGCTGCATGGCCAGCGATTCGACGACGTTATAGTCGATACGCTCGGTCTCCTTGTCCAGACCATATCCCACGAAGTTGTAGAATATGCCGCTGAAGTTCACGGGCGAGCCGTGCGTGAGGTGGCCACCGTGAGACAGATCCATACCCAGCACCGTGTCGCCGGGCTTCAGGTACGTGAAGTACACGGCCATGTTCGCGCCCGAACCGGAATGCGGTTGTACGTTGGCGTATTCGGCACAAAACAGCTTCTTCAGACGGTCGATGGCAAGGTCTTCGGCCACGTCCACCCATTCGCAACCGCCATAGTAGCGCTTGCCCGGATAGCCCTCGGCATACTTGTTCGTCAGGATGCTGCCCTGCGCCTCCATAACGGAAAGCGACGTGAAGTTCTCGCTTGCGATCAGCTCGATCTTGTCGCGCTGACGCTCGTACTCTCCGGCAACAGCAGCATACAATTCGGGGTCGGTGTGCTTGACGTGTGGGTACATGGTGTGAGGTGTGTGGTAGGAGACAGGAAATCTGGTGTGGTCAAGTTCAGCGCACGATGACGACCGGTACGTGCACGGTGGCCTGCGGCGTGCGAAGACGAAGTGCATACGTGCCCTGCGGCAGCATCGACAGATTCATTGCCATCGTCGGAGCATCGATGCGAGCATTGTGGTCTATCGCATACACGGTACCTGTAGCATCAATGGCGTCAACGGTCAGGGTTGTACCAACCCACGATGCGGGAAGGCTTAGCAAGCCAAGATCATGGGCAGGGTTGGGGGCAAGGCGAATGCCAAGGTCGGCTGCTTCGTCGCCGGACACCGAGGCTACCGGCGCCTCGATGCAGAACGTCAGACCCGACTCGATGCTGTGCAGGCAGGTTAGGCCTCCACCCGGAGGACCGCCACTGCCGGGACCGCCACTGCCCATGTCCGTCAACGAACCGCCCCAGGTCACGACCCAGACAGCACCGGAAATGGGCAATCCGGTGGCATCACCGATGGGTGAGCCTGAAATGAACGCAAACGTCGACGTGCTGTCCGGATGCTTCGACCGAAAGGCGCTGAAGGCAGAATCCTGACCAAGTGCATCAATCAGGGCCGTGCCCGACGTGAACTTGTCAGGTAGCGCCACATCGCCAAAAATGCTGGGATCGAGACCCTGGATGGGAATGTCTACCGGCGGGGCAATGCAAGCCAGGATACGCACCAACGGCACGAATGCCACAGTGTCTAATGATGCACTGCGCACCACGTAGATCCATAGCGGAGACTTGCCATCCTTGGAGCTCATGCCAAGGCTGATACTGCTCTGTCCCACGGGGAGACTGATCCCGGCCGTTAAGACTGCTACGATTGAAGCGTCGCTTGCGCCGGGCAGCGCGCGTTTCGCCGTCGCGACGCACTCCGAAGGACCATAAGCCGGGAACTGAAACTGAGCCGACGCTATGATCGACGACGAGGCAATGACGACGACCATCAAGACACACTGCACCAGCTTGCGCATGCACACGCTCCGTGGAAAGAGAAGATTCCTGCAAATCTATGACCTAACGTAGTTTTGTCACCACTTTGCAGACCACACACACGCCGTATGACAAAACACGAATGGCTTGACGTAGCGCGACTGCTGATCACTTCTCGCCTCATCGATACCATCGAAGAGACAGAGCTCGCGCCCTCCGGAAAGGTTACCTATCAATTTTCGGCCAAGGGACATGAACTTGCACAGATCATCCTGGCGATGAATCTGCGGCAGGGACATGATGCTGCTGCCGTCTACTACCGCAGTCGGCCGCTCGTGCTGGCCGCGGGCATGACGGTCGAGGAATCCTTCGCCGGCCCCCTGGCACTGTCGGGAAGCCGGAACGGCGGCCGTGACATCGGCGTGGTACACCATCTGCCAAATCGCAAGGGCGTGACGATCCTGCCGGCCTCGGGCGACGTGGGCGCGCAGTACACGCCTGCCGTTGGCTGGGCACAGGCCATCACGTATCGCAGTCGCGTGATGGGCGACACAGCGTGGAACGGCGCCGTGGCCGTAGCCCATGGCGGAGACGGGTCGACGGCGACCAATGGTTTCTGGGCGGCGCTGAATATTGCCACGACCCTGACGTTGCCGATGATCTTCTTCATCGAAGACAATGGTTTCGGTATCTCCGTGCCCGGTACATTTCAGACGCCGGGTGCCAATATCGCAGCCAACCTGGCATCGTTCGGCAATCTTCGTATCGTGGACATCGACGGGACGAATCCCGACGAGACCGATCGCATGGTGTCGAAGACCGTCCAGCACGTCCGCGAACGTCAAGCCCCGGCCCTGCTGCGCGTGCGCGTGCCGCGTATCTGCGGGCACTCGGGTGCCGACAACCAGTCATACAAAACCAAGGAACAACGCGACGACGAAGCGATGCGCGATCCGCTCGTGAAGCTCAAGGAGTTCTTCGAGCGCAAGAAGTACATGGATGCGGCGCAGTGGGACGCCTTTGTGGCCGAAGTCGAAGCCGAGGTGCGCGCAGGATGTGCGGCCGCCATGGCACAGCCCGAGCCCGAACCCGCAGCTGCGCTGCGGCTGGCCTTCGACGAAGGCATAGCGCCGAAACACGGCGGTATGGCCGGTGACGGTGTGGCAGCGCCCCCTGCCAGTGGAGCCCTTGTGGAAGACGGACCGCGGGTGAATTTGATCGAAGCCGTGAAGCGCACCCTCGACCACGAGCTGCGCGTGAATGACCGCGTGGTGGTCTTTGGCGAAGACGTTGGCGTAAAGGGCGGCGTCCACGGTGCCACGGTCGACCTGCAGGTGCGACACGGGGCCGATCGCGTCTTTGATACATCCTTGAGCGAGGAAGGCATCATCGGCCGTGCGGTTGGCATGGCCATTGCCGGACTTGTTCCCGTGCCCGAGATCCAGTTCCGGAAATACCTCGACCCCGCAACAGAGCAGATCAACGATGCCGGTACGATCCGCTGGCGTACAAACGGCGACTTTGCCGCACCGATGGTCGTGCGCATTCCTGTGGGCTACAGCAAGCGTACGGGCGATCCGTGGCACAGCGTGAGCGGCGAGGCCATCTTTGCCCACACCATCGGCTGGCGCGTTGCCATGCCGTCGAATGCCCAGGATGCCGTTGGCCTGCTGCGCACGGCATTGCGCGGCAACGATCCGACGTTCTTCCTGGAGCATCGTGCCATCCAGGACACGGCTCCGGGACGCGGCATCTATCCCGGTGACGACTACATGATCCCGTTTGGCAAGGCCGCCATCATACGCCCCGGTACCGCTGCCACCATCGTCACCTGGGGCGAAATGGTTCACCGCGCCAAGGGCGTCGTCGATGCCATGCAGGCCGACATCGAGATCATCGACCTGCGGACGATCGTGCCGTGGGATGTCGAGGCCGTGTTGACGTCGGTACGCAAGACCAATCGCTGCATGGTGCTGCACGAAGACGGCATGACCTGCGGCTTCGGCGCCGAGATCGCGTCGACCATCTCGGCCGCGGCCTTCAGCGCCCTTGATGCACCGGTAGTGCGCATCGCCACGCCAGACGTGCCCATCCCGTACAACAAAGGCATGATGGAGGTCGTTATACCAAGTGCGTCGGCCATCACCGATGCGCTCCACGACCTGCTGAGTTACTGATGACGGCAATGTGAAGAAGCTCGTCCTGACCAGAGCGACGGTCCCCGCAGCCACGAAAGGCTACCGGATCGACTATGCGGCGCTGCTGAATCCGGCACAGCTCGAGGCCGTCATGCACACCGACGGACCACTGCTGGTACTTGCAGGGGCGGGCACGGGCAAGACACGGACGCTTACGTACCGCGTAGCACGCTTGGTCGAGGACGGCCACGATCCGGCGTCGATTCTGCTGTTGACGTTCACCCGCAAGGCCGCTGCCGAGATGGTGCGCCGTGCGTCGGCCCTGCTTGATGGCCGCTGCGATAAAGTTGCCGGCGGCACCTTCCACTCGTTTGCCTACAATGTGCTGCTCCGCTTTGGCGCCGCCGAGGGCAGACGTCCGTGGTCGATACTCGACCAGAGTGATGCCGAAGATGTGATAAACTTGGTTAGAGGACGGTTCAACGTGGCCGCTCTCAAAAAGCGCTTTCCGCTCAAGGGAACGCTCCATGCCATGTACAGCAGGGCCGTCAATACGGCCACGCCCATTGGCGATGTCATCGCAGAGCGATATCCCAAGTTCGTCGACGAGACAGAGCGCATCGCCGAGGTCATCCGAGCCTACGACGCGTACAAGCGTGCCAACAGCCTTGTTGATTACGACGATCTGCTTGTCCATCTGGCCGCATCGACCAGGCATCCAGAGATCGGTCCCATCCTTCGGCGACAGTATCGGTTCGTGATGGTGGACGAGTATCAGGACACCAACGTGCTGCAGCACGACATCATCAAGGGTCTGATTGGAGAACGGGGCAATGTGATGGTCGTAGGCGACGATGCGCAAAGCATCTACTCGTTCCGCGGTGCCGACGTGCGCAACATCCACGCAGTTCCGCAGGCCTTTCCCGGCTGTTCCATTGTACGACTCGAGCAGAACTACCGCAGCACGCAGCCCATCTTGGACGTCTGCAATACGATTCTGCGTGATGCCCCCGAAATGTTTCGCAAGGAGCTCTACACCGATCGCGAGGGCGGTGAACTGCCGATGCGCGTTCGGTGCACCAATGAGCGTCAACAAAGCGACTTCGTCGTTCAGCAGATTCTTGAGCTGCGCGAACAGGGCGTACCGCTCGGCGAGATCGTCGTGCTTATCCGCAGTGGCTTCCTGTCGTTCGATCTCGAGATCGAGCTTGCCAAGGCCAACATCCCGTTCCGCAAGGTTGGTGGCTTGAAGTTCACCGAAGCGGCCCACGTAAAGGACGTGCTGGCACTGCTTCGCCTGAGCGTTAACCCACGCGATGCCATTGCGTTGTATCGATCACTGCTCCTGCTTGACGGTGTGGGCCAAAAGACGGCAGCCGCCGTGCTTGAGCAGATGCAGGTGCTTGACAACGTACCCGAAAAGCTTCAGGGCGTGAGCGGTCGCGCGGCCACAAGCGTAAGCGACCTGCTGACAACCCTGCAACGTGCCCGCGAGGTCTCCGATGCCGGTGAACGGGCGCGATACCTCGCAGCGTGGTATCGAAGCATTCTCGAGGCGCGCTACGACGATAGTGCCAAGCGCTGGAAAGACGTCGAGACATTGCAAAGTATCTGCAGCCGATACTCCACCACCGAGTCGTTCCTTGCCGATGTGGCGCTCGATCCGCCCACGGATGTGATGGACGACATCGAGGCCGATGATGGAGAACAGGAGTTTATGACCGTTTCCACTATTCACTCTGCCAAGGGGCTGGAGTGGAACACCGTGTTCCTGATCTGGGCCAACGACGGACGAATTCCCTCGGCAAAGAGCGCCGAATCGGCCGCAACACTCGAAGAGGAACGACGCCTGCTTTACGTGGCATGTACCCGGGCCAAGGAACGGCTCGTGATCACGTATCCCGAGATCATGATGGAGTGGGAGCATGCCGATGTGCTGGGACGGCAAAGCCGATTTCTTGATGCCGTATCGGACGATGCCTGCCCATCCTATACGCTGGCAGCACCCGAAGACGAACCGGCCGATGGCCTGCTCGACGCCTGAACATACGGTGCGTCGCACTGTCGACAGAACGTCGGTATCGCTTCCTGTAAATCGCAAAAAGCCCTATTTTGTCCTTCCACGGCAATCCTACACCAGCCATTTTCGATCAACGGACGTGACGACACCCCCGACGCTACAGGAACTATCGCAGGTGCTCCGCACGCGCATGCCCCACGAGGGCTCGCTTGCGAAGATCCGGCATAGCAGGCGGATGGCGTCTATAGTCCTGATGCTAACCGATGCCGTCATTGTCAGCGGCGTTCTCGCCCTTGTGATCGCCGTGCGCGGGATGTTCAGCCCCGTCCAAATCCCGCTGGCATCCTATCTGCCGACCTTTGCATTGGTGGTGCTTGGCAACTTCGTTGGTTCTGCGTGGCGGGGCATGTATCCCGGATATGGACGTTGCGCAATCACCGAACTTCGAAGCACCTTCTACACGCTTACCGGCGTTTTTGCTGCCGTCATTGCCATGTCGTTCTTCACGCAGGGCTCGTTGCCGTTTGCGCGGTCAATCCTGCTCAGCGCTTGGTTGCTCTCGATACCGGCTCAATGGTTTGGTCGTGCAATGGCCAGACGGTGGATGGGTAAGCGGGCATGGTACGGCATTCCCGTGGCCATCATTGGCGATCACGAGTTGTCGGCTCGCGTTGTCGACACCCTGCGGAACAACTCACACATCGGGTTGCGCCCTCATGTTATCGTAGAGACGGATGCCGATGATGCAGACTATGGCTATCACGAGGAAGTGCCAATCATTGGAGGCTTGGACAATGCCAACGATGTCGTACGAAAGTATGGCATCACGCATGGCGTCATCGCCATGTCGCAGGTCTCAAGTGCAGTACTTTCTGAAATGGTCGACCGCCTTGGCCAGCACGTCTCGCATCTGACCTTTGTCGGTGAGCACGTTCATCCCTCCGTCTTGTGGATCTCGAACGTCCAGAGCGACCCATTGTTGAGCGCCGAGATCGAGCAGCGCTTGCGGCAGCCCGCGCTTAGACTTAAAAAGCGTTTGTTCGATATCGCCGTCACCTTGCCGTTGCTGCTGCTCAGTCTGCCATTGATGGCCGTCATCGCCGTCCTGATCAAACTCACGTCCAAGGGGCCGGTGTTGTACCGTCAGATTCGCATCGGACAACGCGGTGAAGAGTTCGAACTGCTCAAATTCCGATCGATGGTGCTGAATGCCGACAAGAATCTGGCGGCCATCCTTGCGAATGACCCCGACGCACTGCGCGAATGGAGTCGGTTCCACAAACTGCGACGCGACCCCAGGCTTACGCGGATTGGGTCCATCTTAAGGAAGTATAGCATCGACGAGCTTCCGCAGTTTTGGAACGTCCTTCGGGGTGACATGACCCTTGTTGGTTCCCGCCCGCTATTGCGATTCGAGTATGACAACCTGGCCTGGCACAAGGCCTACATCAGCATGTACACCAGCACCATGCCCGGCTTGTCGGGACTGTGGCAGGTGACAACGCGGTCGGACGTTGAATTCGACGTGCGCATTCACATTGACATGTACTACATGCGCAACTGGTCGATCTTCCTGGACATCTACATTCTGCTGCGCACCGTGGCAGTCGTGCTCACGGGTCGGGGAGCATATTGAGCACCATCCTGTTCCTGACGCCCCGATTTCCGTGGCCGTTGATCGGTGGTGATCGTGTCAAATCGTACTATGTGTTGCGGCATCTCGCCTCCAGGCACCACGTCATTCTTGTATCCTTCAACCACGGCGCTCCCGCGTCAACCGAGCAACGTTGTGCCATCGAGTCCCTTGGGGTTGAAGTGCACGACGTGGCCCTGAATCCGATCGTGGCCGGCATGGCAAGCATGCGTACGCTCACAACGCATCTGCCACTCGAGATCGCCTTTTACACACGTCCTGACTTTGCCCGCGTCGTCGAGTCCGTGCTCAGCAACAACAAGGTCGATGTCGGCATCAGCTTCTTCATGCGTACGGCCGAGTATCTGCGACACCGCTCCATGCCGAAAGTGCTGATCGCCGAGGACTGTCGGGCAGAGTATCAGTCCCGCTCCACGAATGCCGCCCGATCGCTGCATCAGAAGCTGATTCGGTGGTGGGAGACACGCAAGCTGCGGACGTATGAAC
>VFFB01000179.1 GCA_018882585.1 Candidatus Kapaibacterium sp.
GATCGGTAGTGATGGAACCGTGTCGCGCCGAGACATTACCACGGGTGACGTGTCCGGAGACGTCGTTGTTGTTACGTCGGGCCTGGCAGCGTCCGATACGATCATCCTGCGTGGCGTGCTCGACGTTGCCCAGGGGCAGGCCGTCCGCATCATGCAGTGATCACCACCACGATATCAACCGATACACATGTCCATTCATAAGTCATTTCCGATCACGGCCTGGGCCGTCGAAAACAAGATCACCATCTACGTCATCACGTTTGCCGTCTGCGTGATCGGCTTGATGTCGTACTCGCGATTGCCGAAGGAGCAGTTCCCGGAACTGGTGATCCCGACGATCCTTGTGTCGACGATCAATGCCGGAACATCGCCGACCGACGTCGAGAACCTGATCACGCGTCCGATCGAGACGCAGCTGAAGTCTGTGGCCGACGTGAAGAAGGTCACAAGCAAATCGATCTCCGATGCATCGATCATCACCGTTGAATTCACGACAGAGGTGACACCGGTCGAAGCCAAGCAGCGTGTGAACGATGCGATCGACCGTGCAAAGGCGGACCTGCCAACAAACCTGACGAAGGGCCCCGACGTTGCCGAGATCGACTTCTCCGAGTTTCCCATCATGTTCGTCAACATCGCGGGTAACGTCGGACTCGAGAATCTGAAGGCCTATGCCGATGAACTGCAGGACCGCATCGAGTCGCTGAAGGAGATACGCCGTGTCGATATCGTCGGCGCTCTCGAAAAGGAAGTGCGCGTCGACCTGGATCCGTATCGCATGCAGGCGTTGAGTGTTGCCTACGAAGATGTATCCCGAGGCCTGTCGGCCGAGAACGTCAACATCTCCGGCGGCGAACTTGTCACCGGCGGCATTCGCCGCAACATCCAGGTGAGCGGCGAGTTCAAGTCTGCCGACCAGATCGCCAATGTCGTCATCCGCAGCGGTAAGGGTATTCCTACGTACATCCGCGACATCGCTACGGTCGTCGAAACGTACAAGGAGCGGCAGAGCTATGCGCGCCTTGACGGAAAGCCGGTGATCACGTTGAACATTCTGAAGAAGTCCGGCGAGAATCTGATCGACGCTTCGGACAAGATCCAGGAGATCGTTGCAACGTATCAGCGCACGAAGCTGCCTCCAGGCGTTACCGCCGTCATCACGAACGACCAGTCGACGGCCACGCGTACGAACATCGCCGACCTTATCAACTCGATCATCATCGGCTTCATCCTGGTGACCATCGTGCTGATGTTCTTCATGGGCGTACAAACGGCCATGTTCGTTGGTCTGGCAACGCCGCTGTCGTCGTTCCTTGCCTTTATGGTCATGCCGGGATTGGACTTCACGTTCAACATCGTGGTGACATTCTCGTTCCTGCTGGCACTTGGCATCATCGTCGACGATGCCATCGTCGTGATCGAGAACACGCACCGACTGCACACCAAGGAGGGGATCGACGTACGAACGGCGGCGAAGTATGCTGCTGCTGACGTCTTTGCACCCGTTGTTGCCGGAACACTCACAACCCTTGCCCCCTTCTTCCCGCTGCTGTTCTGGCCAGGCATCGTAGGCGAGTTTATGAAGTTCCTGCCGGCCGTGCTCATTATCACGCTGACGGCGTCGCTGATCGTTGCCTACATCATCAATCCGGTGTTTGCCGTCGAGTTCATGGATAAGAAGCCGCGCCGGTTCACGCGCCGTCGGCTGTACTTCTGGGGTGCCATCGTCGGCGTACTGATCGTGATCGCACTGGCGTCGCAGGCTCTGTGGATTCTGACGCTCACGCTTGGTACACTGGTTTTCTACATCGTCAACCGTCTCTACATCACGCCGGTGCTCATTGCAGGATTCCAGGAGCGTTTGCTGCCATGGTTCATGGACAAGTATCGCGGCACGCTGCGGTGGGCCCTGACAGGCTATCGTCCGTACGGCATTGTGGCCGCCATGGTCGTCCTGCTGATTGCAACGGTCATGATCACGGCACGGTTCGGAAAGTCTCCGATCTTCTTCCCGGATCCCGAGCCCAATAACGCCTACATCTACGTCAAGATGCCCATCGGTACGGATGCCGTTGTTACCGACAGCGTCACGCGGCTTGTCGAACGACGCGTCTTTGAGGTGCTTGGACCGAACAATCCCATCGTCAAAAACGTCATCTCGAACGTTGGCATCGGTGCCGGCGATCCACGTCAGCCGGATCGGACCGTTGTGTCGAATAAGGGGAAGGTCACCGTGGCCTTCGTCCAGTTCAATCAGCGTGGTGGCGACTCTTCGCGACGGTATCTGACGATGTTCCGCGATGCACTTCGCGACATTCCCGGAGCCGAGATCGTTGTCGAGAAGGAGCAGGCCGGACCGCCGCAGGGCAAGGACGTCAACATCGAGATCGCTGGCGACGACTTTGATACACTGGTAGCATTGTCGGCCCGACTGCGTTCCATGATCGCCGACTCGCTGAAGATCGGCGGCATTGAACGGCTCAAGAGCGACCTCGAGCGCAATAAGCCTGAGGTGACGGTCCTGGTAGACCGTGCCAAGGCCAATCGTGAGGGGATCTCGACGGCTCAGATCGGTCTTGCGTTGCGCAACTCACTCTACGGCAACGAGGCCACGAAGCTACGTGTGGGCGAGGAGGAGTATCCGGTCCAGATACGTCTTGACCCGTCATTCCGCGGCAACGTCGAATCCATGCTGAACATGCCGCTGTCGTTCCGCGAGATGAGCAGTGGCCAGTTCCGGCAGGTACCGCTATCCTCGGTTGCGCGTGTCGAATACGCATCGACCTTTTCGGGCATCAACCGCAAGAACAATCAGCGCGTCGTGACCCTGTCGTCGAACGTGCTCAAGGAGCAGGGCTATAACGCAACCGACGTCAACCGTCAGATCCAGACGGCGATCAATGCCCTTGATATTCCCGAGGGATATGACATACGCATTACCGGTGCACAGCAGGAGCAGAAGGAAGCCCAGGACTTCCTGAGCTTTGCCTTCCTCGTTGCCGCCCTGATCATCATCCTGATCATGGTTACGCAGTTCAACTCGATCGCCAAGCCGATCATGATCATGTCGACCGTGCTGTTCAGCATCATCGGCGTATTGCTTGGCTTCACGATCTTCCAGCTTGACTTTGCCGTCGTGATCACCGGCGTGGGTATCGTGGCGCTGGGTGGTATCGTGGTGCGCAACGGCATCGTCCTGGTTGACTTCACGGACGTGCTGAAGGGGCAGGGGTGGACCACGCGCAAGGCCATCATCGAGGGCGGTGCGATCCGCTTCAACCC
>VFFB01000180.1 GCA_018882585.1 Candidatus Kapaibacterium sp.
GAGCAATGCAAGCGTGTATGCCGACGTAGAGCGAGATCAGCTCGATCGGCGTTGCATCGGAATCGAGATCCAGCACGCGCATCACAACCAAGGCAAGGGCCGTCGCCGTTGCGCGAAGCGTCCACATCAACGCCGTAGCAATGCCCCCTGCCTCGAAAGCAAGCGTGACCGAGAGCTGGGCGGCAAAGAAAAAGATGCAGGCTATGACTGATAATGTCAGTTGGCGTCTGATCTCGGCCGATAGGTCGAGGTCCGCACTATGGACCAGGACGATCGATACCGCCGTGGCAAGCAGTACGATGACGACCTCGGTGGGGAATCGACGTATCGTCGACCTAACTCCCGACCAGAGTGCTTGCAGCGAGAATAGACGCATAGGTCCTCCTTGGTGTCGCACGGTCACGCAGGAATGCACGGTTCAATGCCATGCCGTGACAACATACGAAACCTGGATGTCGATTATCGCCGCGGGTTCCCTGACAATAAAATCTCATGTTATTCGACCGATGGCCGTTATGAAACAAGCATCCAGACTACAGCGATTGATGGCCGCCGTGATGCTGGCACTGGCATCACATCCGCTTGCGGCATGTACGCCGGCCGACGAGCCGGCAGGAGCACCGATCTATACCGAGTCGCGGGTGGCGCAGGGACAGGACGTCGGTGCCTCTCGACAAAATGCGATCACGCGAGCCGTGAAGGTGTGCTCGCCGGCCATCGTGGGCATCAATGTGACCGAGGTGCGCGAGCAGGTGTATCGCGACCCGTTCGATCCATTCGGCGACCCGTTCTTCGAACAGTTCTTCGGACGCCGTCAGCAGCGGACGTACAAGCGCCAGTACGAGGTGCGGGGCCTAGGGTCCGGCTTCCTGATCTCGCCCGACGGATACATCATCACGAACGATCACGTGGCCGGCAATGCGTCGAAGATCGTGGTGACGCTGACGAATGGCGAGAAGCATGACGCCGAGATCATCGGTACCGATCCTACCACCGACGTGGCATTGCTCAAGATCAAGGGCGACAACTTCCCCTATATCAAACTGGCGAACAGCGATGATGTACTGGTAGGCGAGTGGGCCATCGCCTTCGGCAATCCGTTCGGTCTGTTCGACATGAATGCCAAGCCTACGGTGACTGTGGGCGTGGTTTCGAATACCGAGGTGGATTTTACGCAGCCTGACGAAAAGATCGAGCGCGTATACCGCGGCATGATCCAGACAGATGCCGCGATCTCGTCAGGCAACTCCGGAGGCCCCTTGGTGAACTCCAACGGCGATGTCATCGGCGTGAACACCGTGATCTATTCTACGGCCAACTCCTACCGCGGATCTGGATCCATCGGCATCGGCTTCGCCATCCCGATCAACCGCGTGAAGAAGATCGTCGACCGACTCAAGAAGGGGACCATCGACAGAGATTTCTGGACGGGGATGACGGTGCGTGCCATCGATGAGCAGACAGCCGCATACTTCCGTCTGAAGAAATCCGAAGGCGTCATGGTCGAACAGGTCTATGCCGACTCACCCGCCGAAGATGCAGGCATCGAACCGGGTGATGTGATCGTGAGCATCGACGGACATGCCATCCTGCGTGACGAAGACGTGAATGTTGCCATCCTCGACGGCGAGGTGGGCTCGAAACTCAAGGTCGTACTGATGCGCGGCGACACCGAAAAAGAAGTTAGCTTGAAGCTCCGTCAACGTCCCCGGAGCGGTCGTGTCCGAAACTGATCGCAGCGTCCTTCGTGCCGAAGGCCTGCGCAAAGTCTATAAGCAACGCGTCGTCGTCAAAGGCAGTACGCTTGCTGTGCATCAAGGCGAGGTTGTTGGTCTGCTGGGCCCCAATGGCGCCGGCAAGACAACGACGTTCTACATGATCGTCGGCATGGTGCCGCCGAATGATGGACGCGTGTTTCTCGACGACCGCGATATCACGTCAATGGCCATGTACCGACGCGCCCGCCACGGTATCGCCTACTTGCCGCAGGAGCCGTCGATCTTTCGACGCTTGAGCGTCGAGCAGAACATTATGGCCGTGCTGCAGCTGACGACCATGACGAAGGCCCAACGACAGCAAAAGCTCGAAACGCTACTCGATGAGTTTCGCATCGGTCATATCCGCACGTCAAAAGGCTACATGCTGTCCGGAGGTGAACGCCGCCGATGTGAAATCGCCCGCGCTATTGCGACCGAGCCGAAGTTCATTCTGTTGGACGAGCCGTTTGCCGGCATCGACCCACTGGCTGTCGAGGATATCATGCATATCGTTGGTCGCCTGAAGCAACAGGGCATCGGTGTGCTGATCACCGATCATAACGTGCATGAGACGCTGTCCATCACCGACCGTGCCTATATCCTGATCGATGGATCGATCTTCGTGAGCGGCACCGCCGAAGAGATCGCCGCCAATGCCGAGGTGCGGAAACGCTATCTGGGCGAGACGTTCTCACTGGAACGCTACGAAAACCCGGCCTGATCGCAGGGCAAATCAGAGCTTGTAGTCTACCTGCAGGGTCACAGACCGCGTGGGCCCAAGGTTGCCCATCACCTCGGTGTAGTAATAGTCACCAAGATTACGTCCGATGACCGAGGCGGTAAGGGGCAAGGAGCCACCTGTGAGCGTGCGCAGATCGACGATCACACGAGCGTCGAATAGATGCACGGGAACGCGCGCGTCGTAGTCGATAACCACGTTCAGCTCATCGATACGCTCAACACGGTCGGTGTACCGGTACTCGGCCTGCACCGTCACACCGTGTACGACCTCCCACGATCCACGCGAATACCAGATCACGCTGTTGCGGTACTTCAGAATAGTGTCGGCCAGCAGGTCGCGCGGCTGCATCAGCGTCAGCCCCGTCTCCAGCCCAAGGCCTTTCGCAAGGTACGTCCTAACGGTCATCTCTGCGCCAAGGACGCGGGCAACGAGGGCAAGTTCCGCACATTGCGCGAAGCCTTCACGCGGCTCGTGGAGGAGACGCAGGGATCGGCACCTGAGGCCTTCCGGCGTGTCCTCTCGGACGGCCACCCCATCCGCCGCCGGGCGCTGGTCGACCTGAAGCGGGTGGTTGACCTGTACAACGGCCACATCGACGACCGCCACATGATCTATCCGGAATACCGCGAAGCCGTCTACGAGGACGGGCGGGCCGCTCCGCCGCAGAACCGCTGGGGCCTCGACAAGGAATTCGCCTACGAAATCCTGCTGACCAGCTATCTTGACT
>VFFB01000062.1 GCA_018882585.1 Candidatus Kapaibacterium sp.
ACACAGGGCCATGGTACGCCCGTAGCGCATAAGCACCGACCAGTTATTGAGCGTGTGCTCGAGGTCGCCACCGTGCATGCCCATGATCAATAATCGTTTCCAAAGCTGCCCCTCGGCAAAACGCAGTGCCTTCTCGAAGTCGTTGCTGTCCTGGTCGGGCTCTACGATGAGCTCACTCACACCGTGGATGGCCTGAAGTGTGTCCACCGTCACCGAATCCAGGTCGCCCACGACGTATTCCGGAATGATGCCATGCCGCACAAGCATGTTGGCCGCACCATCGGCGGCAATGAATGGCATATCTGCCATACGCTCCATCACGCCGGGTTCGGGAAGGTCGCCATGCAGGACAACAATCGCGTCAAATCCGTGCTCGGCAAAAACCAGGTTGGTCATCGGTGTTCCCATGCATCCATGATCTGCGTAAGACGATCGACGCCGTCGGTCAATGCAGCAGGTCCCGGCTGCAGGATGATGGGCGAGGCGATCTCGTGCATCTGTCCTTCCAGCAGCGGCCGAAAGGTATCCCACCCGGCCCGACTCCGCACCTTGCTCTCGTTGAACATTTTGCCGCACCACGATGCAATGTAGATGTCCGGATTCCGCCGCACCGGCTCGAGCGTGTCTGCCACGATGCGTTCCTTTGCCCCTTGATGAACCCTGTTCTCGGCAAAGACGTCGATGCCGCCACATACTTCGATCAGCTCGCTTACCCAACAGATGCCGGTGATGAGCGGGTCATACCACTCCTCGAAGTAGATAAGGGGCTTGGTGCTTCGCTGCGCGCCCAAGGTCGCTGCGCGGTCAACACGCTGTCGAAGCATCGTAGCGTACTGCTCGGACTGCGAGGCATAGCCAACGTAGGCGCCAAGACGTACGATCATGGCAAGGATGCCTTCGATAGACCGTTGATTGAAGCACACCACGTCGATGCCGCGTCGTATCAGCTCGGCGCTGATGTCGGCTTGCAGGTCGCTCCAGGTGAAGACCACGTCAGGCTTCAGCGCAAGGATGTCGTCGAACTTGGCGTCGAGATACGTCGACACGCGAGGCTTTTCCTTGCGGACGCGCTTGGGACGGACGGCAAAGCCGCTGACGCCAACAATCAGGTGGTCGGCACCGATGGCGTAGAGGGTTTCGACGGTCTCTTCGGTCAGACAGATAACACGCTTGGGATAGGCAAGTGATGTCATGTGCTATCGTTTCCGCTTGGGTTCTTTCACAACGGTGCCCTTCGGAACAAGAAGCAGATAACGTCGGTCATGATCGACCACGTCATTGTGGAAGGTGCGATACCGCAGATAGTCTTCGGGCTTGATGAACATGCTGCGGGCAATGCTGGTGCGCTGCATGTGCAGCGTCCGTCCGTCAACGGTCGACGTGACGCGCACCGTTGCGTCGGGATGCTCGCGGACGAAGCTGCGCTCAAGGCCCGACGGCTCGTAGCCTTCCGGAATGTCGAACGAGATGAATTCCTGCACGGTATCGATCCATGGCTCGCGCTCGATGGGATAGGTGCGCTTGTCGTACGACAGTGCCGGGTCGGGCGCATAGTCGCTGAACCACGGGATCTTCACGATGCGGAAGAGGCCGGCGTGGATGACGTGACGCGGCACGACGGCGTTGTAGGAGTAGCTGATGGTGGATGATAACGTATCGAAGCCAGACAGCTCGATGTCCGACAGTTCGACGTCGGGATAGTCGTACGACAGCGACTGCGTGAGTTCTTTCTGAAGCTCGTCTTCGTCAAGATCCTTCCACGCCGATCGATAGTAGGCCGTGCGTCCGCCCTGATGCGTATTCGTCTGGGTGATGCGGGCCGAATCGTCAGACAGCTGAATCCGCACGCGGATGATGGCATTCGACGGCGGAAACATCGACCGAAGCAGACGCATCGGCGCGCCCTTTCCGGGAAGGATCGGCAGGGCAAAGGCTCCAAGGTCGCCCCCGGGCAAGCATCCAAGGGGAATGTCGGGTGCCGTCAGGTCCATAAAGAGCGGTCCCTTCGGATGATCGATCCGCACGATGGCATGATCAAAATCTGTCGAGGGAAGAGGTTCGGGGGCATTGGGTGACATGTCGGTATTCACCAGCACGATGTTCGCGTTGATGCCCCGCGTGGCAAGCATCGCAATGCACAGCGTGGCAACGTCCTTGCAGTCGCCGATGCGCGTGATGAGCGTCTTGCGCGCTGCCTGCGGAATGATGCCGGACTGACGGAACGACACGTTGCTGTAGCGGACGTTGGTGGTGATGTATTCGTAGACGCGGCGGATGATCTCGTCGGTAGCAAGCTGTTCGCCTGCGGGTGCCAGACTGTCCATCACCTCCGTGATCTCGAAGGTCAGTCGTGCCTTGGTGCGTGACACGTCGTGATACCAATCCACGATGTCGACCCAGGCGGGCACGGTCGAGATATGGATCGCCTTCGACACATCGGAGTAGGCCGGCATGTCGGCCTCGGGCTTGATGGCCGGCAGATTGCGTCGTACCCACGTATAATGATCGCCGTACAGCGTTGATGTGCGCATCGGTGTTTCGCCGGCGATGTCGCTGCGCCACTTGAATGTTCGACCTTGTGGCACGATCAGGTGGTATGACGTGAACAGCACGGGCACGTAGTCGTCGAACCGGTAGTCATCCACAACGTGCTTGGCCAGACGTCCGTACGTCACCTCGCGCACGCGGTAGCGCACATGGATCACATCGCCCACTTCGAGCGTCTTGAACACGAGCAGCCCTCCAGACCTGTCGGCCGGTATCTCGCGTCCATTCGGTTTTCGTACCACCGTCTTCTCGAAGGTCACGGCCGAAGCCTTGCCGCCCCATGCCGTGTATTCCTTGAACTGGTCGATACCGTCGATCGAAAGGATCTTGATGATCGTCTCGTCGCGGATCTCGCTGCCAGAGCCGTCATAGATCACGCGTTGCTTGCTGGCGTGCAGCACCACCGAGCCGGTGTTTCCGGTATCGACGAACGATTCGGCGGCGGTGATCAGCGAGTCGACATTGGCAAGGGGCAGCAGCGTGAACGGCGACGGATCGCCCTTGATCTGCCGCAGGCGCTCGCGCACGTCGAAGTCGCTCGGGTCAAGCCGCAGAGCCCGCTCGAAGCACGTGCGTGCCTGCGCCACATCGCGCATCGACCGGTAGATGTCGCCAAGGTTGCGCCATAGGTATACCGACGAAGGGCTGATCTCGAGGGCCTTTCGCAGCAGGGCGATAGCCTTGTCGTACTCGCTGCGCGTTGCCCGATAGTCGGCCATCGATACGTAGTAGCCCGGCGAAGCCGGTGCCAGCTCGAGGGCCTTTACATAGGCAGCCTCTGACGCGTCCACGTCGCCGGCCTGCTTGTGAAGGTCTGCCAGCAGGAGCAGGCCGCCAAGACTGTAGGACGTGCGCAGGTGTCGCTCGACGACGGCAACGGCCGTATCAAAGCGGCGCGTTGTGCTAACGGCCAGCCGTGCCGCGGCTGTGATCATTGACAGATCGTCGGGATGCCTGGTGGCAGCTTCCTGCACCAGCTCGCGAATGCGGATCAGGTTGTTTGTCCGCACTGCCTGTGCAATGGCATACTGATAGTAGTCCATACTTCCGGGCAGGGTCTGCTCAAGCTTTTTCATCAGGCGCTCAACCTCGTCAGGATTGTCCTGTTCGAAGGCATCCGACAGATCGCTCTTGATGCTGGCCGGTAGATCGGGACGGCTTTTAACGATCAACTCCTTGGCCGCCGTTGCCTCATCGTTCTTTTCACCCCGGATGAGCGCTTCGCGGTACAGCTGCAGGACGATCACGGATGTGGGATAAGCAGCCACCAGCGGACGCAGCACCAGTTCGGCCTGCGTGGCTTGGTCGTTGCGTAGCAGACACTGTGCAAGAAGCAGAGCCGGGATCACATCGGTACTCGAAGCCTCGAGCTTCTGTCGCAGTCCGGCCAGAATGGGGTTCTCGATCCGCGTTGCGGCAAGGTTGCCGGCGGCAAGCGTCTGCGGCTCCGAGGTTACCTTCAGGTCGCGCAGCGCCTGCCCGCGCTCGTCGGTGATCCTGAACAGGAAGTTGCACTTCTCGATGTCGTAGGCACCTACCTTGACAAGTACGTGCGACCATCCCTTGGGCAGCGTCACGGCGCTGATGTAGGTGTCGAGATCGTTGTTGTGTTCATCGACCGATGAATGCACCTCTGTTCCGTTGATGAACAGCTTGAAGGCACCCGACGTACCAATGCGCGCGTGGACGCGTCGTTCCGACGGGTTGTACACATATGTCGAAGCGTAGAACATGCCCGTGGCGTCGCCGAAGTACATCACCATGTCGATCCAGCCGTCGGTACGGACGGCCTTCAGGTTGGTCCACTCGACAAAGCGTCCGTCGACATTCTCATACGTTGCCGTCGGCACGTCTTCGGTCTCGGGCGGATAGACCTTATCGTAGCCCGAGCCCGACACGTTGTTGAACGGCCCCATGACGCGCCACGTCGAGATGAAGCCGATCTTGTCGTTCCACGTCTGCGCCTCGCTCGGCTGGCCACGCTCGACGCATCGGTCTGCCATCCCTGACGCGGCCATTGCTGCTACGATGCCGATCTCGGCGGGACGTTTGGCAGCCTCCTTCAGTACGGCATCGCCCCCTTCATCCCGATCATTACCCTTTGCCATGATGGCCGATGACATGACGGCAAACATCAGGGCACTGTTGTCGGGGGCAGTGCGGATCGCTTCGCGATAGGCCTTCCATGCATCACGATAGGATTCGCGGAGTTCATGCGCGAATGCCGCTCCAAGCCACGCTTGCCAGTCCTTGGGATTCGTCGCTGTGGCCGCGTCGAAGATGCGCAGGGCCGTGGTATCATCATTGTTCAGCAGGGCTTTCCAGCCAGCATCGGTCTGTGCTTGGGACAGACAAATCGACACCGTGAACAGCAGCAGAAGAAGGGCGTGACGTACGAGAAACATCTGAGGTTGTGATGTGGTGGGTTTTACTATGTTGCAAGCACTACTGTCACAATCTATCGAAAACGCCATGTTTACCGTATCGTCATTACTCGTGCCCACCGACTTCAGTCCGAATGCCGACCAGGCCCTTGGCATGGCCAAGGAGATCGCAAAGGGTACGAATGCCACACTGCACATCGTGCACATCGTCGAGCCGGTAGTGTATCCGGCCGACTGGAGCTATGCTCAGGTAGGCTTTGCCGACATCGAGCAGGAGCTGTTCAAGAATGCCGAGACGGAGCTTGCCAAGAAGTCGGACGCGCTGAAGGCCGAGGGCTTTACGGTGGTGACGTCGGTGCTGCGCGGACGCGCCTCTGACGAGATCTGCGGCTATGCCAAGGAGCATGGCATCAGCATCATCAGTATTGGTACGCATGGCCGTAGCGGTTTGGAACACTTCCTGTTTGGCAGCACCACGGAACGCGTGCTTCGCAAAGCACCCTGTCCGGTCCTGTCCGTCCGTCTCGACGCCGCTGCAAAGGCCTGAGTCATGCCCTTTCTGAACACGTCGAAACTGGTCACTATCGAGCGACACATTGCCGAGGAAGGCGCTGCGCATCCAACATCGACCGGCGAACTGTCGCGACTGCTGCGCGACCTGATGCTGGCGCTGCGCATCCTTGCACGCGACGTACGTCGTGCGGGACTGAACGACGTCCTTGGCATGACGGATTCCGTGAACACCCATGGCGAACGCGTCAAACGGCTGGACCTGCATGCCAACGAGGTGATCTACCGGGCGATGGACCATGGCGGACACCTTTGCGTGATGGCCAGCGAGGAATCCGACGGCTTGATGCGCATCCCCGACGAGTACAAAAAGGGCAAGTACGTGCTGGTCTTCGATCCGTTGGACGGGTCGTCGAATATCGACGTGAACATCACCATCGGAACGATCTTTTCGATCCACAAACGTGTCGATCCGACGCTCGACACGCCGGGTACGCTCGAAGACATCCTGCAGCCCGGCTGGAAGCAGGTGGCCGCCGGCTATGCCATGTATGGATCAAGCACCGTGCTGGTTTACTCCAGCGGTAACGGTGTCGACGTGTTCACGTTCGACCCCACCATCGGCGAGTTCCTGCTAACCTTCGAGAAGCTGCGCATTCCGAAGCGCGGCCGCATCTATTCCATCAACTCGGGCAATGCCCACAAGTGGGATCAGAACCTGCGCGACTACGTCTCGTGGCTGCTGCGTCCGTCCGACGATGGCGTACGTCCGTACTCCCTGCGCTACATCGGCACCATGGTGGCCGATGTACACCGCACGATGTACTATGGCGGCATCTTCATGTATCCGGGCGACAGCTCGTCGCCGCAGGGGAAGCTGCGCCTTGTATACGAGGTAGCCCCGATGGCCTTCCTTGTCGAGCAGGCCGGAGGTCGCGCCAGCGACGGCACGCGGCGCATCCTTGACATTGTCCCAACCGCACTGCACCAGCGAATCCCGTGCTACCTTGGCAGCGAGGAAGACGTCCTCGAGGCCGAGCGATTCCTGCGCGGCGATCGCTAAGCACCCCCCAGACTATCCCCCCACCAATCGGACCGAATCCATGGAAACCCGTCGTGACTTTCTTGCACAGGCTGCCGTAGGCGCCATCGCCGTTGCCGCCGCTCCTGCAGCCCACGCCATTGGCTATGCACCCGTTCCCGCCGGAACGCCGCACACACTGCCGGCACTACCGTATGCGGCCGAAGCGCTCGAGCCCTACATCGATGCGCAGACCATGAATCTGCATCACGGCAAGCACCATCAGGCCTACGTTACGGGACTTAACAAGGCCGAAGACGAACTGGCCAAGGCTCGTCAGTCCGGCGATTTCGCCCTGATCCAACACTGGTCCAAGCAGGCGGCCTTCCATGGCGGCGGCCATTGGCTGCACTCCATGTTCTGGAAGGTGATGGCGCCTGCCGGCAAGGGCGGTGGCGGCGAGCCCACGGGCGACCTGCTGACGGCCATCAACGAAAGCTTCGGATCGTTCGACGCCTTCAAGAAGCAATTCACGGCTGCCGCCGTCGCCGTCGAAGGCAGCGGCTGGGCACTGCTCCACTACCGTCAGGCCGACCAACGCCTGATCATCCTGCAGGCCGAGAACCAGCACAAGCTTACGTCGTGGGGCACTACACCCATCATGGGCATCGACGTGTGGGAACACGCCTACTACCTGAAGTACCAAAACAAGCGCGCCGACTACGTCAACGCCTGGTGGAACATCGTGAACTGGCAGCAGGTGGCCGCCAACCTGCGGTGACGCTTTCCTGTGGATAACGCTCGAAGCGTTTGACAAAAATATAGTTACGACGAAAAATAGTGCTTGTTTACAGAGCATTGCCCCCTATCTTTGCTTCGTGCTGTGCGGGGCGATCACACGTAGCATGATACCGGGGTCTCTGTAATCCAATGTTCGAAGCCGGTATCGATCATTGATCGCGAAGGATTGATGTATGAACATCTATGTTGGCAACCTGCCGTATTCCACTGGTGATGGAGATCTTCGCCAGATGTTTGAGGAATTCGGCGCCGTCGATTCCGCTTCTGTCGTGAAGGACAAGTTCACGGGTCGTTCACGCGGTTTCGGTTTCGTGGAAATGCCTGATGGCGACGCCGGCAGCCGAGCCATCGAGTCGATGAACGGACGCAGCATGGGCGGCCGCAACCTCGTTGTGAACGAGGCACGTCCGCGCGAAGAGCGTCCGCGCTTCGAGCGCCGCGATCGCTATTGATCCCGAATTCGAGATCAATGACTGCAAGGCCGTCCGCCGAAAGGTGGACGGCCTTTCTCTTTTTCTGATTCCGTAACTTTGGTGCTCTCTTGTGACACCGCACAACTAAAGGCATCAGATGCAGGTCTTCGACACCCTTCAGGAACTTGGCCACGAACAGGTCGTTCTTTGCTCCGATCCGATCACCGGCCTCCGAGCCATTGTTGCCATCCACAATACATCGCTGGGTCCGGCCCTTGGTGGTACTCGCATGTGGTCGTACGCCTCGGATGCCGACGCCATCACGGACGCACTGCGTCTGTCGCGCGGGATGACGTACAAGGCAGCCGTCTCGGGCGTGAACCTTGGCGGTGGCAAGGCCGTGATCATCGGCAACCCGCACAAGGACAAGTCGGAAGGACTGTTCCGTGCGTACGGGCGTTTCGTCGAAACGCTGCGCGGTCGCTACATCACAGCCGAAGACGTTGGTACGTCGGTGCGCGACATGGAGTGGATCCGTATGGAAACACGCTTTGTGACGGGCGTTGGCGGTAACGGCGGTTCCGGCGATCCCTCGCCTGTGACGGCCCTGGGTGTCTATTCGGGCATGAAGGCTGCTGCTAAAAAGGTTTACGGCTCGGACTCGCTGTCCGGCAAGCGTGTCGTCGTCCAAGGCGCCGGCAACGTGGCCACGTACCTCGTCCAGTCGCTGGCAAAGGAAGGCGCACACGTCTTCGTCAGCGACATCTATGCAGAAAAGGCCGAGGCGCTGGCAGCATCAACAGGTGCGACGGTGATCGCTCCCGAAGCTGTCTTCACCACGCCGTGTGACATCTTCTCGCCGAATGCACTTGGTGCCATCCTGAACGACGAGACCATTCCGCAGCTGACGTGTGCCATCGTCGCCGGTGGCGCCAACAACCAGCTGAAGGAAGAGCGCAAGCATGCCGAAGCCCTGCGCGATCGTGCCATCATGTACGCCCCCGACTATGTGATCAACGCCGGCGGACTGATGAATGTGGCTTCGGAAGTCGACGGCTACAACCGTGACAAGGTGATGCGTCAGGCCGAGAGCATCTACGACATCACGATGAACATCCTGAACATCGCAGCCGAGCGGAATATTCTGACCATCGAAGCGTCGAATGCCATTGCCGAGGACCGGATCATGAAGATGCGTCACGTCCACGGTAACTACATCGGCACACCTTCCATCCGCGGCGAGCGGTAAGAGACGTTCTGTGAGCAACACCCCGATCGAACGCTTTCCGCTGAGCGGTGCCTCCAGCGTCAAAGGCACGCGTTACATGGCCCGCGAAAAAGTCCTCCAGATCCTTGCCGCTTCGGCCGCCGAAGACGTGGAGTGGGACGTCGTGTTTCCGCATATCTTTGAGCGCCAGTTCACGTTCGAGACGGTGAATCCGCCCGAGGATCAGAAGCGCATCCTGCGTCCGCAGGAAGTGCAGGATCTCGAAGCCGATGTGCCCATCGAATGGTCGCAGGAAGATTATGACTACGCCCTACATGTCGTGCGTGCGGCGCGCGCGCAGCGCGACGAGGCCACGGAGCTCATCAATCGGCACGTGAAGAACTGGAAACTAGATCGCATCGCATTCATGGACCGGATGCTGATACACCTTGCCATCGCGGAATTCACGGCCAGTCCGGACATTCCCGTCAAGGTCACCATCAACGAGACCATCGAACTGGCGAAGCGGTATTCAACCGACAAATCAGGTACGTTCATCAACGGCATCCTTGACGCCATCGTAAAAGAGCTGAAAGGGGCCGGGAAGGTCGTCAAGACAGGCCGCGGCCTTGTCGAATGAATCACTCCGTCTCTAGGAGATCGCACATGATCCGTTCCGTTGCAACCTTGCTGCTGATGCTTTCTGCAGCAGTGACCATGTCGGCACAGCCGAAGTTCCTTTGGACCAAGCTTGGGCTTGGACCGACGTTCGACGATGTGCGCGCCATAGCGCTTTCGCCGCAGGGCGATGTCCGCATCGCCGGTAATTTCAGTGACTCGATCTCGTTCGGCGATGAGGCACTGCAAAGCTCCGGCAATTACGACATGTACATGGCCCGCTATACCAAATCGGGCGCGCTGCTGATGTTCGACTCCTACGGCGGCATTGATATCGATGACGTACGCAGCATCTGCGTCGACAACAAAGGCAACTTCTACCTGGCCGGTGCCTTCGCCTACTCGGCGTTCGTTGGCGAGGACGTCTTTGCCGACGGCGAGGCCAGCGTCGATATCGTGCTGGCAAAGTGGAACAGCATGGGCATCCTGCAGTGGACGAAGGTCTTTGGCGGAAAGAACTACGACGAGAGCGCACCATACCTGACGTGCGATTCAACAGGCAACGTCTACATGGCTGGTGGCTTCGGCGGCACCAATGTTGCCTTCGGCACAACAAAGCTGAATTCTTCGGGTGCAGGCGACATGTTCATTGCCAAGATCAATGGTGCTACGGGCGATGTGATCTGGGCAAAGAACGGTGGTGGCTTCAAGGGTGACGAGGCGCTTTCTGTGTCGGTCACGAAGACGGGCGACCTTGTCTACGTCGCCGGTACGTTCATCGGTGCCGCACAGTGGAATGGCAATAAGCTCGAAAGCGTCAACGATAAGATGGACTTCTTCTACGCTGCTTACGACGCAAACGGCAACCTGAAGTGGGTGAAGAAGGCCGGCTTCCCAGGTGACGATCGATACATCACGTGCGTTGCCGACCAGAATGGCGATATGCTGATCACGGGTGCGATCAATGGACAGACGACGTGGGACGGACAGTCGATCAACGCAAATGGCGAATTCCGTAGCGACCTCGTCCTTGCCCGCGTCACAAAGCTTGGCGCCTTGGATAAGATCGTCCGCTTTGGCGACGTGAACACCGACGTCGGCTATGCCATCACGACAGATTCGAAGAATAACATCTACATCGCCGGTGCATTCGACTCCACCACCGTTATCGCCAATAATACCTTTGGCAGCCTGGGCGGTCTTGACGCATTCGCGCTCCGACTCCGCGCAAACGACTGGAGTTTCGACTGGTTTCGTCAGGCCGGAGGCCCATACGATGACGAGATGCGCGGCATCGCCGTCGATAAGCAGAACATTCCGTACGTCTGCGGCACGTTCGACACACGTCTTATGATCGACGGTGAGTCACAAGATGGCGATCGCTATACGGACGTCTTTGTAGGTGCCATCGAATGCGGTCCGAACACGGCACTGCGTCCAGCCACAGCCGAGATCTCGATCTGTCTTGGTGCAGATTCGTCGATCACGGCTCCCGACGGGTATCCGGCATATGCATGGACGGTGAACGGTGCTGCCAATACAACAGATGCTCGTCGCAACGTGCTCGAACTTTCAAAGCTGCCCGTAGGCACACATAAGATCAAGGTTCGCATCACGGACCAGAACGATTGTTCGCTAACGTCGAAGGAAGTGACCGTGACGGTTACTGAAGGTCTTGCTAAGCCTGTGATCACGCAGAACGGCATGGCGCTGACGTGCTCTATCGACGGTGCCACCTATGTGTGGTATCGCGAGGGCAAGGAAATGAAGAACGTCACAACGCGCGAGATCACGGCTCCGGGCAACGGCATGTATCGTGTCCGCGTGACGGACTCGACAGGCTGCACGCGCTGGTCGGATCCGATCGTCATTGGCAGCACAAGTGTCGACGAAGACGAAACGATCTCGGACATCACTGTCTATCCCAATCCCACGCAAGGCGATGTTCACGTGTCGAATCTGCCCTCGGGTTCGACCGTCATGCTTGTCGACGTGCTTGGTCGCATGATCGAGCACCGTCTTGACGTGTCCGGTACCATCACGCTGCCGCTGGGCGATCAGCCGCATGGCCAGTACACGCTGGCCATCAAGACGCCGGCCGGCGAGTTCACGCGTCTGGTGCTGCGCCGCTGACGGGTCCGCGTACCACGTCGTACGCAAAGGCCGCTACAACCGGTACTACCTGCAATGCAAGGGTGACGGTGTCTTCAACCCAGACACCATCACCCTTGTATGCCAAATAGGCGAAGCCATACAGCGACACCGTTGCCCCCCACACAACACTTGCACGAAGCAGCGTGAAAGGGGCAATGAGTAACGGTGTGATGAGATACCAAGGGTGGACGACGGGAGAGACGATAAACAGGGTTAGGTAGATCAACGTCCCCGCTACGAGCGGTCTGCGCCACTGCTGCATCAGCACGACACCACCGAGGGCCATGCCGATTCCGGCAAGGATGTAGCGGATGCCCGGCTCGGGCACTGCCTGCACGAGAGCGCTGTACAAAAAGGCATTTGATTGCCATGTCGTGGCGAATGACCTGAAGGCATCGAACATGGATGCCGATGCAAAGGGTAGGGTAATGGTGGCGAGCGCCACAACCGCTGCCGCGGCAACACGCAGGCGATCGCGCCATGGCAAGGACATGAGCAGGAATGGGAGCAGCAGCACGACGACGTATTTAACAGAGACGGCGATGCCGAAGAGCATGCCTGCCGTAAAGAGTGCTTTGCGCTCCATGGCGATCAATGCCAGTAGAACGAATAGGGCCATGACAGTGTCGAAGTGCACGTCGACGAAGCCATGCAGCACGACTGTAGGACACAGCAGGACGCCAAGCAGGATCGTGACGCGAGGAACATCGCGCCATAGCAACCCAATAGCAGCGGCAACAAGTGCTGCAACGATGATAAACCAGACGACCTTCCAGGGCAGGACCTGGACGCCGGCGATCCGTGTGACCATACCTGCAAGGAGCTGCGCACCCGGAGGATAGATCGTGCGGATATGCGGATATGTTACGGCGTCGGGATAGCGGATGCCGTTGACAGTATCCGTCACTGCAAGTCGTTGCATGGACGGATCGGCCGGAGAGGCGACGTACGGATTCATGCCTTGCGACACCACGTGTCCGTCCCAGCGGTAGCGTAGTGCATCGTCTGACATGACATCGGTGATGGCGACGGATGCCGCCATGGAAAGCACAACTATCGTCAGCAGCCATGGACGGAGCCTTGCGTGCAGACGTGGATGTCGAATGATGAACCACATCAGCGGCAGCCACACTGCCGACGATGCTACCCAGATGTACACCGTTGTAGAAATGCTCACGGATCAGCGCAGCGCATGCTGGGCGATGGTACGAAGAATGATAACTCCAGCCATGATCGTGCCTTTCACAGTACCCGACACCTTTGATTTCCCAATGCGACGTCGGTACCGCACGGGCACCTCAAGGCAGCGCACGCCATCGCGTGCAGCCTTGATCTGCATTTCGACGGTCCAGCCGTAGTTGCGGTCGGTCATCTGCATCTGCATCAGCGTCGTCCACCGTACGGCCCGCAGCGGCCCCAGATCGGTAAACGCCACGTTCCATCGCAGGCGTATCAATGTGGTTGCCAGCCAATTGCCAAACACCTGCTGTGGCGTCAGCGCACCGCGTTCGCGCGTACCGCGCACGCGCGAGCCGATCACAAGATCGGCATCACCGCGCAGTACTGGCGCACGTACTTCTACGACGTCATCCGGATGATCGCTGAAGTCACCATCAACGAAAACCACCACGTCGGGCGGATCCTTGGCCAGCTCCTCGATACCGCGCAGGCACGCCGCTCCGTAGCCTCGTTCTTGCTGGTGCACCACGTGTGCTCCAGCTGCGCGCGCCACCTTTGCCGTCGCATCCGTCGACCCGTTGTCGACCACCACAACACGCCCCACGTGCTCGCGCACCGCCACGACCACACGTCCGATCGACGCCTCCTCGTTCAACGCCGGTATGATCACTGCACTGGACATAGCCCAAAGATATGTGTGACTCGGATAACCCCACACTTCAGTGTGGGGCTCGGATAACTGTAGCTTCCTAAAATCGGTTGACACTTTTTAGTGTAATTCCTGCCATTGGTAGACAGGGGTTGATTGTTCCTGTTTGGGGTTGTCAGACGGTTTGTAAATCAGCGTTAGAACAGGTCGTTGGTTCTGAATGGACATCGTGCGATGCTGATGTCGGATCCGAACCAGAAGGAAATGGAGTTGTCTTCCAGAGTCGTTTGACAGGGCGTGTTGCTGTTCCTGAGTGGACGGCGTGAGGCGTTTGGTTGTTCAGGCTCAAGTGTGGTCGTTCGTAGCTGTACAGGTGGATGCTTCGTCGTAGTAGGGCCTGCGCCTGTTGGAACGAATCGACACGGTAATGATAAAGATACTCGTGTTTGAGGATGCCATTGACGCGCTCGGCAATGGCGTTGTCGCGTGGATCTGAGCTTTGTGTCATGCTCATGGTAATGCCGTGTTGGCGTGCCATGGCAACATAGTCATCGGAGCAGTACTGTGATCC
>VFFB01000063.1 GCA_018882585.1 Candidatus Kapaibacterium sp.
GTGCGTGGCCGGGGCATGCGTGGCCGGCGCGTGCGTGGCCGGCGCGTGCGTGGCCGGCGCGTGCGTGGCCGGCGCGTGCGTGGCCGGCGCATGCGTGGGCTCGTGCTTCAGCGTGGGCGCGGGATCGTCGGACCGATCGGACCGATCGAAGCCACCGCAAGCGTGACACACGTGGGCATCAACGGTCGTTCGACAGTGTTTGGACCTCTTGCGGCGTCAGCACGCGGTTGTACCAAGCAACGTCATCAAGCTGGCCTGCGTAGGGGTCAGGTCGCAGACCCGGAGATGCAACGGAATTGGTAAGACCAAATCGCAGGACTTCATCTGTGGTGGAATTCGATGGGATTCCCAACCAAGGAACGGACATTGCGAGTTCACCATTGATGAACAGCTGAGCTCCCGATGTCGAGCACGTAAAAGCACAATGATTCCACGAATCCATCTGAGGTTCCGGGACATCAATGCGAGCGTAGTTGGCAAAGGTATCTGTGGTATACACAGCAGTCAGATTTCCGTTTTCGAACACCAGCACGACACCCTCGCCGGACGGATGAAGATACTTCGAGATCAACGACTCGAGTGCAGTTGCAGGAGCCGTGCGTCGCATCCACCACGATATGGTCAGGGGCATGTCTTGCAGACCTTGCTTGACCACGGCCGACAGGAACGACTCATTGGTGCCACGGAACTGCGAGGCACTTCCAGCACGGCCTTTCCGATCTGCTACCGGATCGACGCCCCGAATCGTCACATCCTCGACGTATCCGCGTCCGCTGATATCATCGCCCCTTCCATCCAAGGGGAAGTAGGCAACTAGGCCGTCGGTAACAGGGGGCAGTGGCGCAACACGAATGCTGAAGTCGACCACGGACGTGGATCCGGCTGTGACGGTTGTTGACTGAACCAAGGATCCCAGAGAGTCCTTCGAGACGCGTACGTCATACGCGCCAGGCGCAACGCCAGAGAACGCATACGTACCGTCAGCGGCTGTGAGGGTATTGTTGGGCGTATTTACAAGCTCGACCAGCGCACTGGCAATCGGCGTGTTATCGGCCGCGGACCTGACGGTGCCGGTGATAGCACCCTTTGTCGGGTCCGGTTTCTTAACGATCACAACGCACTGCGTTGTCTTGCCACCCATCACTGCTACCTGGGATGTTCCGGATCCCTGACCGCTTTTCTCGGCTTTGACAACATAGGTTCCGGCTTGCAGGTCGGTCATCGTGAACGTACCCTGGGCATCTGTAAGCACACTCGACGTTGGCGGCGTCGTGGACACCACGGCGGACGGTACCGGTATTGCATCCGTTTCCGTTACCACCGTTCCCGTGATACTGCCAGTTTGCGGCGTTGGTGCGGTGCCGTCGGAGCAGCCAGCCATAACCACTGCCATCAATGTCATAATCAAGAATCTCAGCATATCCGGCATTGTATTCTCCTCGGTAAACAATGGAAACGAAGATACGCTACACCATAATGAAGGTGGCGAGGAAACCTATGTGCCGGTGCCAGTGTTTATCGCTCGCGCAGAGACGGCGAACCAAAGCAGGAATGCCGTGTCTTCATGACAAACCCGCAGTCCACAGCTTGGTATATTCGCAGGCATTTGCACCACTGCAATTCGAACGATCTTCCACATTCACACATACACGATTATGTCACAAGACCAGCATAATGGATCGGGTGAGGCAGTCACATGTCCATTCACCGGTAAAACCTACACCAAGGCAGCAGGCGGTGGCACCAGCAACCGCGACTGGTGGCCGAATCAGCTCAAGCTGAACATCCTACGTCAGCATTCAGCGTTGTCGAACCCCATGGATCCCGAGTTCGACTATGCTGCGGCCTTCAACTCGCTTGATCTGGCGTCCGTCAAGCGCGACATCGAGCAGGTGCTCACCACGTCGCAGGACTGGTGGCCGGCCGATTACGGTCATTACGGACCCTTCATGATCCGCATGGCGTGGCACAGCGCCGGTACGTACCGCATCTCGGACGGACGTGGCGGCGGCGGCACCGGATCGCAGCGCTTTGCCCCCCTCAACTCCTGGCCCGACAACACCAACCTTGACAAGGCACGTTTGCTGCTGTGGCCCGTCAAGCAGAAGTACGGCAACAATCTGTCATGGGCCGACCTTATGATTCTGGCCGGCAATGTGGCCCTGGAATCCATGGGCTTCAAGACGTTTGGGTTTGGAGGGGGCCGCGCCGATACCTGGGAGCCTCTCGAGGATATCTACTGGGGCTCCGAAACGGAGTGGCTGGGCGATAAGCGCTATACGGGCGACCGTGACCTCGAGAATCCCCTTGCCGCCGTGCAGATGGGCTTGATCTACGTCAACCCCGAAGGCCCCAACGGCAACCCTGACCCCCTTGCCGCTGCTCGCGATATCCGCGAGACGTTCGGCCGCATGGCCATGAACGACGAAGAGACCGTTGCCCTGATCGCCGGTGGACATACGTTCGGCAAGAGCCACGGTGCCGCCGACCCCAACAAGTACGTCGGCCGTGAGCCCGCCGCCGCAGGCATCGAGCAGCAGAGCATGGGCTGGTCCAACTCATTCGGTACGGGTAAGGGCGAAGACACCATCACCAGCGGTCTGGAAGGGGCATGGACCACCACGCCTACGGCGTGGAGCAACAACTTCTTCGAGAACCTGTTCGGATACGAGTGGGAGCTCACAAAGAGTCCCGCCGGTGCCAATCAGTGGAAGCCCAAGAGCGGTGCCGGAGCCGACACCGTACCCGATGCGCACAACCCTGCAAAGCGCCATGCGCCGATGATGCTGACAACAGACCTTGCGCTGCGCTTCGACCCGGCCTACGAAAAGATCTCGCGTCGGTTCTACGAGAATCCCGACCAGTTTGCAGACGCGTTTGCACGCGCGTGGTTCAAGCTTACGCACCGCGACATGGGTCCGCGCGCGCGCTACCTGGGACCCGAAGTGCCTGCCGAAGACCTGATCTGGCAGGACCCGATCCCCGCAGTCGATCACAAGCTGGTGGGCGACGCCGATATCGCAGCGCTCAAGAGCTCGATCCTTGGCACCGGCCTTTCGGTGTCTGAACTCGTCGCAACGGCCTGGGCCTCGGCCTCGACCTTCCGCGGCAGCGACAAGCGCGGCGGCGCCAACGGCGCCCGTATCCGCCTTGCCCCCCAACGCTTCTGGGCCGTGAACAATCCTGCCCAGCTGTCGAAGGTGCTGGACGCACTTGAAGGCGTACGGAGTGCATTCAACGCATCGAAGACGGATGGCACGCAGGTGTCGCTGGCCGACCTGATCGTGCTTGGTGGCTGCGCTGCCATCGAGAAGGCCGCTGCCGATGCCGGCCATGCCGTGACGGTGCCCTTTACGCCGGGCCGCATGGACGCTTCGCAGGAGCAGACCGATGTTGATTCCTTTGCCGTGCTCGAGCCCGCCGGCGACGGATTCCGGAACTACAAGAAGAGCGGCTACAAGGTCTCGGCCGAAGAACTTCTTGTCGACAAGGCGCAACTGCTGACGCTCACGGCGCCTGAAATGACGGCCCTTGTTGGTGGCATGCGTGTGCTGGGTGCCAACTACGACAATTCGAAGCATGGCGTGTTTACGAATACGCCGGGCAAGCTCACCAACGACTTCTTCGTGAACCTGCTTGACTTCGGTACCACGTGGAGCGCCACGTCGGACGCCCAAGAAGTGTTCGAAGGACGCGACCGCCGCACAGGCGACGTCAAGTGGACGGGCACGCGTGTAGATCTGATCTTCGGCTCGAACTCCGAACTGCGCGCCCTTGCCGAAGTCTATGCCTGCGCCGATGCCGGTGCGAAGTTCGTACACGACTTCGTCACCGCCTGGACCAAGGTGATGGAGCTGGATCGGTTCTGATCATCTTGCCGCGGACTGAAGTCCGCGGCCATGGTATGTACACAAACGGCCGTTCGATCATTTGATCGGACGGCCGTTGTCGTTACGGAGTCGATATCACTGTCTGCGCATCATGTGTACCGCTGACTGAAGTCTGCGGCTATCACTGCCAACCGCCGCCAAGGGCGCGATACAGCTCGATCGAGGCGCGGATCTGCTCGACCTTTGTTTCGATAAGCTCCATGGATGCTTCAAGCGCATCGCGTTGTGTCATCAGCACCTCCAGGTAGTCGGCCCGGGCCGCGCTGAACAGTGTCTGCGCCGCTTCGACCGATTTCTTCATGGCTTCTACCTGCTGCTGCTTGCGCGTATAGGCTTGGGCCAGGTTCGCAACCTTTGCCTGGGCATTCGACACTTCGGCAACCGATGTTCGCAGCGTCCGCTCGTAGTTGAGCATCGCTTGCGTCTGTGCGGCATTCGCCGTGTTGTAGCCGGCAACGATGGCACGACGGTTCAAGACTGGCATCAGGAGTTCGCCGGCAAGACCGAACATGAGTGACTCGGGCGTGGTCAACAGCAGTTGCGCATTGATGGCCTGGTAGCCGATACCGCCCATCAGTGCCAGCGACGGATAGAACCGCGCCTTGGCCGAGACAACATCCAACTCGGCTGCCTGCATGGTCTGCTCGGCGCGGCGTATGTCCGGCCGATGCTCAAGCAAGGATGTCGGCGAACCGGGACGTGGGATGTTCATCGACACATCGGCGAACATCGAGGATGCACGAGGTACACGCTGTGGGAATCGGCCCACAAGAACGTTCACGCGATTCTCGACCTCGACAATGCGCTGGGCGATCTCGAAGCGGTGGCTCTCGTTCTTCTTCACCTCGGCTTCGAACCGGCGTACTGCCAGCTCGGTAGTGCGGGCACTTTGCTTTTGCTGTTCAAGTGTTGCCAATGCATTTGTCAGCACAACGATGTTGGCATCGATGGCCGACAGCAGATTGTCAAGCGCCATCAGCTCGTAATAGCTGCTTGCCAGCTCGGCCACAAGATTCGTAACCAGAAATCGCGCACCTTCGCCGGCAGCAGCATACCGCAGCGCTGCAGCCTTCGTTGCCGAGCGGAGTCGGTTCCAAACGTCGACTTCCCATGATACCGTAGCCGACACAAGGAAGTCCGGCAAGGGGCTTGGAAACTTCCGTCCCGGTTCAACTTCGAGTTGTTCTTCGACGGCGCCGTTGCGCGTAAAACGACCTGGTTTTTCGGCGCCGGCGCCGGCACGCAGATTCACGAAGGGCAGGTACTCGCCGGAGCGGGCCAAGACCTCGTTGCTCGCGATCTCGACCTCTTGCAGCACGATGTTCAACTCCTGGTTGTGCACCAGCGCCGAATCGATCAGTGCCACAAGATTGCTGTCGCGATAGTAGTCGCGCCATGGTACCGGCGCGGTAGCTGCGGTATCATCGGTCGGGCTGTAGCGTTGTGGCACAGAACGGTCAACCGATCGCTGTACCACGGGTGGTACGCAGGATGTGACCGTCAGCGCCAATGCGATGCACAGACCAACACTGACAGGCGCTCTTTTGCCTGTTGCCAGGATGTGTGGGTTCATGACGTTACTCCCCTGTATCATGCTTGTGGACGTACTGCTCGGACAACGGCTCGTCGAACTCACCGGCAAGGAATTCCTTTCCTTCAATGAGCTTGGCAAAGAAGTAGTACAGACCCGGGATGAGCACCACTCCAACAAGCGTACCAACAAGCATGCCGCCAAGCGACGAAGCGCCGATGGTGCGGTTACCGATGGCGCCCGGACCCGATGCAAGTACGAGCGGGATGAGTCCGGCAACGAAGGCAAACGACGTCATCAGGATCGGCCGGAGTCGGACCTTGGCACCTTCGATCGCCGCATCGAAAATGGAGGCGCCGGCACGGTGCCGCTGTACGGCAAACTCCACGATCAGCACGGCGTTCTTGCCAAGCAGACCCACAAGCATGATCAGACCGACCTGTGCATAGACGTCGTTGGCAAGCCCCATCAGTTGCAACAGCAGGAAGGCGCCCAACACACCAACGGGAAGCGACAGGATCACGGCAAGCGGAAGCACGAAGCTTTCGTACTGGGCTGCCAGCACAAGGTAGACGAACATCAGCACCACAAGGAAGACATAGATCGATTCGCTTCCCCGATTCGCCTCGTCGTACGACAGTCCCTCCCAAGCGATGTCATAGCCGCGCGGCAGCGTCTGCTGCGCCACTTCCTTGATGGCCTCAATGGCGTCGCCCGTTGTATAACCGCTGGCCGGCAGACCACGGATGGCCGACGAGTTGTACAGATTGTAGCGCGTGACCTCGTTCGGGCCTTGCCCCTTCTTGATCTTCATGAACGACGAGTATGGCACCATCTCGCCATGGTCGTTCTTGACGAACAGGTTGGTAAGGTCGGCCGGATAGCGTCGATACTCCGGAGCGGCCTGCACGTAGACTTTGAAGAACCTATCGAATCGGATGAAGCCTTGCTCGTAGGTCGAGCCGATCAGAATGTTCAGGTTCTCCATGGCCTTGCCGATCGACACGCCCTTCTGCATGGCTGCATTGTTGTCGATCACCAACTCATACTGCGGATAGTTCGCAGCGAAGAACGTGAACAGTCCCGCAAGCTCTTTGCGCTTCGAAAGCGCCTGCATGAACGATGCATTCACCTTGTCGAATTCCGAGTACTTCGTCTCGTTGTTCTTGTCGAGCAGACGTAACGAAAAACCACCCGACGAGCCAAAGCCCGGCACGGCCGGCGGTTCGAAGAACTCGATCACTGCTCCCATCTCGCGTGTCTTGTGCTCCAGCTCCTCCATCACCTCGCGGACAGACCTGTCTCGGTCATCCCAAGGCTTGAGGTCGATCAGACACGTACCTGCATTCGAGCCGCGACCCTCCGTCATGATCTCGTATCCGGCCAGGGCCGACACCGACTCGATCTCGGGAATGGTCTTGCAGACCTCTTCAAGATCGAGGGCTACTTTATTTGTTCGTTCGAGCGTTGCACCCGGTGGCGTCTGAATGATGGCATAGATCGTACCCTGGTCTTCACCGGGGATGAAGCCGGCAGGGATGATGGCGTTGATGCCGGCGATGGCTGCAACAATGCCGATCAGCACCAGCATCGTAAGCAGACGCTTGGCCGTCAGACCACGGATGATCGTTTCGTAGCGGGCCGCAAGACGGTCATACACGCGGTTGAAGGCGTCGATGAAGCGCTGAATTGGCGACCGCCGTTTCGGCATGCCATGTTCGTTCCGCAGGATCATGGCACACAACACCGGTGTTAGCGTTAGCGCTACCAGACCCGAGATGATGATGGAACTGGCCATGGTGATCGAGAATTGCCGGTAGAAGGTGCCTACGGGTCCCGACATGAAGGCGATTGGAACGAACACCGAAACCATCACCAGCGTGATGGCGATAACGGCGCCGGTGATCTCCTTCATCACGGCCTGGACGGCAGCGTACGGACTGATGTTCTCCTCGTGCATCTTGGCATGGACGGCTTCGACCACGACGATGGCATTGTCGACGACGATACCGATGGCAAGAACCAGGGCGAACAAGGTGATCAGGTTGATGGACAGACCGAAGAGTTGCAGCACGAAGAATGTACCGATGAGCGATACAGGCACCGCCAGCGTCGGAACCAGCGTCGATCGCCAGTCGCCCAGGAACAGAAAGACAACCAGTGCCACAAGGATGAAGGCATCACGAAGTGTCTCCAGCACCTGATCGATGGAGGCATCAAGGAAGCGCGACACGTCGTAACTGATCTTGTACTTCATGCCGGGCGGAAATCCTCGTTCCATCTCGACAAGCTTCGACTTGATGTCATGGATCACCTCGTTGGCATTGCTGCCATACGACTGTTTCAAGATGATGGCTGCCGAAGGATGTCCGTCAAGGTTCGAGTAGATATCGATGAATTCCGAGCCGAGCTCCACCGTTGCCACATCGCGCAGATGGATGCTCTCGCCCTGGGAATTCGCGCGCAGGATGATGTCTTCGTACTGTTCCGGTTTATTGAACCGACCTACGTAGCTCAGCACGTATTCAAGCGACTGGGCCTGCTTGCCGGAACTCAGGCCCAACCGGCCCGGCCGTGCAATGATGCTCTGCTCCTTCATTGCCTCGAGGACTTCCTCGGCCGAGATATTGTAAGCTCGCATACGATCGGGCTTCAGCCAGACGCGCATGGCATACTGTCGACTGCCAAGAATCGTGGCCGAGGCGATACCGCGAATGCGTCGCAGTTCGTTGATGATGTTGACGTTCGCATAGTTGTACAGGAACGTCTGATCGGCCTTGGTGTCGGTACTGTACAGATTGATGTACATCAACATGCTTGGCAGCACGGGCGTGATGACGACGCCTTCACGCTGCACAAGTTCCGGCAGCAGTGGCATCACTTGGTCGACGCGTGTTTTTACGCGGACGACCGCTTCGTTTGGATCGGTACCGGGTTCAAAGATCACGCGAACGGTAGCCTCGCCGGCGCTCGTTGCATCGGATGCTACGTAGCGCATGCCAAGCACGCCGTTGATGGACTGCTCAAGCGGGATCAGCGTTGATTTCACCAGCACGTCGGCGCTGGCACCGGGATAGAAGATGGCGATGTTGACGGTCGTGGGAGCGATCTCCGGAAACTGCTCCGTGGGCAGTTGTCGGATCGCCAGCAGACCAAGGAAGATGATCACGATCGAGATGACGATCGCGAAGACAGGTCGACGCAGGATGTTGCTAAACATAGATATCGTTTCCTGTCTGTGTTACTCGGCTTCCAGAGCCAGCGTGTTCAATGCGGTGCGCGCGTCGATCGTACGCATCCGGATGGTATCTCGGTCATGAACCTTTCGTAGTCCTTCGATAAGAACATGATCGGTTTCGACCAACCCGCTCTTAATGGCGTAGACGTGTGGGAGCTCGGCCTGTATCTCGATCTGTCGAGTACGTATGACGCCCTTGGCGTCGACCACGTAGACGAACTTCTTATCCAGCACTTCGAACGTGGCTTTCTGTGGGATCAGCAGCACGTTCTTCATGTTCTCGGTCATAAGAATCGTGCCTGTCTCGCCATGTCGAAGCAGCCCTTTCGGATTGTCGAAGGTTGCTCGAAAGGCAATGTTCCCCGTCTCGTTGTTGAAGTCAGCCTCGATGGCCGTTATCCGTCCGTGTTGCGGATACATGGAGTTATTGGCCATGCGTAGTGCGACGGAGTCACCATCGACCGATGTGGCGCGAGACTTGTATTCCAGATACTCGGCTTCGGGAACATTGAAGTAGACCCACAGTTGACTGTTATCGGCCAGGGCCGAAAGCATTTCTCCTTCTTCCAGCAGACTGCCTTGTCGCACCTGCAGTCGGTCCATGATGCCCGTGAACGGCGCAACGATGCGCGTGAAGTTCACATGGGTCTGTGCAAGGCCTACATCGGCATTGGCGCGATCGAAGCGCGCCTTGGCAAGAGCGAGTTCATTGCTCGACACAATGTTCTTTTCGGCCAGGGCCTTGGTATTCAGGTATTCAAGTTCGGCGATGCGAGCCTCGGCCTGCACCTTGCGCAGTTCGGCCTCGTAGATCGTGGGTTTGATCGTGAACATCAGCTGGCCTTTCTTGACCACTTGTCCTTCGTCGACAAGGATGTTCTCGAGATATCCGCGCTCCAGGGCTCTCAGCTCGATATGCTGTATGGCCCGGATCTGGCACACGTACTCCCGATGAATGGTAGTATCGGTGCGAAGTGGCGTTGTCACAAGGAACTGCTGTCGTTCCTCGGGTTGCTCGTCATGCTTGGCACAGCCAACGACGAAGCACATCAGCACGGTGCTGACCACAGCTTTGAGTGAATGCATGCGTCCGTTCATTTCAATTGGTACAAGGTTCATGTTGAGAAAAGCCGCACCCCATTTCCGGCCATCGTAGCGGAATAGGCTTGTTGGGGGGCAAAGGAGGACGCTGGCGCAACCATAGGCGGCATTGTGCGATGCACAGGTCGTCAAGGGCGCTCACGCGATACGGGTATGCGTAATCGTACGACACCGGAAGGCCTATAGCTGCATGACAGGCAGCCTTCGCAGCCGACCGATGAGGATATCTGATGGATGACGAAGACAAGCTTCGCCGAAACGCTATCGAGCGTATGAGGGGTTACGCGCGGGCGATCACGTGGCGTGATCGCGATGCATCAAGGGGTGATGCTACCGGAAATGAACGGTCTACACCAGTAGACAACGTAGCAACAAGTATCGGGAACATGGATGGGACGGGGGTATGGAACGCGTTGCCAGGTCGACGCCCGTTACGTCGAACACCGAATCATCATCGTGAATGCAGGACTTGGTATCAAGCTCCGGCTCTGACAGGTCCTTGACAACCTGAGTACTGGTGCACTCCGTCGCAACAAGCATCGTACAGGCATCGGAAGACTCATGACGCACGTCATGTACTGCCACGCCCCCTGAATGCCGCATGGGTTGCGCAAACATGCCTACCTGGCCGAAGACGACCGTGCAGAAACAGGTGAGCACTATGGAGATGATGGCTTTCATGCGTTCGCGCGATGGACGACGTTCAATCTACGGCATTTCGTGTAACTACGACGTTATCCCCAGGATAACCTCGGACTTCAGGATAACCTCGGACTTCAGTCCGAGGTGGACTCCAGGATAACCTCGGACTCCAAGATAACCTCGGACTTTAGTCCGAGGTGGACTCCAGGATAACCTCGGCCCCCAGGATAACCTCGGACTTTAGTCCGAGGTGGACTTCAGTCCGAGGTGGACTTCAGTCCGAGGTGGACCGGCCCCCAGGATAACCTCGGACTTTAGTCCGAGGTGGACTTTAGTCCGAGGTGGACTTCAGTCCGAGGCGAAAACAGCAACGGGAGTGCTTTCGCACGCCCGTTGTCGTTGTGTACTATCGAAGCACTGATGCGGTTCTGCCTGCGCAGATGTTGCATCAATGACGGACCATCAGCGGCGTCACCATGTGCAGACCGTTCGGACCGGTCATGTGAATGGTATAGGCACCCGACGGCAGTTCACGCACCGAAGCATTCAGCGGCAGCGAAGCGTTGTTGCCCACCGTGCCCGTGAAGAGCGTCATGATCTGGCGGCCGACCACATCGTGGAGGGTGACAGAGATGTCGCCACCGACCGGGATGGCAGCTTCGATGCTGATGTCCTGATCGGCAGGGTTCGGGAAGACGGCGAGCAGCGATTCTGTCGAAGGTTCTTCGCCTGCGACGACATCGCGACCGCGCTCCAGGTCGTTGTCGACGTCGGAGCTTCCAAGGTACTTCGAGCGCATGTAGCAGTAGACGGCGTCACGCGTTGCGGCGTCGGCTGCGTTCAGCACCACCACTTCGCCGATGTTGCCATTGAAGTAGCTGCCGCGTGTTGTGGCAATCACTTCGGCACCATCCATGTAGACACTGCCAACGCGAGCACCAAGTGAGATGCGTGTTTGCGTCAGCGTCGTGGTAGGTGTGGTAAGTGTGGCCTTGTTAAAGCCCGTCGCTCCGCCAGCGATCTTCGACTCGGCAACCTGCGCGTCGGCAGCGTCGATAGCCAGACCAACGCGAGGATCGGTCGTGTTGTTGCCATCTGCACTGCCGCCGTTGAAGTAGATCTGTGCGACGTAGCTCGTGTTCTCTGCAGCAGCATAGCTCAACGTTGCCACCTGGCCTTCTTCGTAGATGTTCAGCTCGATGTTCTCGTCGCTGTCCACTACAACGCTCACACCTTGGTTCTCGTCGCCATGCTTGTACACCACCATGTCGTTCGCCGTAGCAACGCCCGTGCGGAATGCGACGAATACCGACTTGACATCGCCACCGTTGATCGCTGCCGTCGTCGCTGCATCAAGGAAGTCGTCGGCGCCGTCGAATCGCAGGTGTCCACGGCTATTCAGAATTGCTGCGTCACCCGTATAGAACTTCGGTCGCGATCCGCTGATGCTGCCGTTGACAAGGTTACCTCCGGCATATGAGTACAGCGGGGCAACAGATGCACCATTCGTTGCAGTGTTGCCATCTTCGGCCTTCCATCCGGCTACGACGGAGGCGATGGGCAGCGGAGCATACTTGCCATACACAACTTCACCGGTTCCGAAACCGAAGTCGTTCTTGTCGTTCACCAGCTTGGCAACGTCATGTACCACACCGGCAGAACGGTCAGTGTTCATAACGCCATACAGCACCGTACTTGAGCTATTCAGATATCGAACTTGCTCAGTGTTGACGTTGGCCGTCGAACCCGAGGCCACTTCGATGAAGCGACCATTGGCGTCTGCGACCTTCAATTCCAGATCGGCGATCGTCTTGACTTGGTTGCCGTATGACTTGAGCAGCACAAGGCTAGCTCCCGACCCGTGGATCTTGGTTGCCGGTGCAAGGTCGCATGTATTGGACATGTCGACAGCTGCACCACGGACGGTGACGTTCGAGTACAGACCGATGGTCGACGTAATGGTGTACGTTCCCGATTCGATGCGCACTGTTCCACCAGAGTTCACCTTGTTCAGCGCCTTGTAGATACCGCCTGATGTGCCGGCACCAACAGTGTTGAACGTTGCTGATGTGAATCCGCTGATTGAAACGGAGTCGCTCGTGTTGTAGATGAAGTACTTGTCAGCAGCCAACTCGGGCGAGCCTGTACCGGTGATGGTACGTGCGCTGATCAGTGAAGGCGACTCGTTGTACGTTCCTGCGCGCACGTTGATGGCGTCGGCGTCACCCGTTACGTCGATACCCTTCTGAATGGTCTTCAGCGGTGCCACCGACGTGCCTGAGTTATCGTCGTTTCCTGCGGCCGAGGCGTCGACCCATACGGTGTTGTCATACACCGTAACCGCGATATCGACGGTCGTCGTACACTGGTTGGCATCTGTCACCTTGATGGTGTATGTACCCGTGTTTGCTGCTACCGCATTGGTCACGTCATACACAGCTGCCGACGCATCAGCATCAACAGGTGCCGTCGCAGCATTGGTCGTCCATGTATAGACGTAGCCCGCTCCTACGGTACCGCCGGCTGCCAGTGCCGACAGCTTGAAGTTTTCGCCGCTGCGTACCTTGATCAGGCCCGCACCGCCGGCCGTCGAGCCGGTTGATGCAACAGGGATGCCGGCGCGTACCGTCGATGTGCTGGACGGCGTTGCCGTGGCCGTCAGGGCCGTCGGCTGTGTAATCGTCACGGTGCTCAGGATGAAGCAATCCGTCACCGTCTTGTCGCGCATCGTTACCTGATATGTACCCGGAACCAGTCCCGTGAACGTATACGGTGCGCCTGCCGCGACGTCTACCCAGTTCGTTCCATCGATCGATGTTTCGTACGTTCCAAAGCCGCCCACCGGTGATGCAACAGTGATGGTGCCGTCACCGGCGTTGAAGCACTTGACATTGGTCGATGTGACCGTTGCCGAGAGTCCGGCCGCGGGAACGGTTACCTTCAGCGTGTTCGACGTGGCCGTACAGGTAACGCTATTCAGTACACTCGTGGCAACACGACGATAGTACGACGTGATGATGAGTCCATCCGGTGCATCATAGGTTGCAGCTGTGGCCGAAGGAATCGCCGTGAAGTTGACGTTGTCCGTAGAGCTCTCCCACTGATATGTCACCGGTGAGTCACCCGTGGCTGCCACAGTCGAACCGAAGGCTGCCGGGTTACCGGCGTAACAGATGGTCTGATCGGCCGAGATCGATCCGGCCGTGACGTTGTTCACGGTCACCGTGATCACATTCGAGATAAGCGTACATGGAACACCGTTAAGCACGCTCGTGACAAAGCGACGATACTGAGCGTCGGCGTTGAGTACGCCAGCATCGTATGATGCAGATGTCGCGCCAACGATGATCGTCCAGCTCGGCGTGGCAATGTTCGTGTTCACCTGCCATTGGTATGTGATCGTACCATCACCCGTGGCGGCAACCTGACCGAAGACCGCCGGATCCGTACCCTCGCAGACCGTGGCGCTGCCGGAAATCGAACCGGCTGTCATGTTGTTCACCGTTACCGTCACCACGTTCGACGTGGCCGTACAGGCAACGGTGTTGAGCGTGCTCGTGGCAACACGGCGATACTGCGCATCGGCGTTCAGC
>VFFB01000064.1 GCA_018882585.1 Candidatus Kapaibacterium sp.
CCCTTGACGTCCACGAACGCTTCATCACGATGCAGCCGGCATCGGACCTGACGCAGATGCTCGCCATCAACCAGGTGATGTTCGAAGACCGGAAGTTCGCCGGTGCCGACGAGCCCTTCTACGATCCGTCGAACTCCTACATCTCCACCGTGTTCGCTCAGCGCCGTGGATTGCCCATCGCGCTGTCGGCCATCATGCTGCTGCTGTCCGAACGATCGGGTCTTGACCTGCGACCCGTTGCCATGCCGTTCCACTTCGTGCTGTACAGTCCGAACCTCGATGTCTTCATCGATGCCCATCGCGGTGGTAACTTGCTGGAACGATCGGAGTGCATCGCCTTCATCGAGCGGAATGGTATGTCGTTCCGCGACGAAATGCTCCGGCCCGTCCAACACATTGACGTGATCATTCGCATGATGCGAAACCTTGCCTTTGCCCATGCTCACATTGGCGATGTGTGGGAGGCGACCATTCTGCATAAAACTCTGGAAACGCTGCAATGACGAACGAACGAACCATGACGATGCGCCTCACGCTACTGTTCACCGCCGCACTGCTGTGCGCCGGACCGCTCCTTGCGGGTACCGCAAGTATCCTGCCCATGCAGCCCAAGAAGGGCAGTGACGTGACGATCGAGTACCGTCGTGATGATCTGTCGCCTGCCGGTGCGTTGCATGCCGTGGTCTACACCTTCGGTGCCGAAGCCGAAGCGCCGCAGGCCTATGAGATCGCCTTGAAAGATGACGGTTCCGGACGACTTGTGGGCACCTGGAAAACGGTCGATGGCGTTGTTTATGCCCACGTCAAGGTAGGCAACGGCAGTGCCTACGACACGAACAAGGACCGGTTCTGGTCGTTCACCGTTGCCGGATCGGACGGGCGCCCGCTGCCGATGGCCAACTTCCGTGCAGCCATGGCCTGCTACGGCATGCTGCCGCAGACGTGCCGCAAGGCCGAAGATCTGGACGAAGCCCTGGAGCTGATGGAGCTCGAAGTCCGAACATATCCAAAGAACATCTCGGCCGCCGTTAACCTAGCCATGCTGCGTCGGAAGACGGAGCAGATGGAAGACGCCGAGCTGAAAGCCGAGATGACGCGACTGACGACGATGATGCCGCAGGCTACCACACCGATGGATGCCCTGGGTCTGTCCGAGGCGTTCAACGCCCTTGGCGACGGCATGCGTGCACGACAGATCCTGACGGATGCGGCCGTGCGGTTCCCGGGCAGTAAGGCCGAAGAGCAGCTAAGTCTTGCCGGCCTTGGCGAGGCGCAGAGCATCGAAGAGTTCTTTGGTAAGCTTGCTGATCATCTTGATAAGTTTCCGACGACGTATGCCCGACAGAACATCATTGACGCGGCATTCAACACAGCTTCGCAGCAACGCCAGGTGGATAAGCTGATCCCGTTTCTGCAGCGTGTGAAGAACCTGCCTGCCTCGGCGCACGAGCAGGCAGCCAACTTGTTTGGCGCCGTCGATTCGCTGCGATCGCTGGGTATCGATCATGTTGCCAAGGGCCTCAAGGCTGTCGACGACGATGCCCTGCGTCCGTCCTTCGCCGGCATGAGCGAGTGGCGAGAAGGGCAGCGGCTGATGCGCGCACAGCTCTTCTTTGTGCGTGGTGCCATCCGGAAGGCCGATGGCAAGCCGGCCGAGGCAACGGCCGATCTGCGTGCGGCGATCGACGCCGGCGGCAACGACGCACCGGCCGAGGCAAGTGCCATGCTGGTGGACCTTCTGGCGTCGGCGAATAAGAAGGGCGAGGCGATCACTGTGGCCGAACGTGCAATTCGAACCGGCGCTGCCACACCGACGGTGCTGATGATGTACCGTCAGTTGCAGATGGAGAACGGCAAGGACTCGGCTGCCGTCGAGGTTGCCCTGCGCCCCTTGCAGGCAGATGGACGCAAGGTCATGAGTGCACGCCTTGCGAAAGACCTGATGCAGGCCAATGCGATTGATGGACAATTCACGAAGCTTGACGGAACGCCGCTCAAGATCTCGGACTGGAAGGGCAAGGTCGTCTTCATCGACTATTGGGCCACATGGTGCGGACCGTGCATCAAGTCGTTTCCGGGACTGCAAAAGCTGTATGAGCGCTACAAGGACAACCCGAACGTGGTGATCGCCGCCGTGAACGTATGGGAGCGTTCAAAGGATCGTGTGAAGACCGTGCAAGACTTCCTGGCCAAGAATAAGTTCATCAGCTTCCCGATCTATTTGGATGCCACCGATGCCGTCGTTTCGAAGTACGGCGTCACCGGCATTCCGTCCAAGTTCATCCTTGGCAAGGACGGTCGCATCCAGTTCAAAGAGGTGGGCATGCTGCCCGAGGATCAGTTCCTGGAGCAGACGACGAATAAGATCGAACTGCTGCTGGGAATGTAACCAGGCTGATCGCCGCCGCGCTTACGGCAGATCGAACAGACATCCGCTCGAACCTGTCCAAGGGTCCGTGTTGTAGCGGGCCCCCATCAGATCACCACGACCGGTCCGCGCAAGCGACATCACCGGTATGGGTGCCTCGACATCGTCGGGCCATACGGTCATCACGCGGATCTCGACGCGGTTCATGCCAAAGGGTGTTTCGACGCAGTCGGCATACCGCACCTTCTGCTGCAGGATCCAGGCATGACGCTCCTTGGCCGGCACTGCCGCGATGTCGGCATGCGTCGGATGCACATTGACGCCTTTGCCGGCGAAAGCATAGAGTGGCTTCAGGACGTAGTCTGACAGGTCATCGGGAACGGCATCGATCGTATCCAGAAACTGCGTCGTAGGCACGGCCTGGTGCCGCAGGTAGGGCATGATGAACTTGCTGATGCGGAAGTACCAGTTCGGATGGCCGGCCCACTCGACGTCGACATCGTCGTTCCAGCGCAGGTCCAGCGTAATGCCTCGGTCGGTAAGTTCATCCACGATGGCGCGATTGAAGACGCGCCGCAGGCGTATGCCACTGCCGTCGTATAGACGTCCGTTGCGAACGCGTACATCGCGAATGTCGACGGTGCGCAGACCGAACAGCTTCTCGGTCGCAATGAAGTCAGGCCTCGTCTTCTGATGCTGCGGATCAACCTCGAGCAGCGCACACTCCGCAGGATCGTGGTTGCCAAGCAATGCCGTGCGCATCACGTCGATGTAGCGTGCAGTGTCCAGCCCGCCAAAGAACGGCGTCGTATCGTCAAGACCATACCTCGACTGCATGTGCGAAGCGTACAGGTACTGATATCCGTACAGCGACGGAAAGCCTTGGAGTTCGATCAGACGTGGCCGGAAGGTTCCGTCTGCATCCTTTGTCACGGCAAAGTCAACAACGGCAAACAAGGGGCAAGGTGATTCGCGAGGCACGGTGATCTCGGGCGTGAGCGTCGAGGCCGTGACGGCCATGACGTCGGGCTGCACGCATTGCCGCAGGATGCCGATGGCAGCATCTTCGAGTTGACGCCGGAAGGTATCGCTGACGAAGATGGGCATCTCGCAGACGCGGTACTCGATCGACATTCCGAGCCATGCATGCAGGTCGGCCTTGAATCCCTGATAGGATTCCGGCGTCACCCGGCTGATGAAGTCATGCTGTCGGTCTGGTCTCATGCTGGTCCGGTCGTTGATAGCGTAACGTTCCGGCCGTAAAGGTAGCAAGGATGGCCGTTGCGCGGATATCATCGTCGGCACACGTCGTCATATCATGGTCAACAACCACAAGATCTGCATCGAAACCTTCGGCGATGCGACCCCGACGATGGTCGACTTCGGTAACGCGATGTCCCCACGACGTGAAGGCCTTGATGGCCTCGTCGCGTGTGAGACGCTCCTGCGGTTGCCACGACTGTGTTGTGCCGTTGGGAATGCGTCGGCAGAACGCGTCAATGCCGGCCATGGGGTCGGCCGGTTCGATGGGGAAGTCACTGCTGCCGGCAAGCATGGCATTCGCATCCAGCAGCGAGCGCCAGCGATATGCCCACGGTAAGCGCTCCGGCCCAAGGCGTTGTTCGGCCATGGGTGCATCGGATGTGCAATGCGTGGGTTGCACCATGGCATGGACGCGCAGTTCGGCAAAGCGATGTACGTCGTCGGGGTGGACGTGCTGGGCATGCTCAAGGCGCAACGTAAGCTCGGCGCCGCCGGGCAACGTTCTGATCTGGGCAAAGGCGTCCAGCACCGTGCGCACGGCGGCGTCGCCGATGGCATGCACGGCCAGCGCCCACCAACCGGCGTCGATGACGGCACGGCCGGCTTGGACGATCCGATGTTTCGTCAGCAGTTCAAGACCCGACGTTGACGGCTCGTCATGATAGGGGGCAAGGAGGTACGCTCCGCGCGAGCCCAGGGCTCCGTCGGCATAGAGTTTCACGCCATGCAGACGCAGGAACTCGCCACCGGCAGGCAGCAGTCCTGCGTTGATCCATTCGTCGTGTTGTCCGCCCACGTAGGCCTGGACGCGTGTGGCCAAGGCTCCGCGTTCGGCAAGGGCGCGCAGCGGACCAAGCCATGCCGGTGCCACGTCCATGTCGTGCACTTCGGTGATGCCCTTCGATGCACAGTGGTCTGCCGCGATACGATAGAGATCCGTCATCGCCTCGTCGGTGAATGCCGGCAGGCATCGCTCCACGAGGTCCATGGCGTGATCTATCAGGATGCCCGTGGCGTGACCATCGCCATCGCGCAAAATGGTCCCTCCTACGGGGTCCGGCGTTGTATCGTTGATACCGGCCGCGCGAAGCGCAGCCGAGTTGACCCATAGGGCGTGACCGTCGACACGGCGGGCAACGGCCGGCGTGTGGGGGAAGACGGCGTCGAGGGTGTCCTTCGTTGGAAACGCTGCGACATCCCACAGCTCCTGGTTCCAGCCCATGGCGCGTGCCCAGCCCCCTTGCAAAGGACCTTGTGTCATGCGCTGCACGCAGTCGGCGGCGCTGGTGGCCGTGTGCAGACTTGTCGTGGTCAGACGCAGACCGAGACCGAACAGGTGCGCGTGCGAATCGACGAAGCCCGGCAGGACGTGTCCGCCGGGAAAGGTGAAGACGCCATTGTCGGTATGGATGGTGGTGCCGTGCTCGGCCGGCTGGACAGACCTGATGCGGCCGCGCTCGACGACGATATCGGCGTACATGGCGTGATCAGTTCCGCAAACGGATCGTGTCGATCGAGTCGAGATAGTCCTTCTTCTTCAGAAGCTGCTCTTCGGTCTCGACGTTGTTCGGATCGGGCAGACAGCAGTCCACCGGACATACGGCGGCACACTGCGGTTCGTCGTGGAAGCCCTTGCATTCGGTGCACTTGTCAGGCACAATGTAGTAGAACTCGGACGACCAGAACTCGCCCTTATGTCCGCCGGGCGAGGTGCTGTCATGGAACGTCGATCCTGCAAGCGTCCACTCGGCTCCCGCTTCGTAGATGGCCGTGTTGGGACACTCGGGCTCGCAGGCTCCGCAGTTGATGCAGTCGCTGGTGATGTAGATGGCCATGATGTAGTTCGGTAGTGAGGACGTACAAACTTACGCGATGAAACTATTATCGGACGTATGTCGTTCCCAGCCGCCTATGTCCAAGGCCTGCATGTACCGGATCATCTGTCTGCTCCTCACCACGCTTAGTGTCGTTACGGTCACAATGGCCAACGGCTCCTCACCTCGCGACTCGACACTGGCATCGGTAAGTGGCTTTGTCGAAGACTCGCTGACGAAGGAGACGCTCGTTGGTGCCACCGTTGCCATCAGTGGTACGAAGTTCGGTGCCTACACAAATAAGAGCGGCTACTTTTCGATCAGCAATGTTCGCCCCGGAACGTATACGCTCACAGTATCAATGGTTGGCTACACGCGACGCTCCATCGAGATGACGCTGCGCGCCGGCGAAACGAAACGACTGCGCGTGGCCCTTGGCACGGGCGACGTCACGCTGCGCGAGGTGAACGTGACGGCCAACCGCGAGGCGGAGCGACGCGAGATCTCGATCAGCAAGGTGAATGTGCCCATGGAGCAGATCGCATCCATGCGAGTGGGAGGCGAGGCCGATATCTTCCGAGCCCTGCAGATGCTGCCCGGCGTGCTTACATCATCGCAGATCTCGAGCGGTCTCTTCATCCGCGGTGGCTCGCCCGACCAGAACCTGGTGCTGCTTGACGGGATGACGGTGTATAACCCGACGCACCTGTTCGGCTTCATCTCGGCGTTCAACTCCGATGCCATCAAGGATGTGGAGTTGCTCAAAGGTGGCTTCCCGGCAGAGTATGGCGGCCGGATGTCTGCCGTGCTGAATGTGACGCAAAAGGATGGCAACCGCGATCACGTCCAGGGTGTCCTGGGCCTTGGCGTGATCTCGTCGCGTGCCTCACTACAAGGGCCACTGGGTAATGGCTCGTGGTTCATCGGCGGACGTCGTACGTATCTGGATATCATCAAGGCCTTCATCCCGGAAGATCCCGAGGCACCAATCCCGGACTTCGGTTTCTATGACGTGAATGCGAAGATCACGCAGGACATCACCGACGACGACAAGTTGTCCATCAGCGGTTTCCTGACCAGCGATGCGCTGAGCTATGAGCAACCCGGCATCGAATTCGGCGTCGGCATTGGCAACCGCGCTACGTCAGCACGATGGCAACACGTGGTGGGCGACAACCTGTTCAGCGTCGTGACGCTTTCTGCGAGTTCCTATCGCAACAACTTTACGGGCAACAATGCCGGCATCACCTTCCAGATCGCCAATGGCATTGTCGACTACTCGCTGAAGGCCGAGATGGACTGGTTTGTCGACGAGGACGTCACGCTGAAGTTCGGCGGCGAGGGAACGCTCTACAACTTCACGTACAAGCAGGACTTCTCGGGAGGGGCACAGAGCGGACAGGGCGATGCCGTCTTCACGCTGGACATCTGGGATCGCATCGCGTCGGTCTTCTCGCAAATGGCCTACAACGTCACCGACCAACTCACGCTGCAAGGTGGTCTGCGCGTCAACTACTGGTCGCTCAGCGATCTCTCCACCGTCGACCCGCGTCTGGCCGTCAGGTATCAGCTCTACGATAACGTCGCCGTCAAGGCATCGTACGGACAGTTCTATCAGTATCTGCGCCTTGCAACGGTGCCGGACTTCACGTTCTTCGATACGTGGCTGCCAACCGACCGCACGGTACCACCGGGTCGCGCCGATCACTATGTGCTTTCGATGGAATCACAACCTTTCGAAGGATATGATTTCAACGTCGACGTCTACTACAAGACACTTGCCAACATCAACGAGCTGAATGCCACGCAGACGCGGGCGCGCACCGTGAACGAGGTCTTCTTCATCGGTAACGGTGAAGCTTATGGTGCCGAGTTGTTTCTGCAAAAGAAGACGGGATCGTTCACCGGATGGATCGGATATGCCCTTGGTTTTGTGTCGGCACAGTTCGACTCCATCAACCGCGGAGCGGCATTCCGGCCGAAGTACGACCGTCGGCACGACTTCAAGGTAACGGCGCTGTATGCGCTGAGCAAGCGGTGGGAGTTCGGTGCAACGTTCATCTTTCAGAGCGGTCAGTCCTACACAGGGTCAACGTCGCGGCTGCAGGGCGATTTCCCCAACGTCGATGCCCAGGTTGGCATCATCGTTCCATCGCAACGCTGGGGCTTGCGCCTGCCCAACTCGCATCAGCTTAACCTGAACGTGAACTACAACACAACCATCGCCGGTCTTCCCGCACGACTGATGCTGGACATCTTCAATGCGTACTCGCGTCGAGACATCTGGTTCCGCTTCTACGATATCTCGAAGTCCATTCCCGAGGTCACCGACGTGCGTCTGCTCCCGATCATTCCCACGATCTCGCTCGAGGTGAAGTTCTGATGAAGCAACTTCTTCGCCCCCTGACCCTGCTATTCCTTGCCTTGGTTACCATTGGCTGCGAGGATCCTGTTCCCACGGATTACAAGCCCGAGGTCGTGGTTCAGGCATTCCTCATTGTCGACCAACCGATCAAGGACGTGCAAGTGTATTGGTCGCAACCAATGACCGATTCATTTTCCTACCAACGTGCAACGATACGAGACGCAGAAGTATGGGTGGTGGAAGGGGCAGCGCGATACCCGCTGCGCTACGTTGGTGATACAACGGGTGGGCACTACGAGGCTGCCGACAGCGCGGTACGTATCCGGCCGCTGACGACGTATCGTGTCGAGGTCCGCGTCGGCCAGGCCTTCGTCGTTGGAACGACAACGACGCCCGACCGAATCGCATGGATCAAGGACCTGCCGCCGGAACTGGACTATCCCGGACGTGAGAACGAGCTTCTGCCCGTGGATTCGCTGAAGGTGCGCTGGACGATCCCGGCCCCCGGCATGGAGTACGTGCTGCGCATGACCTGTCTGGATACGCTCAACTATGGTACGTATCTGACGCCGCCGACGGACGAGACGAATGGGCGGATCCGTGACAAGGAGCTTGTGGATGAGAATGAACCGCTGGGTCGACTACCCGTACGTTTGGCCTTCGTGCAGGCTCCGGATGTGTTTTCATGGGCAGCGTTCAAGTACTTCGGCATGCATGAGTTCTCGGTCTATGCCGGCGACCGGAACTTTGTAAACTGGTTTAAGCAGATCACATTCACCCGACAGTACAACGAGCTCTTGAACAGCGTCACCGGAGGCATTGGCGTTGTGGGCAGCGCCTCTGTCGTCCACGATACGGTCTTCGTCAGACGCTGACGTCCTGCAGCACCGACCGTATGCGGTCACCCGCAGCATGGCCGCACGTCTCCGTCACCACGTCGACCACATCCTGCAGGTCGTGCAGAGCGGCACCAGCGCGCAGCGCGCCGCGCACATGCGAGAACAACTGCGTATGTCTGCCAAGGGCGGCTAAGATGGCCACGATGCACAGTTCGCGGTCGATCATCGACAGGCCACTGCGCGATAGCGTTTTGCCATAGCCTTCGACGAGCATCCACGTGCGCAGGTCGGGCGAAACCTGGCCCAGCCGTTGCATCATGCGATCGTAGACGCTGCCGTAGACCTGCCGGCACAGCACTTCGCCGCGCGTCTCGAACAGTGGAACGTCGATGGTTGCTGCCGATGGTGCTTCACCGAGCAGTCCACGTGTCTGTACCGTTGTGAACCACGTGCCAAGGGCGTCAAGGGCAGCAGGGAAGCCGGCGAAGAGATAGCATTGCAGCAGCGCCTCGTACATCATTGTCGCCGTCGTGGCGTCATGCATGCCCCGCAGGGCACGGGCCAGCAAGGTGTCGTCACCAAGTCCGGCGGCCACGCAGGCGCGCAAGAGATCATCGCGATAGCGTCGGTCGTCCACGCCGTCGTCGGCAGCATCTTCAGTTACTCGTCGTGCGAGGTCGGCAACGGCGGCGCCGCGATGACTGCGGGCGTGTTTCTCATCCGGGCTCAGCTGTGCAAACGAGCGATCGTCGCCGTCGCCAATAAACAGCGGGTCGTAGCCAAAGCCATTCGTACCACGTTCTTCGTGGGCCATGCTTCCGCTGCAGGATCCTTCGCCAAAGAGGACATGTTGGTCGTCGACGTAACACAGGACGCATCGAAAGGCGGCCGCACGTTCGTCGACATGGCGCATGCGTTCCAGCAACAGGGCTCTGTTCGTAGCATCGGTGGCATCAGCTCCGCTGTAGCGAGCACTCCGCACGCCCGGCGCACCGTCAAGGGCTGCAACTTCCAGTCCGGAATCATCGGCAAGAGCGGGCATCCCCGTGGCCGCATGGACAAGGGCAGCCTTGATGTAGGCATTCTCTTCAAAGGTCGATCCCGTTTCGTCAATTTCAAGGTCGGGTGCTACCGACGAGAGCGGGATGAGTTCGACCGACAAGCCATGTGACGCCAGGAGTGACGTCAGTTCCTCGACTTTGTGCGCGTTACCGGTGGCAACAATGATCCGTCGTGCAAGCATCGTTAGTCGACAACAGTGGTGAGTACGTCGTCAATGGCGCGCATCAGGTCTTCGATGTCAGCCCGATGCACATTACCGCAGGTACCGATCCGGAAGACCTTGTCCTGCAGCAGGTCTTGTCCGCCGGCGATCACGATATCGTGCTTCTCCAACAGCCCTCGTTTGATCTGGGAGGCGCGCTCGTCGGCGATCACGGTCACGGCATGCGACGAGCCGTCACCGAAAAGTGTGAAACCTCGATCTGCGAGTGCTGACTGCGTATAGCGTGCAAGGTCGGCATGCCGCTGCCAGACCAGGTCAAGTCCCTCGGCAAGGATCACGTCAAGTGCTACGTCGAGCCCGGCGATCAGCGTCACCGGCGGCGTCCACGGGAAGAGCCCTTGCTTCATGCTGTCGACAACGGTCGGCAGATGCAGCGTGTATGTTGATGCCGGCCGCGCGCGCATGCGCGCCTCTGCTCGAGGCGAGATGCCGACCGTAGCCAAGCCGGGCGGACAGGCGAAGCCTTTTTGCGAGGCCGACACCACGAGATCAAGATCCCATGCATCGGTTTCGACGGCATGGATGGCCATGCTCGTGATCGCATCGACACCGATCAGGGTATCGGGCGCAACACGTCGAATGGATCGGGCAATAGCCTCAAGCTCGAGCGCCACGCCCGTCGATGTCTCAGAGTGTACAAGCCACACGTGTCGCACACCTTGCAGGGGGCGAAGGTATTCCTCGACCATGGCAGCCGTGATCGTCTCGCCCCACGGAACACGCAGCACCGAAGGTGCTGCGCCGTAGCGCTCCGCGATCGTCGCAAGGCGCGCGCCAAAGCGGCCGTGCTCGAGAACAACGACAGTATCACCTGGGGCGAGCGTCGATGCCATGGCAGCTTCGATACCTGTCATGCCGGAGCCGGCAAGGACAACGACGTGATATTCCGTGCGATACACGGCACGCAGATTCTGCCAGACGCGTTGTGACATCTCCATGAAGGGTTTGCCGCGATGAAAGAGCGGGGGGGCGGCACAGGCCGCAAGAACGGCGGCCGAAACGGGTACCGGACCCGGGGTGAACAACCTCATGACCCACCTCTGGCGCGAAACTCGTAGCACAGGATGGCTGCAGCAACGGCAGCATTCAGCGACTCTACGTCGCCGCTGCCGGGGATCGTCAGCCGGATGGTTGCTGCATCGAGTGCTGCATCAGACAACCCGTTGGCCTCGCCGCCGATCAGCAGGGCGACGGCCGATGCTGAGCGATCGACAGAATCGGGCGTGACGCCACTGTCGACAACGGCGGCAACGATGGGACCTCGCTCGTGCCACGCGTTGCGAAACGCATTGATCGACGCGTCACGAAGCACGTTGATGCGGGCATGTGTGCCAACGGTCGAACGAACAACCTTGGGGTGGAACGGGTCGACACACCCCGAAAGGAATACCACGTCGGTGAAGCCGAACCATGCCGCCGTACGAACGATGGTGCCGGCATTACCGGGGTCGGCAATGCCGTCGAGTACCACAACACGATCACCCAACGGACGCTCTGCAGGGAAGGGAACGACGGCCATCACATCCTGTGGGGTGACGGCATCGCACATCAGTTCCATGTCACGCGTAGAAGCCGTGACAACATCCACGCCGAGCATGGCCATGGTCGTTGCCACCTGGAGGGCGCGTTGGTCGGCATCCTGACGGATGATGACCAGATCCGGACGCAGGGCAGCGCCGGCAAGGGCCTCGCAGGCGCGGACGCCTTCGACGACGAACGTGCGGGTAGCGTCGCGATGGACGGCACGTTGCAGGTCGCGCACGGAAGTGCGTAGCTTGTGGGACAGCGGCGGATACGGCATTGACACGTCGCAAAGATACCACGACCAAGCCGGCACAACGATGCGTACTACCAAGGAACTGCTCAAGGCAAAACGTGACGGACAGACCCTGTCCAACGACGAGATCACGGCATTTATCAACGGCGTCGTCAACGGCGACGTGACGTCGGCCCAGGCCGCAGCGTTTTGCATGGCCGCCTGTACCCGAGGGCTCGACGCGGCCGAGACGGCGGCACTGACGATGAGCATGACACATAGCGGCGACCGTATCGAGCGTGGCACCACGTCACGTCCAGCCGTTGATAAGCATTCGACCGGCGGGGTGGGCGACAAGACATCGCTGCTGCTGGTGCCGCTGGCTGTAGCCTGTGGCATCACCGTGCCGATGATCAGCGGACGTGGCCTTGGTCACACCGGTGGCACTGTCGATAAACTCGAAAGCATTGTCGGCTACCGCACAGCCTTTGACCTTGATGCGTTGCGTGCGATGCTGCACCAGCATGGCTTCTTCATGGTCGGCCAGTCCAGCGACATCGCTCCGGCCGACAAGGTTATCTACGCCTTGCGTGATGCCACGGGCACCGTCGAGAACATCGGCCTGATCACGGCATCGATCCTCAGTAAGAAGTTCGCCGAAGGCTTGGACGGCTTGGTCATGGACATGAAGGTTGGCCGTGGCGCCTTCATGCGCACGCTCGACGACGCCCATGCCCTTGCGGCCTCTTTGCGCGACGTCTGCGCCGAGGTCGGCATCGCAGCGCGATTTCTGTTTACACGCATGGACCAACCCATTGGTCGCGCCGTGGGCAACCTGTGCGAGGTGATCGAGTCTGAGGCGGCGCTTCGACAGCCAGACGCTGCTGCGCCGGACCTGGTGGAACTTACCGAGGCGCTGGCAGCAGCCATGGTGCAGACAGCATTTCCGGAACGTGATGCAACTGCGGCCCTGGAAGGCGTGCGCCATGCGTGGCGCTCCGGCGCCGCGCTTGACGTCTTCTACCGCATGGTTGAGATCCATGGCGGAGACTGGCACGCAACACTGCGTCGATGGAACGAGACGCCGGCCAAGGTCATCATTGCCGAAACGGATGGCGTCCTTGGCGACATCGATGCCATGGCCGTGGCCAACGCGGGCATGACGGCGGGCGTCGGCCGTATGCGCGAGACCGACGACGTTGATCCCTGCGCCGGTATCGTCTTCGAAGCACGCACGGGGCAGACGGTACACGCGGGTGACGTCCTGGCCCGCGTCTACGCCTCGGACAGCGGCCGCCGCGAAGCGGCGGCGGAGCAGCTTCGCCCCTTGCTGAAAACGACAACGGCCCCGATGGAATCGGAGCCGTCGATGATCATCGAAGTTTGGTGATGATGCTCGTCACATCGCTCGGGCGAGTGCGGCCATGAAGACGTCCTTGCTGCGTGCACCCAGGATCTTTTCGACGATCTTGCCCTGACGGTCAATGATCAGCGTCATCGGGATCGACTGCACGCCGTAGGCGCGCGAGATATCCTTTTCGCTGTTGTCGATGACGTTCAAGTAGGGGATCTGTGCACGTTCGACGAAGTTCTTGACCGTGCGAACGCGATCATCGTTATCATCGACGCTCACACCGACGAACACCACACCCTTTGTGGCAAGCTCCTGACTTAGCTGTACAAGGTCGGGGATCTCGCGACGACAGGGCCCGCACCATGTTGCCCAGATGTTCATCAGGACCACCTTGCCGGCCGTGTATTGTGCGAAGGACTGCGTGCGCTGGCCGTCGCGCCAGACAAAGTCAAGAGCCTTTCCTCCGCCGCGATTCGTTACCGATTCGATGACAAAAACGGGACCGGCGGCTTGCGCCGTGGCTGACTGCTGGCAGGCCATCGTGCCCAGAAGAACGGTGGCTATCAGGGGCAGTGCAAAGCGGGTAACCATGGTTACAATTCCTGGAGATCGAAAAGAGCCGACAATTCGTCGGTGCGTAGGTCTGAGACGGCTACGCAGACGACATTATTGCTTTTCCAAGCAAACATCGTGCCCGTATCCTCACGCTCTTCCCAGTGCCAACGACTATGCTCGAT
>VFFB01000065.1 GCA_018882585.1 Candidatus Kapaibacterium sp.
TGACGACGGTGGCAAACACCTCGCGCATGGGCGAGGGCATACCGTCAACCGGTGGAATACTCAGTAACACCGCCACTCCCAGCAGGATGATCAGGACCTTGGCAGCGTAATTGATGATGACCACGTGTCGTACTCAGATCACTTCAGTTCGAAGACGATCGGAATCCGAACCCATGTCACGACCGGATTGCCATTCTGAATGGCAGGCGTGAACGGCGTATCCTTCACAGCTTTTACGGCTGCGTCATTCAGGATCGTATTGTCTGAATCCGTGATCTTGATGTCCATGACGCGGCCATCCTTGCCAATGAGTGCAGCAACCTGGACACGTCCTTCAATCCCGGCACGCATGGCCATGTCAGGATAGCGCACTCGACGACGCAATGCGTCGTAGTCAAATCCCGGTTCTTTCTCAACGGCTACGAACTCATCGACGTCCGGCACCTCTTCGCGTTCCGTGATATTCAGCTGATACTCGCCGATGTTTCCGGCGAATCCACCATCATCTACGCCGCTGCCACCGATGGCGGACGCGCGGTTGATCTCGTCGATGTTCGCAAAGTCTTTTGCATCAGGCGCAAGCATAGCATCGGGCACGGCCACAGGTGTACCTGCACGTGCTGCCGGGCCTGCAGGGAGTGACGTTTCCGGCGGCGGCGGCGGTGGTGCTTCCTGATCGGACGGCGGCGGCGGCAGAGCGTCCAGCGACGCTTTGACAAGCTTGACGCGCACGATCTCGGGCTTTGGGAAGAGCCAGGGCTGAACAAGATCGTACGTAAACCGAAGGAGCAGCAGGAGCAGCAGCGTCGAGGAAACGTACACGAACGCACGTACCGTGTTGCGGCTAATGATTTCCTTGAGTTCGGCGGCACCGTAACGGTTACCGGCCGAGGCTTGTTCGACGGCTAGTGTACTCATAGTCCAGCGATCTCCTCACTGTCTTTGACATCCATGGGGGCAACGGTGAACTTGCGCTGACGTTCATTGATACCGTTAGCCTTCAGACCATTGATAATGTCAGGCTCGCATTGATGGATCTCGTCAAGCACTTCGATGAAGACTCCGTATGCGACTTCATGGTCTGCCTTCAGCGACACGATGCAGCGATTCTTGAGATTTACATTCTGATCGACGATCACCTTGTGAAGTTCTTTTAGCGTTACAGGTTCCGGTGCGTCCTTCCCCATGTTGTAAAAGACCTTTCCGTCCTTGCGCACTCGAACTGTCAAGAGCTCTGATTCGCGCACTTCGACGGGCGCCTCAAGGTCAGGCGGAACGTTCATTTCCATCGTCTGCGGCGTGATCATGGACGTCGTCAACATGAAAAACGTCAGCAGAAGAAACGTGATGTCGACAAGCGGCGTCATGTCGAGACGAAAGCCAACGCGCTTCTTGGACTTGCGCTTTCCGGCCTTGCCACGTTTTTGTTTGCCGCCGCCGCCTAGTGCTTCACCGCCACCAGCCATGGTGTTTGCTCCGGTTCAGGGTTATTGCTTCTTGTCTGTTACAAAATTGAACGTCGTTGCACGCTTCTTGCGCATGGCGTTCATTGCCTGCTCGATCCACGCGAAGCGGATCCGACGGTCGGCGTCAACAGCGAACTGTGCACGCGGATTGATCAGACGTGCTTCCTGCACCAGCGACTCCAGCCAGACCGTGTCCTTCGTGATGAACGCTGTCTGATTGGGCTGAATACCAGGGAAGTCCTTCTGGATCATGACCTGCGAAAGCTTGATCCTGTCTTGCTCGTTGAGCATTGAAACATGATAAGCGGTATCCTGATTGGCTGTGTCGATTCCAACCTTGATGATCACGAGGTCCTGCTCCGGAAGCTTCGTCGTATCTACGCTTGCACGCGGTCGCTTGATCTGGTACTTCTCCTCGTTCTCGGACTCTGACTTGAACTTTGCCGTGAACATGAAGAACGTCAGCAGGAGGAACGTAATGTCCACCAGCGGCGTCATGTCCAGCACAAAGCCCACGCGTTTTTTCTTGATTTTCGACATCCTGTCGGTCCTTTGAGAGAGCTAAAGGTGATCTGATCAGTGACCCGAGCCAACCTTGATCGACAGCGTCTCCATCAGATCCAGGATGGCCTCGTCCATTGTGTAGACGAAGTTGTCGACCTTCGTCGTGAAGAAGTTGTACGCAACAATGGAAAGGATAGCGGCCAGAAGACCTCCTGCCGTGTTATAGAGCGCCTCCGAGATACCAATGGACAGCATCTGAGCAGAAACCGTGCCGCCGGCGCCGAGTGCCTGGAAGGACCGGATCATACCGATGGTCGTTCCAAGAAGACCAATCATGGTCGAAACAGAGGCAATGGTCGACAAAATGACCAGGTTCTTTTCAAGGAGCGGCGTCTCAAGGTTCATGTTCTCGTCGATGGCACGCTGAACTTCGGCGATCTTCTGCTCGGCGTTGAGAGAGCCATCACCTTCGACAGCACGATAGCGCTCGATCGAAGCACGAAGGATGTTGGCCAGTGAACCACGTTGCTCATCACATGCCTTGATGGCACCGGCATAATTGCCCGAACGAACCATACCCACGACGTCCTTGGCAAAACCATGCATGTTGCTCGAGCCACCGGCCTTGCCGATCGAGAACAGACGCTCAGCCGTATACGTGATGGCCAGCAGGATGCAGCAGATCAAGGCACCAACGAGTGGGCCACCTGTGTAGATCGTGCCAAGAATGTTGCTGGGATTATGTATGTCTCCGTTGACAAAGTTTCCGCTGGCACCAAGCACCAGGTAGTAGACGGCGAACGCCACGATGGCACAGGCCGCGATGATCACGAGGTTCGTCAGATTTTTCATGCCACACCTTATGTGAACTGGAGTGTTGAGTATTGTTTAGGATTCGTTGTTTGTTGACGTCGAAAGTGCGTCCTGCAGGGTTTCGTACATACGGAACACCAGGTGCATTTTCGTAATGGTGAACACGTCGCGAACCGCGTCGTCCGCCCCCGCAATGACGATCGAACCCTGTTTTCGCGACGCATGTGCATGAGCCGCAAGAAGAACGCCGATACAGGATGAGTTCACATACGTCACGCCCGCCATGTCAAGCACGACTGTCGTGCCTGCATCCTTGTTACACGCGGCAAGCGCGGTTCGCAAGGCATCTGTTTCGTCGCCACCAATGAATTGGCCCCGAAGGGTCAGCACGGTAGCACGATCATGATCGCAAACGTCAAGTTGTTCGTGTTTCATCCAGTACTGTCGCGTTCGGCAGGTTCCGAACTGAGTCAAAGCTACGAAAAAGGCACATTGTGAGGGGGAATAATCGGTGATACCATGTCATGACATTGACGGAGAATTTCGTACGATGGCGATGCGAGGGACCATGGCCAGATCGGGAATGATCTCGGTCTTCATCGCTGCTGACGCAAGGATCGAACGCACAAGCTCGGATTGTCCGTGGCCGATCTCGATGAACATCGTACCACCCGGACGCAGCATCACGGAGGCCAGCACGGCAAGCCGCCTGAAGAACGTAAGTCCATCTGCATCATCGGTCAAAGCTTGGTGCGGTTCATGATCCCGCACCTCGGGTTCAAGCTCCGAGATGTCGGCTGCTGCGATATAGGGTGGATTCATCGTGATGATATCGAAGGTGCCCGCTGGCTGTTCCTTGAGGATATCGCACTGTTGCAGTTCTACCCTGTCAGCCACGCCGTGTCGTTCGGCATTTCGGGTAGCTACGTCCAGCGCTCCCTTCGAAATGTCGATCGCCAGCCAATGGCTCTCCGGAAGATGAATGGCAGCCGTGACGGGAATACAGCCACTGCCCGTCCCAATGTCGAGACATCGGATGCTTCCCTGCCCCTTTGCGCCTCTGATCACACGGTCTACAAGCAGTTCGGTTTCCGGGCGCGGAATAAGGACGTCCGGAGTAACGATGAACGGACGTCCGTAAAAATCAGCCTGGCCAAGGATGTACTGTAGTGGCTCATGATCCTTCCGGCGAAGCACCATGGCGCGCAGATTGGCAAGCTCTTCCCTGGTGAGGGGGCGCTCGAAGTCGGTGTAGAGCTGTACCCGTTGAATGTCAAGAACGTGGCAGATCATGAGTTCAATGGTCAGGCGCGGGCTGTCGATCTCCTTGTCCCGGAAATACTCGGCTCCCCACCGTATCAGATCCAAGATGGTCCAGACCCGGTCAATGACCGGAATGTTCCGTGGCATAGTGTTCCTGCAGCGAAGTGGACGTGATCTCCTCTTCGCGAAGTGCTCGAATACCTGCCAGGGATGCCTCTGCCGCGGCCAGCGTGGTAAAGAACGGAACCTTGTACTTCATGGCCGTCTGTCCCATGACGTATTCGTCGTACCTCGCATTCTCGCCAAGTGGTGTGTTGATCACCAGATGCACATTGCCGTTGGCGATATCGTCAATCACGCTTGGACGTCCCTCGTAGTGTTTCAGCACGGGTCTCGCCTGAATCGCATGGCTCGCAAGAAAGGCTGCAGTACCCGTTGTTGCCAGGGGCGTGAAGCCAAGATCGGAATAGCCACGCGCGACGTCGGCAGCACGCTGTGTTTTGTCATGCGAACTCAACGAGATGAAGACATTGCCACTTGCAGGAAGGGCGTTTCCGGCCGAGATATGGGACTTGACGATGGCGCGTCCGAAGGTCGAATCCATACCCATGACCTCGCCAGTGGATCGCATCTCTGGACCGAGAAAGACATTGACCTTGGGAAACTTTGTGAATGGGAAGACGGACTCTTTGATCGCAACCCGGGACATCTGCGGGTTGAATGGCTGCATCTGAAGGTCGGAAAGCTTCTCGCCGATCATGACGCGCGTAGCGATCTTGGCAAGCAGCGTACCAGTGGCCTTTGACACGAAGGGCACTGTCCGGCTTGCCCGAGGGTTAACCTCGAGCACATAGACCGTATCGTGCTGGATCGCATACTGGATGTTGATCAGGCCAATCACGTCGAGAGCCTCGGCCAATCGTTTCGTGGTCGAGATCATTGTGTCGATGTGTTGGGGGGCAATGCTGTGCGGCGGAAGAACGCAGGACGAGTCGCCGGAGTGGATGCCCGCTTCTTCGATATGCTGCATGATGCCGCCGATGACGGTCTGATGGCCATCGCTGACGGCATCGACGTCGAACTCGACGGCATTTTCCAGAAAGTGATCAATGAGTACGGGCCGCGTTGGGTCCTGAGCGATGGCCCGCTGCATGTAATGCCGAAGTGATTCCTCGCGGTAACAGATCTGCATGGCTCGTCCACCAAGCACATAGCTGGGGCGCACAAGTACTGGATAACCGATACGTTCGGCGATCGCTACGGCCTCCTCTTCACTCAGCGCCGTTCCCCAGGGCGGACAGAGAATGCCCAACCGGTCGAGCAGATCTCCAAATCGCTGACGATCTTCGGCAAGGTCGATGCCGTCGGGCGATGTACCAATAAGCGGAACACCTGCATCCTGAAGTCGTTGTGCCAATTTGAGCGGCGTCTGGCCTCCGAAGGTGACGACGACTCCCTCCGGCTGTTCCATCTCGATGATGTTCATGACGTCTTCGTATGTCAGCGGCTCGAAGTACAATCTGCTGGTGGTGTCGTAATCCGTCGATACCGTTTCGGGATTGCAGTTGATCATAATGGCTTCGTAGCCCTGCTCGCGAAGTGCAAAGACGCCCTGCACACAGCAGTAATCAAACTCAATGCCCTGGCCGATCCTGTTGGGGCCGCTACCAAGTATGATGACCTTGCGCGTTTGCTTTGGAGTAGCCTCGTTCTCGTCGGCGTACGTGGAATAATGGTACGGCGTTTCAGATTCAAACTCGGCCGCGCAGGTGTCGACGGTCTTGTACACAGGCAATATGCCTTGCGATACGCGTCGTGCACGAACCTTTGACTCTGTAGACGACGTAAGCAATGCCAGCTGCACATCCGAGAAACCAAACTGCTTGCACCGACGCATCAGCGACGATGTGAGCACTTCCAGGCCGTCGCGCAATGCAGCCGCGCCTGCCTGTACCTGAAGGCCTAGATCGACGATCTCGCGGCACTGCTCGATGAACCAGGGGTCATACTTCGTGAGCGCATGGATCTCTGTCGTTGGCATTCCCCCGACAAGCGCCTCGTACAGATCGAACATCGACGTCGAGGTTCGACGACGCAGTCGCTGTATCAGCGGGTCTTGTCCGTCTGCAGCGGAACGATCGAAGGCGACGTCGTTGGGGCGGTCAAATCCAAAGCCAAATCGCCCCTGCTCAAGGCTTCGAATGGACTTCTGTAATGCTTCCTTGAATGTCTGACCGAAGGCCATGGCCTCGCCAACCGACTTCATCTGCACACCCAGCGAGGTGTCGCTTTCACGAAACTTCTCAAAGTCCCAGCGTGGGAACTTCACGACGACATAGTCGATCGATGGTTCGAAGCACGATGGCGTCTTCTTGGTGATGTCGTTGAGGATCTCGTCAAGACGGTACCCAACGGCCAACTTGGCAGCGATCTTCGCGATGGGAAATCCCGTTGCCTTGCTTGCGAGTGCCGAAGACCGCGATACCCGTGGATTCATTTCAATGACAATCATCCTGCCATTGGTCGGGTTCAGGGCAAACTGGATGTTCGAGCCACCGGTCTCGACTCCGATCTCACGGATGATCTTGAGCGCAGCATCACGCATGCGTTGATACTCACGGTCGGTCAAGGTCTGCGCAGGAGCGACCGTGACCGAATCTCCTGTGTGCACACCCATTGGATCGACATTCTCGATCGAGCAGATGATGACGACGTTATCCGCCTTGTCGCGCATCACCTCGAGCTCATACTCCTTCCATCCAATGACGGACTCTTCGACGAGGACACGCTTGATCGGACTTGCTACGAGTCCGGCCCGGAGCAGTTCACCGAACTCTTCCATGTTATAAGCGATTCCACCACCAGTTCCACCAAGCGTAAACGAAGGACGAATGATGGCCGGAAAGCCGACATGCTCAATCATTGCCAATCCGGCAGCTTCGTCGTGGACGAAACCGCCCCGTGGCATGTCCATGCCGATGCGCTGCATCGCCTCCATGAACTGCTCACGGTCTTCGGCTTTGTGGATCGATTCAATAGACGAACCAATGAGCTCTATGCCATAGGCAGCCAGGATGCCCTGGTCATGTAAGGCCACGGCCGCATTGAGCGCCACCTGGCCACCCATTGTTGGTAGTATAGCGTCGGGACGTTCCTTCTTGATCACTTCCTCGATGAACTGCGGTGTTATCGGTTCAATGTAGGTTGCGTCAGCAATGTTCGGATCCGTCATGATCGTTGCCGGATTCGAGTTGATAAGAACGACGCGATACCCTTCTTCCTTCAATACCTTGCAGGCTTGTGTCCCCGAATAGTCAAACTCGCAAGCTTGACCGATGACGATAGGCCCTGAGCCGATGACGAGGATACACTGAAGGTCGGAACGACGAGGCATGAAAAGGTCCTTGGTTTAGCGGTGTTGTTGATCAGAGGAGTGCCCGTTCAAGCACGGCCATGCGAACGGCAACTCCATGCGTGACTTGGCGGTCAATAAGCGTCTGAGGCAGATCAAGAACCTCGGTATCGATCTCGATACCGAGATTGACCGGCCCCGGGTGAATGATCACGACATCTGGAGCCGCGAGAGCCCTGGTCAACGTCATAGCGTAGTGCATGCGGTATGCGTCGATCGACGGCATGACACCGCCCGTGATGCGTTCACGTTGGATCCGGAGCAGACTTATACAGTCAGCCCATTTGATGGCATCGTCGATCGAGGTGAATCGACGACACGACGCGAAAACATCATCATCAGGAGCAAAGATGTCCGGTGCGCACAATCCAATGTTCGCACCAAGTTTGGTTAAGACATCAACGTTTGATCGCGCAACGCGGCTGTGGCGCACGTCGCCAACGATGCAGATGTTCTTTCCATCAAGTGTACCCAACCGTTCACGTAGCGTTGATGCATCAAGTAATGCCTGTGTGGGATGCGCACTGACCCCTTCTCCAGCATTGATGATGGGAATGTCGAGTGCCGCAGCCATGGTTCGATGAACACCGTCAACAGCATGCCGAAGAACGATCGCATCGAATCCCATTGCCTGAAGCGTTCGTAACGTGGCTGCAAGTGTCTCGCCTTTTTCGACGCTGCTGCCTGTGGGTTGAAAGAGAAATGTTGATGCTCCAAGACGTTGCGCTGCGAGCTCGAACGACATTCGTGTCCTGGTTGATGCCTCAAAGAACGCTAATACGATCCTTCGTTGCATCAGTGTATCAGCCGTCGGAAGACGTACCCCCTGCACCGGTAGATACGCCTTGGCCTTGTCCAACAGGCCCTCAATATCGTGGCGTGACCACGACTCGGTATCAAGCATATGTGCAGAAGACATGTTCAAAACTACTCTCGAAACTGCCTCGATGCGGACAGGTCAAAAAAAAGCCCGCTAGAAGCGGGCTTGTTCGCTGTATTGCTTCTTACTTCTTCTTGGCTACCTTCTTGGCCGGCTTTGCAGCGGCCTTGGGTGCTGCCTTCTTCTCGCCGTTGACGGTAGCCTTCAGATCGGCACCGGCAGAGAACTTTGCAACCTTGCGGGCTGCGATCTTGATGGCTTCGCCTGTGCGAGGGTTCTTACCCTTGCGAGCACCGCGCTTGGAAACGCTGAACGTACCAAAGCCGATGAGCGCGACGCTTCCGCCCTTGCCCAGTTCTTTCTTGATAGTTGCGATCGTAGCTGCAAGAGCGGCGTCGGACTGCGTCTTGCTGAGGCCTGTCGATGCTGCAATGGCTTCGACGAGTTCTCCCTTGTTCATGCTGGCTTCCCCCGAAATGGTTGTTGAAGAGATGTGTGTGAAGCGAAAATATCTAGTGTTTATCAGGCTTCGCAAGAGCGAGTTATCCACAAGCATAGGTTTTATGCGGCTTTTCGGCACTTGATGACCGCCCAGCCGCTTGTAAGCACGGCATGACGGTACCTCAGCTGACCGCAAAACCGAGGACGACAACCTGCACGGCAAGCATCATCAGATACAGCGCTATGATCGTAAAGACAGCTGCCAGCACGTCATCGACAATGACGGCCCAAGCCTCGGTGCGACGATTGACGGCAGACAATGGCCAAGGCTTTTGAACATCGAACACGCGAAACAGCAAGACTCCGGCCAGCCACCACCATATCGTGTGGTAGGCAAATGGCAGCATCATGATCATCGACATGCCAATGGCCTCGTCGATCACAACACATTTGGGATCGCTTCCCCATTGACGCTGAATGGCCGGAACAGACCACGCGGCGCCAATCGTGAAGAACACGGTCAATCCCATGTAGATCTGTCTCCACGTGTCGGGATTGACATCAATTCCGAACATCGGAAAGAGCGCCACCGGAAGGGCAACAATAAAGCTGCACCACGTGCCGGGCGCTATCGGAAGTAGTCCGATACCACCAACGGTAGCGATGATTGCAGCTGGCGTAGAAAGCGTCGGTCGCACGGTCATCTCATGGGCCATCATCGGTCCTTCCGGTAATGGTGGAAAAGGTATTCGACCGCCGTGTACAACGTGAACAGCGTTATCACGAACATGACCCAATACGTGTATTCGGAATGCAGCGTATTCCACGCACTGACACGCAGGGATGGACTGGGAGCATTATAAACAGCCCATTGCATCAGCAGTGCGTAGATGATGAAGCACATCTGCAGAAATGTTTTCCATTTCGCCGTCATGGATGTCTTCAAGGGGCGAGGTGATGTCGATGCGATCGAGCGCAGCACTGTCGTTCCGAAGTCGCGCACAATGATGACGGCAAGCATCCATAGAGGCAGCACGTTGATCATGTAGAACGTGACGAACGCAGCCGTGGTGAGAACCTTGTCGGCCAGAGGATCAAGGTACGAGCCTAGGGCCGTCTCTTCTCCCATACGTCGAGCCAACGCACCATCGAAATAGTCCGTCAATGCCCCAACCGCAAACAGAATGATCGCCCAGTGCATCGCCGTTCCTGAATCGGCCAGCACACAGACAATGACGGATGGCGCAATGAAGAACCGCGAGAGTGTGAGGATATTTGCGAGTGTGTAGTTCAACTGGACGCTCCCCCCTTCCTGCGTGCTGCTGCAACGATGCCGGCGAAGGATATTGCATCGAGCGAAGCACCGCCGACCAGGAGTCCATTGACGTGCTCACTGGATAGAAGTTCTTCGGCATTCGAGGCATTGGCACTACCGCCGTACAGCACTGGAATCACGATTCCATGTGTCCTGGTGACTTCTGCGATATAGGCATGCGTTGTCTCAACGTGTTCGGCAGTGGCAGCCAGACCGGTGCCGATCGCCCATACGGGCTCGTAGGCAAGAACACATCGAGAAAGGTTGTTGCCGAGAGCCGAACATAAGATGCCGACTTGTCGCTGCAGAACATTACGCGTCAAACCTTGCTGATGTTCTTCGAGGGTCTCGCCGACACAAATGATCGGCACAAGTCCGGCGTCGATCGCAGCGATCGATATTGCCACGACCTGGTCGTCGGATTCATGATGATCACGTCGACGTTCGGAGTGTCCTACTAGAACATGGGAACAGCCTACGTCGCGGAGCATTGCAGCGCTCACGTCGCCCGTGTGTGCACCTTGCCGCTGATGATGGCATGCTTGACCACCAAGTTGGATCGGCGTATCCGCGATCGTCTGTTGTACCAGAGAAAGCGCCGTGAAGGGTGGACAGCACACAACCTGCACACCGTCGGCGTGTGCCGAACGAATGATGTCGTTGTTCACGAGACCTTCCGCAAGCGACCTGGCAACGGGTTGCGTACCGTTCATTTTCCAGTTACCGACGATCATGGTTTTCGTCATCGGTGTTCTCCTTGTACGCGATACATGGTGTAGGATGTCAGGTACTGATCAGACTCGAATCCGGTGCCTTGGATCGTCTCGGTCGGAGAAACGATCCGGACAAAGGCTGGCGTTGATACCCGCTGTCGGGTTTGGTCCCAGTACAGAAGTGTTGTTTGCATCGATGTCCGTGAGCTGTCCGACCATATGCGCACGTCGCCGTAGGCGGTCATGTTCTTCGTTCGATCGTCGATCACGGCGCTGTCGGCCGAGAGTTTTGCCACGCGATTCCCAGTAGATCGACTGAAAAACTCGACCACGAGGGTATCACGAAGTTCCGTCTGTTGACGATCATCAAACACCCGTGCTTCGGCCGCTTGCAGAACAGCTCGTGTGTGTGTCGAGTCGGTAAACACTACACGCAAATTGTACGACACATGAGCTGGGGGGCGTTGTGATGCATTCGGTCTACGTTGCCGGGGTTGCTCCGGATCGGCGCAGCCAGTGCAGAGCACACCGGATAACATCACCATCATCACGCCGAGCCTCACGCAGGTCTCCAATGCTGGAGCACGTCAAGGAGTATGGCTTCGAAGTCCGCCAGGGCAACTTGCGTTGCTGCATCACTGAGCGCATCTTTCGGTGATGGATGCGTCTCGATGAAGAGACCGTCGATACCGACGGCAGCAGCAGCTCGGGCAAGTGCGGGGATGAACCGTGGCTGTCCTCCGGACTGGTTTCCAACAGAGGGCTGCTGGACGCTGTGTGTGGCATCGAAGATCACCGGCAGTCCGGTCTCGCGCATGATGACGAGCGATCGAAAGTCAACCACAAGGTCGTGATAGCCAAAGGTTGTGCCACGCTCGGTAAGCCAAACCGAGCTATTCCCACAACGCGTCACCTTCGCCGCAGCCTTGGCCATGTCGTCGGGTGCAAGAAACTGTCCCTTCTTGATATTCACCGTGCAACCGGTTCTGGCCGCAGCTTCGAGCAGGGATGTTTGTCGACATAGAAACGCCGGTATCTGGAGCACGTCTACGTACTGCGCAGCCAAAGCGGCCTCGGCATCGGCGTGAATATCTGTCAGCGTTGGAATGCCATAGCGCTCGCCAACCTCTGCAAGCACCGCAAGAGCGGCCTCGTCGCCAATTCCCTGCACGGAATCGGCACTCGTGCGATTCGCCTTCCGATACGATCCCTTGAACACCAGCTGCACCGGTAATGCCTCGGTGACGCGGAGCAAATGATCGGCGACCTGTAGTGCCATGTCGCGCGACTCGATCATGCAAGGCCCGGCGATCAGGAGGAGCCGACTGTTATCGATGTGGATTGGCATGTTTTTGACGGGCAAATTATCCATATTCGAGTGGATACGCCAATCAACGCCACGGTGTGCAGCCATCGTGGATCGGAATCCGAGGAAGTGCATGCCCAATCGACCGGAACATATCAACATCAAACGCGTGTCGGCAAAGGACCGTCGCTCTGCGCAGCAGGAGTCTGAATCGACGCCTCCGGCCGAACCGCATCAGGATGCTGTTTCGACAGATCTGATACGCCGTTACAAGATCGTTGCTGTCCTGCTTACGATCCTTAGCATCATGGTTCTGATCGCCATGGCGTCATATACCGACCATGATGCCGATAACGCGCAACTTTCCATCCGTGACGTCATGGGGGTGCTGCGTGGTGACGAGGCCATGCGCGTGCGGTTCGACACGACACACAACTGGCTGGGACTGCTTGGTGCCGTTATCTCCCACTGGCTCATCCATCACACGGTGGGACGCTTTGCATTGCTGTTTCCGATCCTTCTTGGGATCTGGGCGCGGGACCTTTACCGTGTGCAACGCATTGCTCCGCTCACTGTTCGACGCTCGTTTGTGGCCATGGGCGCGGTCATCATGGTGGCCAGCATTGCCGGTACGTTGCAGCAGATATCGTGGCTGGGGTCGATCGACGCAAGCTGGAGCGGAGCGATCGGCCAGTTTGTTGCTTCGGTTACCACGCAGTTTGTTGGTATACCGGGAAGCTTGCTCGTGCTGGTAACAGGCCTGGCGTTCACGCTCATCCTGGGCCTACGGCTACAAGTAAGCAACATCACGTTGGCTGCTCGGCTACAGCTGGCAAAACTGCGTGACCTGGCAGACCGTTGGCGTCCCGTACCCGCAGCGCGCGAGGCTGTCGCATCACCGGTCGACGCCGTTGTCGACGAGCCTGCGCTGGCGGTGGCCACAGAAGTTGCTGAGCCGGACGAGATAGGCCGTCAGCTTACCGTGGACGGAGGTTCTGAGGACGAACCAGCCGAGATGTTGCGTGGCATGACACAGCCGCAAACACTGTCGCCTGCGGTCAAGATCCTGCGCCACGTTCCCAAGGGTTCGCCGAAGACACCTCCAACAGAGCCACCTGGCGACGAAACCACATCGTCGGATCGAACCACGTCGATCGACCTTGACATCGTGCAGCAACGCCTTTCGGCATTGCATCCGACAAGAACCATCGACCTACGGTCGGCCGCCGAAGCCGTTGATCGTATATCGGACGAGCCACCTCCACAGGTAGATGAGGAGCCTCGTGTTGAGCCCCCTCCAACTCCAACGTTGACGGTGCTTGTTGAGGAGGCCGAACCAGAGGAGACCGTTGACAACGTTGGCGGTACGCTCCAGTATGATGAACAGATCGTCTACAAGACTCCCACAGCCGACCTGCTTTTCCAGACCACAGATGATGCCGACATCGACGATACGGAGCTTCGAAACAATGCGAGGATATTGCAGGAGAAGCTCGAAACGTTTCGGATCAAGATCGAAAATCTGACGGTACAGCCGGGGCCGGTAGTTACGCAGTACGAGTTCGTTCCCGCTGCTGGCATCAAGGTCAGTCAGATCGAGTCGCTGGCTGATGATATCGCCTTGGCCCTTAAGGCACAGGGCGTACG
>VFFB01000181.1 GCA_018882585.1 Candidatus Kapaibacterium sp.
GCCGGCGCGCTCAGCAACCTGCTCGGCCGTGAGCGAGCGCCGAAGGCGTGCCAGACGAATGTCCCCGCCGAGGCCCTCAAGGACACGTCGATGCTTTGGAAGAATGATTTCATCGGTATTCATAATGCTCTCTAAACGTCTCATTATATGCGTTATTGTTCAATCTACGGTACATTATTTGAAACAGAGAGCAACCATTTTCCCTCTCGGACATCCTACCTGTTACGGCGGGTGCTACCGCGACTCACCGAGCCTACGTCCTCACTCCCTCACTAACAAGACCTAGCGCTTCACGCCCCCTAGATGAAGAGTGAGTACATTGGTTGCTGACTGAAAGGGTACAATCGGATCGATCGTTCTTTGACGGTCGCTCACGGCCCCTTCACCAGCACCAACGGCATGATCTACTACACCGTGAACGTGTATGTGCCAACTGAACGTACTGACGACTATCGCTCAACACATGCGCCACGTCTGCAGGCGGAGCATACGGAACGGTATGGAACGCGGGTGACGGCCACGCGGACGGTGCATGTGGCTGAGCAGCAGTAACCATGCATGCACTGTTACATCAGTGCCATTTCCGACGTTGTAAGGCAACCCGGCGCTGCCAAGAGGTACGATGACCACCTACACATGTTCGGGAGACGTTTGGAAGTACGACGGCCCGACCCCGTGGTACGTTGTATCACTCCCTGTCGACGTATCGGCCAACATCCGTGCTATGTTCAGTGTGGCTGAGACCGGCTGGGGCAGACTGCATGTGCGCGCAGCTATCGACAACGTTGCGTGGGACACGGCGATCTGGTACGACACCAAACGAGCAACCTATCTCCTTCCGCTGAAGGCAGCGGTTCGCACCAAATGCGGCATCGACGTCGGACACTTGTCTTCTGCAGAGCACATGGGCTCGCCCCACCGCACTCAAACACGCCGATCCCTCATGATCGCTCATTCACGAGCTTCAGCATCAGACGAAACGACGTGTCGGGATAGGCCAGCTGGTTGACGGTGCCCGTGATAAATGTTCGTTTCGCCGGTGCATAGAATGCAAATGCCCCAGAGAGGCCCGAGTGACCGATCAGTTCGGGCGGTGCTTGGAATGGCGAGAATATCCGTGGCAGACGAAAACGCATGATGCCGGTGCCGTAGGTGAATGGAAACCAGATCCTGTTCCAATGACGCGTTAGCTCATCAAGGTCTTCGGTGGGGGCGAGTGCGTCGCCGAAGAACGCACGTAGAAAAATCATCATGTCCGACGACGTCGATACAACGCCGCCGTCCGGACCAAACGATGTCATTGCTTTGGGGATGCGAAGAGGCGACTGCTTGTAATACAGCGTCATGGGGCGCGCATCGGACGGGTCAGCATACATGTATGTCGACGTCATGCCGAGCGGCTCGAACAGCCGTCGCTGCAGAACCTCAGCAATGGGAGCCCCTTCCATGACTTCAACGATGCGTCCGAGAAGCTGGTAGTTGGTGTCAGAGTATTCGGCCCGACCTGCCTGCCCGGGTCGGAATGCCGGACGCACTCCACGCGAGCGCTCTAGAACGTCCTCCAGCGTCCACGATCTGTCGCTGCCGGCAAACAGCTCATCCTGCAGACTCTTGCCCGCAACCTTCCGCTGGAAGTAATCCGGAAGTCCGCTCGTATGAGACATCAGCTGCCGGATCATCAGCGAAAGGGCTTGTTGCGTCCCGTCAATGATCATCAGGTCACGTAACAGTTCCGCGCCGAGATACTGACCGATCGGATCGTCGAATCCAAGGCGTCCCTCGCGTCGGAGTTGTCGCAACACAGCGGTTATCATGAGCTTCGTCGTGCTGGCAATGAAGAACGGCGTTGTCGACGTCAGATTCCCCGCAGCACCGATCCATGGTTCGGCCGCACTACTGTTAGATGTCGTCAGTCGGCATACTGCTACTGACACTCCATGTACCTTGCGATTGTCAACAAGCTTATTAAGAGCAGATTGATACATGATATCGGATCCGGATTTTGACATGGACAAGCTGCCCGCTTTCAAGACCTTCCTTTTTCCGTACGTTGGTCTTTATCGGCAGCAGATACGTCTCACGTTTCGTATCGTACCAGATGGCCGTACTCCACGTAGTGTCGCCCACCTGCGCAGAGACATGAAGTCTTCCCCAGCCCCCTTCGAGACGCTGCATGGACGAGCGGATCTCTGCGGACAGCCCAACCGGCAGTGATACAAACCACCAGCCGCCTTTACCAGACGATAGCCAGAGCTCCGAAGCGAAGGAGTACGTGATGGGACCGAGCATGAAGGGTTAAATTTACAGCGACACCTCATCCCGACGAAAGTGGGGCCGACCCGCCACGCAAGGATGACGGGCCACGTCGCCCCGGCGCAGGCCGGGGCCCAGGGGTTATGAAGATGGAACAGTGCGCGGATCAACGACGGCCTACCACCGGTTGCGCAGCATGATGCTATCCGGACTTTCATCCGTAGGGCGAGACATCCCCGCGTAAGAACGCACTCCTTCAGTGCACGACCGCAGGATTGACGCCGCCTGACCCTTGAACACAAAAGCTCTGCGGTATTGTGACCGCTGGCCTCGATCGGCAACGCCTTCTATCCGGTTATTGTTCATCGGCTCGCAACTTCGCTCCAAACTTCCTCCCCACGGTCAGTCGCCCGCCCGCAGTCGCGCTTAACTCCGCTAACTGTGGTCAGCTTGCCAGAAGACGTTCACCTCCAAGAATGCGCCCATGCAGCGGCACACAATGAAGCTCCAACCGAGAGTGGTTGGGGCTTAGAGACTCGTGGCGGACGGTTGACCAAGTGCAGACCGGCCTCCCGCGCTTATGAGCACTTGCGCGGGTTGCTGTGGGAATGCGCACTCAACTCAGATGCCTCGCCTGCGCGAATACTCGTCAAGGCTCACGTAACGGGCATCATGTACAAGGTGTGGCGCAGCCTGCGCAATTTGATCCAGGCATTGCCCCAACTCCGGGGGTGCCCAAAGCTGGTCGGCAATCACCGCATTCAGCAAGCTCAATGCATCCGCTGGGTATCTGCTGCACAAACCTGAATCGGCAAGCAGATGCACAACGT
>VFFB01000066.1 GCA_018882585.1 Candidatus Kapaibacterium sp.
TGCAGATCACGAGCGAGCCAAGAATGCCGATGGGCATGTCTTTCTGCGGATTCTTCGCTTCCTGGGCGGCCGTCGAAACAGCGTCAAAACCAATGAAGGCGAAGAACACCATGCCGGCAGCCTTCAGGATGCCGCTCCAACCAAAGTGTCCGAACGAACCGGTATTCTCGGGGATGAACGGCGTGTAGTTGTCGGCATTGATATAGGAGAAGCCAAGGCCAATGAAGATGATCACCACGGCTACCTTGAGTGCAACGATAAAGGCGTTGGCTCGGGCCGACTCCTGAATGCCGCGAATCAACAGGTAGGAAACGGCGAACACGATGACCATGGCGGGCAGATTGATTAGGCCATGTTCATTGGACCCCGGAGGCGTTTGCCAGTACGACATCGACAATGCAGTTGGGAGATGGACATTGAAGTAGGCAAGGAACTTTGCCAGGTAGGCCGACCAGGAGACGGCCACGGTCGAAGCACCGACGGCATACTCCAGCACAAGGTCCCAGCCGATGATCCAGGCGAACATCTCGCCCATCGTGGCATAGGCATACGTATACGCCGAACCTGCAACGGGGATCATGGCGGCGAACTCTGCGTAGCACAACCCTGCAAAGGCGCAGCCTACAGCAGCCATAATGAACGAGATCGATACGGCCGGACCGGCATGTTCGGCAGCGGCGATGCCAGTCAGCGAGAATAACCCTGCGCCGATGATGGCACCGATCCCAAGATTGATCAGGTTCATGGGCCCGAGCGTTCGCTTCAGGTCGGTCGAATGCGCAGCGTCACTCTGCAGCTGCGTGATGTCCTTGCGGTACTTCAGGTCGAAGGCCATAGTGTCCCCTGGTTAAGAAGCTGTTCAACAAAGATATAACGTCGAGGGGATCAATATTCTGTTTGTACCAAGCAAGGCATTCGCGGCACTGATTTGATGTAACAACTCTTACGAATCATGCATTGCTCAGAGCGACGTATCGTAATAGATTTGCCGCAGCAGATGTTCACTTATCATCAACCTATCAAAGGTTATTCATGCGATCCATCATTGCGCTGCTCGCCATTTCCCTTGTGGTAATGTCCTGCTCGAAAAACGACCCTGTCGCCCCGGCCGAGTCAGTAATCACGGTTCCAGGTATTGGAAGCTCATACACATTCTCGACCTACGAGATTGATGAAAACGGCGCACCGGTTCCCGGCACCGAAGGCCAACAGGTCTACAGCGTTGCTGCCACCGGTCTTGTCAACATGGGTAAGACGGGGGTTTGGGCCGTCGTTTCCCAGGCCGGTGATACGCTGTACTTCAGCGCAGACAACAAGAACGACGTGTGGTTCCGCCCCAGCTCCGGGACGGACGGACCTACCCTGCCCTGGATGCGCCTCCCCGTCACCACCGGCACTCCGGGTCGTGATTCGGTAACAGGAACAACTGAGATAAACGGCAACTCTGTGGACATGACTACGACAGCTGCTACGAAACGTATCGGACAGGATACCGTTATGATCGGTACGTCTTCCGTGAAGACGCAGAATATTCAGATTGACCTGTCTATCAAATACAGTGCATTTGGAATGGAGCAGACGGTCACCATCACGACGTTTATGTTCTACGCTCCGAAGCTTGGCTTCTACGCCGGTCTGGCATCCCCGCCGCAGAACGTCGGAGGCAAGCAGTCTGAAGGTACAGGCGAGGAACTGCAGTCATTCAGCATCAAGTGATTAAGCTCATGGTTCCGGCCTTGGAGGTACATGACCCCAACTTCAGGATCAGCGCCTACGCAACGTCGGTGGCATCTCCACGAGTGATGATCAGTTCTGCCCGTTCGCGGTCTATCAACCGCACCAGCACGCGTACACCACCAACGGCAATGGAACCAAGGCCAGGCGCCATATGTTCATCGGCCACAGTGGCTGTGATATCGTGCTCTTGCAGCACGGTACGCAGCAGGTGCGCTTCATGAGGCCATGTGCAGACGGCAACTGCAATCCAGTCATCTGCTGAGTATGCTCTCGGCACGTGAGATCCTTTCGAACGTGTTCCACCGGAATTTCTGAAATTCGCAGCCCAAAACGCTCACTCCACAACACATTCAGGATTATTGACATGGCTCTTGCCCTAGGTTCTACCGCACCAGATTTCACGCTACTAGATGCACACAAGCAGCCCGTGACGTTGTCGTCATTCCGTGGTCAGACGGTGATCCTTGCCTTCTTCCCCGCCGCCTTCAGCGGCGTTTGCACGGCCGAGCTTTGCTCCTTCCAAAACGCCATGCAGCGCTTGAATGGCATGGCTGCGCAGGTGCTGGCCGTCTCGGCCGATCTCCCGTTTGCCAATGCCGCCTTTGCTGCCGCTAACAATCTGACGTTCCCGCTCCTGTCGGACTGGAATTTGTCGACCATCAATTCGTATGACGTCGCACTTCCGAACTTTGCCGGTATTGAAGGTCTGACGCGCAGCGTTCGCGCCACGTTTGTGATCGACGCCGAAGGCGTGATCCGGCACGTTGACGTTACACCGAATCCCGGTGTCGAGCCGAATTACGACGACATCTACGCAGCTGCCGAGAGCATCTGATACGCAGCAGTCGCGATCCAACATGTAGAAAAACAAAAAACGGCCCCGAGGGGCCGTTTTTTGTTCGCTGCTTTCTCCCACAAAAGCTGCGAGGGTACTCTTTATGCCGCATGCCTTGCTGCGTTGGTAGCATGCGTCAAGCAAGAAGGTCAGGAGCCTTCGGCCGATTTCTTCGGCCTTCCGTAGCGGCGCTCGGACTTTCGCTTTAGCCCGAGTGTAGCGATCTCCTGGGAATCGTCACCATACTGCGCAATGACCTGACGCTTGGTACCAAGTACCAGCTCATGAAAGGCCCACTCAGTGTCGATGGCCGCCTGACGAGCTCTGGCAGCTTCCTCAGCTGCTTTAGTCTCGGCGGCCGTCGCCTCTTCCATTCGTCGAAGCGCCTCCCGCAACTTGACGGACGTAAACTCAGGGTTGGCCGGGTTGTAATTCTTCAAGTCGAGAACTGCCAAAGCAGTATCTCGATCCTGTTGAAGGACCCGTTGCGTCACCCTTGTGGTTTTCCGTTTCGCCATCGTTACGGTTTCCCCGAAGCGGCCTCAAACGTTAATGCTGCATGCCTTATCGTGTTATCTCACGGCATGATCGATTCCGAGGCAAACATAATACATTTCTGCGAATGTCAATAGTCGATACTGCACAGGTGGATTTTATTTTTCATCATGCACAACCTACTACATCATCATCAGCACAGATATGTATGCGCTCTGTACGGACCATGGCCTTATCATTGCTGACTTTTCTGCTCACAAAACTCTACCATGAATCAACGTAGGTATCTTTCAAGGGGGCAAGGGTCGTACTTGGCAGGGCTGAAACGACTGCGGGCGATGCTGTATTCAGCATCGCCCGCCTGTAATCAACGTATCGAGGGCCCGATTATGCGCCAACAAGAGCCTTGTATTGGTCAACGGTCAGCAGACCGTCAAGTTCGGCAGGGTCAGAAAGCCGGATCTTCACCAGCCAACCACTACCGTACGGGTCGCTATTGACGACCTCGGGGCTGCCGTTGACGTCGTTGACCTCGATGATCTGGCCACTGACGGGCGCATAGAGGTCTGCAACGGTCTTGACGGCCTCGATCGAACCAAAGGTATCGCCCTTGGAAACCGTCGCCGAGGCATCGGGGATGTCAACATAGACGACGTCGCCGAGTTCGCCTTGGGCGTGATCGGTCACACCGATGATGCCCACGCCGTCTTCGACGCGGATCCACTCATGTTCGTTGGTGTACTTCAGATCTGCGGGGATGTTCATGGGTCAGGCCTTCCAATCGTGCGTGTCGAGATACTTCGTGTCAAAATCTCCGGCAATGAAATCCGGATTCTCCATCATCTTCTTGTGAAATGGGATCGTCGTGTGAATTCCCTCGACGACGAACTCGTCCAGCGCACGGCGCATCTTGGCGATGCTCTCCAGACGCGTAGGAGCGGTCACGATCAGCTTGGCAACCATCGAGTCGTAGTATGGCGGAATGACATAACCCTGATAGATATGCGAGTCGACGCGGACGCCGGGACCGCCAGGGAAGTTCAGCGCTTCGATCCTGCCGGGTGACGGCCTGAAGTCATGCATCGGATCCTCGGCGTTGATTCGGCACTCGATCGAATGCAGCTGGGGCTCCTTGGCCGTGAGCGTCAAACGCTCGCCCGAGGCTACGATCAGCTGCTCCTTAATCAGGTCGTATCCAAGGGCCTGCTCCGTAACAGGATGCTCGACCTGGATCCGCGTGTTCATCTCCATGAAGTAGAAGTTGCGGTGCTTATCGACGAGGTACTCGATGGTACCGGCACCGACGTAGTTCACGCTTGCAGCACCCTTGACCGAGGCGGCACCCATGGCCGCACGAAGCTCAGGCGTCACGATGGGCGACGGCGCTTCTTCGATCAACTTCTGGTGGCGGCGCTGGATCGAGCACTCCCGCTCGTTCAGACTTATGACGTTGCCGTGCATATCGGCAAACACCTGGATCTCGACGTGCCGAGGTTGCTCGATGAACTTTTCGATGTAGACGTCGCCGTTGCCAAACGCTGCCTCGGCTTCGCCGCGGGTCGTCGCATAGGCACGGTCGAGTTCGCCCTCGGTTTCGACGTAGCGCATGCCCTTGCCACCGCCACCGGCGACGGCCTTGAGCATGATCGGATAGCCAACCTCCTTGGCAACGCGGCGGGCCTGCTCGAGCGTGTCGACAACTCCGTCGGAACCAGGAACTACCGGCACGCCGGCAGCACGCATCGTATCCTTGGCGATCGACTTGTTGCCCATACGCACGATGGCATCTGGCGTAGGGCCTACAAAGGTGATGTTACAGTCGGCACAGATCTCGGCAAAGGTGCTGTTCTCCGCCAGGAAGCCGTAGCCTGGGTGGATCGCATCGGCGTTCGTCACCTCGGCCGCTGCGATAATCGACGGAATGTTCAGGTATGAAAGCTTACCCTGTGCGGGGCCGATACAGACGGCTTCGTCGGCAAAACGTACGTGCAAGGACGCACGGTCAGCCTCGGAATAGACAGCCACGGTCTTGATGCCGAGTTCTTTCGCTGCACGGATGATGCGCAGGGCAATCTCTCCGCGATTGGCGATCAGGAGTTTGGTGATCATGCGCCGGCCTCTCAGTCGGGCTTGATGACAAACATCGGCTGATTGTATTCGACGGGCTGTGAATTCTCGACAAGGATCTTGACCACCGTGCCCGACGCGTCGCTCTCGATCTCGTTCATCAGCTTCATCGCTTCGACGATGCAAAGCGTGTCACCGGCATTCACGTGCTGGCCGATCTGGACAAACGCATCAGCGTCGGGCGACGGAGCACGGTAGAACGTTCCCACGATCGGCGACATGATGGTGTGCATCTTGTCATCACTGCCTGCCGCAGCAGCCGGGGCTGCAGCCTGGGGGGCCGCCGGCGCTGGCGCCGGTGCCGAAGGTACTGCCGCTTGGGGCATTGCAGGCATCATGTATGGCATGGCCGGCACGCCAACCTGCTGCGCGGTTGCCTTCGCCATCTGAAGGGTGATGCCTTCCTCCTCGATGGTGAGTTCCGTTGCGGAACTCTCATCGAAGATCTTCAGCAGTTTCTTAAGGTAGTTCAGGTCCATGTCCGACTCCCGTTATTCCTTGACACGATCAAGGTAATCACCGCTCGACGTATCCACGCGGATGAGGTCGCCTTCATTCACAAACAGCGGAACGCTGACCGTAGCGCCCGTCTCGACCGTGGCCGGCTTCAGTACGTTCGTAGCCGTATCGCCGCGAACTCCGGGCTCGGTATGCGTGACCCGCAAGGTAACGTGCTGCGGTACGGTAACGCTGACCACTGCGTCTTGCTCGTCACGAGCGATCTGTACCTCCTGACCCTCCTTGACGAACTTTGCGGCATCACCAACGACGGAAGGGTCAACGGGAATCTGGTCGTAATTCTCGGTGTCCATGAAGACAAACGACTCGCCGTCCCGGTAGAGATACTGGAAGTTCTTGGTTTCGACGCGGACGAATTCGATCGTCTCGCCAGAACGGAACCGCTCTTCCTTCAGTTTGCCGGTCTTGATGACCCGCATCTTGACCTGATAGAAGGCCCGAAGGTTACCCGGCGTCCGATGGATGGACTCCAGCACAACGCAGAGCTCCCCTTGGTACTTGATCACAGCGCCAATGCGCAAGTCAGCTGTCGTTGCCATGCATCACGTCAATAATGAGCAAACTGTTCGCAGAGGTCCCGACCGGATTCGAACCGATGTACAAGCTTTTGCAGAGCTCTGTATAGCCACTCTACCACGGGACCGAAGGGCTGCAAAGTTACGAACTTCGGAGCGAATCGCCACAGAAGATTGAAATGGCGGTTGAGCCGATTTTAGGCTGTTTAGGATCATTTAGGCCCAGAAACACCTGATAATCCGGCGGAAACGTCCCCAAAAAACACGAAGGCCGGCATCGAGTTTCCTCGAAGCCGGCCCCATGCCGGATCGATCTTGATCAGGTCAGACGCTGGTCACGACGATATAGACGGGTCCAACGTAGCGCTTACCCTTGGCACCGCGCTTGAGCGGTGGCGGGTTGATGGGGTCTGTCGTCGACGTGGATTTCACGTTCAGACGCTGGGCGCTGATGCCCTGCTTGACGAAGTACTCCTTGAGCGCCGTACCACGGTCCTGCGTGAGCTTTGCGATCTCTGCCGAGGGGCCGTCAGCATCAGGATAGCAGACGATATCGACCTGCACTCCGGGATTCATGCGAAGGATCGTCAGCATGTCCTGCAGGAGCTCCTCGGAGCCCACCTTCAGGGCCGTCTTGCGAAGGTCGAACGGATTGGGTGCAAGTGTGAACTTGCGTCCGGTCTCCATGGCGCGCACCGTGACGTCCTTCGAGATCTCCAAGTAGGTCGATGTCTTGGGGATCACGATTGGGAAATCCTGCTTGAAGAACCGCGGATCCTCAATGCGTAGCGTGTACTGTCCGCCCGGCTGAAGTCCCGTTACCAGATAGCCATTGCTGACTGATGCACGAAGGGTTTGGCCGATCTTACGGCCAGAGGCATCGTACAGACCGTACGTACACTCCACCGGTTCGAGCGTTGCGGCATTGACGACATGACCGGCCACGGTTACGACGGTGTTGATGGTACCCTGTGCCAGTGACGGAATTGCGCCAAGCACGAGAGCAACTGCTACGATGAATGTTTTCATGGTCTTCATGATCACTTTCCTCCCTTCGGTGCGCGACCGCGCTCGCTTGCAGACTCTGTGAGCAGGCGGACCGATCCGTCGGCACAGCCGAGCATGATCGTGCTGCCATTGCTGGTGACGTCCAGCGACCAGACCTCGACGCCAGCGTTGTGCGTCATCAGGTTTTCGCCAGTGGCCACGTTCCATACCTTGACGGTCTTGTCGGTGCTACCCGTGACGATCGTCGTGTTGTCTTCGGCAAACGAAACGTCCTGGATCAACTCCGTATGGGCATTGATGGTGCGAAGAAGATCGCCACTGGGCATAGACCAGATCTTGACCACGCCATCCTGGTCTGCCGAGGCAAGCAACTTTGAATCGAACGAGAACAAGACCGTCAGTACGGGGGCAGCATGTCCCTCAAGGGTCATGAGCGCCTCGCGCACCGGAGCATCCGTGCTCCAGATCTTGATGGTTCTATCGTCCGAGCACGATGCGATCAGCCGACCATCGTAGCTGTACGCCACGTTGTTGGTCTGCATCGCATGTCCGCGAAGTGTCTTCAACTCGACGCCAAGCTTCCAGTCCCACAGCTTGATGGTCTTGTCGAAGGACGTCGATGCAACGATGTTGCTGTTGCCTTGGCTGAAATACACGCCGATGACTTCGGCCGTATGGCCACGAAGCACAGCTTCCTGGGCTCCGGTCTCGGCATTCCAGATCCGCACCGTACGGTCGCTGCTACCGCTGGCCAGATACGTATCGTCACCGGAGTAGCTGATGTTGTTGACCTGACCAAGGTGACCCTGCAACGTACGCAGTTCCTTACCATCAGGCAGACTCCACAGCTTGATCGTCTCGTCGATGCTGCACGTGGCAAACTGTGTGTTTGCGTCGTTGACGAACACTCCAAGTACCTCATCGGCATGACTGCCGATCGTTTTCGAGACAAACGTCTTGCCCTGACCAGGCGAAGCCGTCGTTTGAGCGCCCGCCGGCATGGCAACGACCATCAAGATGGCCAAGCCAGTGCCTACGGCGTGAATTACGCGCCACATATCGCACCTCCAAAAAAGTTGAAACGTTGTGTTCATGCTCATTGTCTTACATTCGGGCCGCTGCAGCCCGAAGAATATCCGCGATTGCCGCCAATTCATCCTTGATGGCCTCGGCTTCAGAAGTCAGTTCCGTTCCGGTGTTACCCGCAACTGTCGGCATCGTCTGGACAGCAGCTTCAGTCATAGGCGCCACATGCGTTGCGAGCTCCTCCACAGTGTGCAGCCGCAATAACTCCTTTGCTCCGGCCACCGTATACCGCTCCTGCCGCAACAGACGCTTGATCACATACAGGACAGCTAGGTCCCGCTGTGTGTAGACGCGATTTCCCGCCCGATTCTTTTGCGGCCGCAGTTGCGGGAACTCCCGCTCCCAGTACCGAAGGACGTGCTGCTCCTCACCGATCATCTTGGCAGTCTCGGTGATGGAATAGTAAAGCTTTTGAATGCCGTTGCGCATATGAGCCGATTATACGAAATCCTTGCCATTCATAGCTTTTCCGGCCTTGACCGAACCCAAACTCCGGCCTGACTCGAGATGTTCAGCAGCGTTCCTACGGCGATGGCGCTGAAGAACACCGCCGATCCCCCGTACGAGATGAATGGCATTGGAAGTCCGGTCGTTGGCAGCAGACCACAGGTAACGCCCGCATTGACAAAGGCATATAACGCCAATGTCGTGGTAATGCCGGCTGCCAGCAAACGTCCAAATGCGTCCGGTGCCTTCCTGGCCACTCCATAGCCCCGCCACATGACAAGTACGAATGCTCCCAGCAATAGCGATACGCCAAGGAAGCCGTACTCCTCACCTACAATCGAAAATATGAAGTCGCCGTAGGACTCCGGCAAGAACCAGTCACGCTGCCTGCTCTGCCCCGGTCCCACGCCCGTGATGCCGCCATTACCGAAGGCGATCAGTGCCTGATCGATCTGATATCGTACCGGTGCATCGGCCGATCCCAGATTCAAATAGGCCAGGATCCGCTCCAACCGGTACGAAGCGCTTACGGCGTAAATGCCTCCTACGACGCCGCCGGCAGCAACGATCACGCCAAGATGTCGCAGATCAACGTCGGCAAGGAACATCAGAACCATGGTGATCATGAAAATGACCGTTGCAGTGGAGAGATTGGGCTGCAGTGCGATCAGACCGATCACCGGCAGGACCCATGCCATCACCGGCACGACGCTATTCTTCCACGTCCGTACGATTGCCGAGCGTTGCGACAGCACCGCCGCCGTATGAAAGACAACGGCGTATTTGGCCAATTCCGAAGGCTGAAAATTGATGGGGCCCAGACGCACCCACCGGGACGCTCCTTTGGCCTCGACACCGACCACAAAAACCACCATCAGAAAACCAATGGCAATCAGCATGATCGATGCCGTCGACCGCTGCCAGAAGTGATAGTCGAGCTTCGCACAGAACAACAACAGCCCCATGCCGATCAGTACGCGCAATGCGTGATTCCAGAACAGTTGCTCCGACGACCCAAACTTGACCTGCGCAAAGGAGGCACTCGCACTGTAGACGAAGGCAACGCTGAACATCAGCAACCCAACGATGGGCAGCAGGATGAGCCAGTCGATGTGACTGGTCGTGACCATCCGCGGTAATGGGGCGGGGGCGGGCTCGGGAATGGGCAATTGCTCTTCCAACATCAGGGTAACTCCACGGCGAACGTTGTGCCAACACCGGGCTGCGTTTCCTTGACGTAGATACGGCCGGCGTGATACTCTTCTACGATGCGCTTCGACAGCGAGAGGCCCAGTCCCCAGCCACGCCGCTTCGTGGTAAAGCCCGGCTGAAAGACACGAGAACGGACGGCCGACGTCATGCCCTTGCCGTTGTCGGTAACGGTAAGCATCACCCCACCACGGCCGCGCTTGGCAACAACGATGTGGATGTGACCGTCCTGCCGATCCATTGCATCGACGGCATTGCGAATGAGATTCTCAAGCACCCACTGGAACAGGTCCGTGTTGACCTTCGCACGCACCTGACCGTCGAGCTCCCTGGTCAGCTGGATTCGTTTGCCAAGATTCGGCAACCGCGTCTCGAAGTACAGACAGACCTGCTCGACCAGATCGGTAAGCGAGACGTCCGTCAGAATAGGCTGCGAACCGATCTTCGAGAATCGGTTGGCGATGACGTTCAATCGCTCAACGTCACGCTGCATCTCCCCTGCCGTCTGTAACACCGAAGGTGGATCGTCACTGCTCATTCGCAGAATGTCGAGCCAGGCCAGCAGACTCGACAGTGGTGTGCCCAGCTGATGCGCGGCCTCCTTGGCCATGCCAACCCAGATGTTGCTCTCCTCGTTTCGACGGATCGTCGAAAACGCCACATAGCCGATCAGAATGAACGCCGTCACGATCAGGATCTCTATGTACGGCATATAGCGCAAACGCCGCACGATCTCGGAGTTATTGAAAAAGACCTTCTGAATGACCTTTCCGTCAGGATCCTTGATCTCGTACGGGGGATATGCCTCACGCATCTCGTCCATGATACCGATCATCATGGCACGCTGTTCTTCCTTCGTCTGCGATGAATCAATGTCGATGTTCAACGAGAGTTGCTGATACGGGAACACCGGCTTCTCGTCCGGCCCGGTAATGATGACGGGAAAGTAGATCGATGCGACCGTGACCTCGATGTAGTACAGCAGCTCGCTGTCCGTACTCGCCTCCTGCAGGCTGGTCAACTGCTTGGCATACAACTCAACCGTTCGCTTCTCGTTTGCGATCAGCTCGTCAACAATGGCCTTGGTATAGAGCAGCACCGTGGCGATGATGCCCAGACCCAGGAGGGTCAACAGGACCTTTATCTGCCATTTCGTGACACTTGCGCGGAAGATCCGCACGCGGTCAACGGCCGGTCGCAAGGGTCGCGGAGAGGCCATTTATCCTACCAGCCTAATGAATCCCCCTTCTTCAACGGCAAGGGGCGATGGGACACCCTTGGCGATGGCGACGCGGAACACAACCGTGCGCTGCTTGCGCACCACGTAAACCTCATAGGCACCATCGGCCGGCATCGCGATCGTGCTTACGCCACGCGCACGCCCCGGGCTTGCCGTAGCGATGTTCGGCAGCGAGACGCCTCCGACTTCGACCGTAATGGTCCGCCGCGTCATGTCAACCGATTCTCGAAGATCCAACCGATAGCCGTACGAGGCGAACTCCCTGACCGTTTCGACCACCAGGTCGAGCAACTCCTGGCCTGTCTGACCGTCGACCCGCCGCTCCAGCCGAAGCTCGAACTCATGGTCGGGCGTCGTTACGTCTGGTTCCATGGTCACCTCGCCGCCAGGACGAATCGGTCAAGCTCGCCGCTGGCAATGGTCTGCTGCTCACCCGTCTGCATGTTTTTTACCACGACCGTGCCCGCAGCAAGTTCGTCGTCGCCAAGGGTCACGGTGAACGTGGCCCGCAGTCGGTTTGCCTCTTTGAACTGGGCCTTTGCCGACCGCCGAAGAAGGTCCGTCGCAACGGTCACGCCACTGCGACGCAGCCGCAGTGCGATGAGCGAGCCAGGCAACACGGCCGCCGGGCCGATGCTGCACAGGTAGACGTCAACGCCCTTGGGTTCCGCCCAGCCCCCTTGCTCGACTTCGAGAAGCATGAGAAGACGTTCGATGCCGATACTGAATCCAACGGCCGGCACGTTTCCTCCGCCCAGCATGGAAAAGAGCGGATCGTACCGTCCTCCGCCACAGACCGCGTTCTGCGTACCAAGAGCGTCGGTCACGAATTCGAACACCGTATGGGAATAGTAATCAAGGCCACGAACCATCAGCGGGTCTACGGTATAGGCAATGCCCGCAGCATCAAGCATGCTGCAGACGGCCCGGAAGTGCGACGTGCTTTCGTCGTCGAGATAGTCGGTAAGCCTCGGTGCCGATGCAACGACGGGTCGATCACGCTCGTCCTTACTGTCCAACACCCGCAACGGATTGGTGTGCAGACGTCGCGTGCTTTCTTCAGACAGCTGGTCGACATGCTGCTCGAGATAGGCTACCAGCGCCTCGCGATAGGCGGCGCGCGCACTTGGCGAGCCAAGGGTGTTCAGGCGAAGTTCAACACGTTGGACGCCGACCTTCCTTATGACGTCATGTGCAAGGATGATGATCTCGGCATCGGCTTCGGGTTCGGCCGAGCCGAGGCATTCGGCGCCATACTGATGAAACTGACGGTAGCGTCCTTTCTGCGGACGCTCGTACCGGAACAGAGGACCCATGTACCACAGACGCGTGACCGGCGCATGCCGCACCAGACTGTGTTCGATGGCCGCCCGCACAATGGGCGCCGTCATCTCCGGACGCAACGTGATACTGTCGCCACCGCGGTCAAGAAAGGTATACATCTCCTTGCCAACGATATCGGTATGCTCGCCTACGCCGCGTGCGAACAGCTCCGTGTGCTCGATGATCGGCGTTCGGAACTCCTGGTATCCGAAGGCAGCCGAGACTGTCCGGAACACGTCTTCTGCCCGCTGCCACTGCTCAAGTTCGGCTCCGAACAGATCACGCGTCCCACGTACACACCCGATACTCATGCTCGGTCCACCTCGGTATTGGCAAGCAACGACAACACGTCATCAACGGATTTGGCATTTGCCAGCGAATGACGGAACGCTTCGTTACCGATCATTCGCGAAATGCGGCTGAGCAACCGAAGATGCAAACCCACGTTGCCTTCGGTGCCAATCAGCATGATGATGATGTTGACAGGATTGTCATCAAGGGCATCAAAGTCGATGGGATTCCGCAGCGTGGCCATCGCGGCAATGCTTGTGTCGACCACGTTGGTCTTGCCGTGCGGCAGCGCCACGCCGTGACCGATTCCCGTTGACATCAGCTTCTCACGTTCGAAGATCACACGCTTCAGCTGTTCCACATCGCGTACCTTGCCCGTGGCCGCCAAAACATCGATCAGACGTTGCAAGGCTTCGTCCTTGCCGGCAACGTCCAGGTCCAACAGCACGGCATTACGGTCCAGTATGTCAGTGATCTTCAAGTCCATGTTCGTTGTGGTGTAAATG
>VFFB01000067.1 GCA_018882585.1 Candidatus Kapaibacterium sp.
CCCATGGCTCTGCCGGTCGAGGCCGATGCGACGCTGGATGACGTGCTCCGAACGGCAGGACAGGCGTCTGGTACGTACGTGATCTACTACCATCGTGGCGACGAGACGTACGTCCAAGCCGTGACCGAGGGGCTGTCGTCGGCCTATCGACGGGTCCTGCTTGACGATGCTCCGCACTACGCCTTATATCGCCGTATGGCGTCGGGCCGAGCCCCTTACTGATCCTGCTCGTCTGCAGTGCTGAATTGCAGGGTATACAGGCGCGCATACGTGCCCCTGGCCTGCAGCAACTCGGCATGCGTGCCGCGCTCGATGATTCGGCCGTTGTCGAAGACGAGGATCACGTCGGCATTGATGATCGTTGACAGACGGTGCGCCACAACCACGGCTGTACGCCCGGACAGAACGCTGTTGATCGCGTCTTGCACGTCACGCTCGCTGGCGCTGTCAAGGGCAGAGGTGGCCTCGTCGAAAACCAGTACTTCCGGATTCCGATAGAGTGCACGGGCGATGGCCAGACGTTGGCGTTGGCCGCCCGACATCTTCATGCCACGATCGCCGATCGTCGTGTTGTAACCGTTGGGCATGGCCATGATAAAGTCATGGGCATGGGCGATACCAGCTGCCTGTTGCACGCGCTCCATATCCGGTGATGCTTCACCAAGGGCGATGTTCCGGGCAACGGTGTCGTTGAACAGCATCGTCTCCTGCGAGACGGTGCCAAACAGGCGTCGATACGATTCAAGCGATGCTTCCCGAATGTCCATTCCGTCGATGCGGATTGTTCCTTGCGACGGATCGTAGAACCGTAGCAGCAGATCAAGGATCGTGGACTTGCCACTGCCGCTGGTACCAACAAGGGCTACGGTGCGGCCCCGCGGGATGTTGAACGAGACATCCCGAAGAACCGAGCTCTCGGCTTCGTACGAAAACGACACATGCTCGACGCTGATGCTGCTGCTCAGTCTCGTCACGTTGATACTGCCGGAGGTAACATTGGGCACCTCATCAAGAACGGACAGGACGTTGTTTGCTGCCACGATACCGCGCTGCATAACGGCAAACACGTTGACGATGATGGAGATGGGCTGCATCAGCCCGAAGAGCAGAAACAGAAACGTCATCAGGTTCGGTGCGGTGATCTCGTTTGCGGCAAGCGCCACGCCTCCGGCGTAGAACACCGCGACGATGGCTGCGATACCAAACAACTCGTTGACCGCTGGCACAAGGGTGGTGACGCGTGAGTTTTTGACAGCCGAGCGCACGTACTGCGCGGTCTGTCCGGCAAATCGACCAAACACGGTCTGCTCGAGACTCATGCCCTTGACAACGCGGATGCCTTGCAGCGATTCCTGCAGGATTGTCGTGTAGTCTGCCTGCGCCGCCTGCATGCGCTGCGCGTACCGGCGCAGATAGGACGTCGACATCCTAATGAAGATGACGCCGATCGCAGCGATGGCGATGGCCATGACCGTCAGTTTGACCGAGATCAGCAGCAGCAGGACCAGGTAGACGATGATCGTGGTAGCCTCGCGCCAGAGCTGCGACAGCGAATTCACGGTCGAGTGATTGAGTACACCAACGTCGTTGGTAAGTACGCTTATGAGATCGCCTGTACGCTTTCGTGCAAAGAAGTCCAGCGAGAGCGAGGTCATGCGCGAGAACAACGCGTCACGAATTGACTTCATGATGCCTTCTTCGACGCGCACCGAGGTGTTGGTTGCAACGTACTTCGTGGCGGCACGGAACAGGAACAACAAAAACATCGCCGTGCCAAGATTGCGAATCGTCGTCGTCATGTCGGGACCCAGGATCAGACCGTAGACATAGGCGTCGAAGGCCGCCTTGGGCGAGAATGCCGAGGGGATCGTCGATGCTATGCCGGCAGGCGCCTGCCCAGATCCGAACAGTGTGCGGAACACCGGTTCGACAATGGCCAAGGTCAGGGCGTTCATCACCGAGAACATCAGATTGAAGACCATGGCCAAGATGAACAGGCCTGTGAACGGCTTGACGAAGACAAGAACACGCGGGACGATGTAGCGGGTCGTGAGCATCACTTTTGCAAGAGACTGCGATACGTGCGGGCATATCGCTTGATGGCCTGAAGCATGCCTGTGGCTGTGGCGATCTGTCCGGCTTCAGAGGAAATGTAGGCGGCATCTGCGGGGTTCGACAGAAAGGCCGTTTCGAACAAGATGTTGGGCATGGATGCACCAACCAGAACGAAGAATCCCGCCTGGCTCACACCGCGGTCGGTAAGCGGAGTTGTCTTGGTGACTTCTCGCTGCATGGCATCAGCAAACAGCTCCGATAATCGTACAAAGCTGCGTTGCGCCATGGTTGCAACGATCAGCTGATCGTTGTCAAGACCCTTGTACCGGTCCTGCGATCGCTCAAAGCGTACCGAGGCATTCTCCCGAGCTGCAACTCGAGCTGCATCGGCATTCCGGCCGGGACGAAGGATGTAGGTTTCGGCGCCGCGTGCCGGGTGCGGCTTTGTGGGCATGCTATTGCAGTGAATGCTGATGAAGAGCTTGCCTCCGGCCTCATTCGCGATCTGTCCGCGGCGGTACAACTCGATGAATCTGTCGTCGTCACGCGTCATGACAACGCGGGTGCCGGGTAGATGCTGCTTGATCAGGTCGCGCAGCCGTTTGCCTATGGCCAGCACGATATTCTTTTCCAGTGCACCGTTCACGCCTTCGGCTCCGCCGTCGATGCCGCCGTGGCCGGGATCCAGGACGATAACGTCTAGGTCCCACTGCTTGCGATGCGAAGGCACGCCGTCGGAACCTGTTGACTCCTGCGGTGGTGCCTGCGTGATCGACTGCGAGCTCCGATCACGTCTGCGGATGGTAAGGATCAGCCCTTGGGGCCCATCACGCCTGATGGACGATTCCGCAACATCCCACGGCATCGCAAACCGGTATACAGCAAAGGTGCGGATCCGATCTGCGCGACACGTCACCCCGGGTGGCATTGCAAGCGGAGCCTCGTTGATGGCATCGGAGATGCGTGCGATCACATTGCGCTGGGTAACCTCGGGACGCTGGAATGCCCCGATGGTGTCGGACGCCGCGAAGCGGACCGTCACGGAGTCACCATGATCTGTCGCCTCGACGGCTGTTATGCGCGGGCCTTGAGGCTCCTGCCTTGCCCCCTGCAGGCATACGATGCAGGACACGAGGCAGAAGATTCGGATCAAAATATGATGCACGCCGAGCTCGAAGGGAGTGGGGGATTGCCGCTGCGGTTCGCGTTCATACGCCTTTCGTTGTACTTTGCGGCCCAAATTACGGTCAACGCATGAACGACGCACACAAGAAGCCGCAGGTCGAACTCGATATTGATAGCATCGGATTTGAAGGTGTGGCCGTTGGCCGCGTCGACGGAGTGGTGCACTTCGTAGCAGGAGCATTGCCCGGCGAACGTGTTCGGGCCCGCATACTGCGGTCGAAAAAGCGATTCGTCGAGGCCGAGGTGGCCGAGATCATCACGCCTTCGCCGATGCGACAGCAGCCTCCATGCGAGCATTTCGGCACCTGCGGCGGGTGCAAGTGGCAGCACCTGGCATATTCCGAGCAGACCATCTGGAAACGTCAACACGTGGTTGATGCGTTCGAACGCATAGGGCATGTGAGTGCAGGAACATATCATCCGACGATTGCCTGCGATCCGTGGTACGGGTATCGTAACAAGATGGAGTTTTCGTTCGGTGGGTCGAAATGGCTCACCAACGAGCAGATCGCCAGCGGTCAGGAGTTTGACATGTCGTTTGCGCTCGGACTGCATGTACCGGGGCGATTTGACAAGGTCCTTGACGTTGAACACTGTCTGCTCCAGAGCGATGTTGGCAACCAGTTGCTGTCGGCAACGCACCGTCTGGCACACACGCATGGCATCGCTGCCTATCACCAGCGACGTCACGATGGATTCGCGCGTAACCTTGTCGTCCGTACAAGTGCGACGACCGGCGCCGTGATGGCCATCCTGATCACGACTACGCCGACGACGGATGCGGAACATGCCTTCATCGACGACTGGATGCATCAAGGGGCGTCGTTGCCGCCCGGGTCAAGCATGCTGCACGCGGTCAACGATACGTGGTCGCCGGTTGCTGTCGGCACCATCGTCCGCACCGAAGGTCCAGGCGTTCTCGAAGAGACCTCGCATGGCATCACGTACCGCATCTCGCCATTCTCGTTCTTTCAAACGAATACCTTCCAGCTGCCCAAGCTTGTGGGCACTGCGATCGAGGCGGCAGCGATAACTTCCAACGACGTCGTGTGGGATCTGTACTGCGGCACCGGAACGCTGACATTGCCGGCCGCACGCAGGGCCCGTCACGTCGTCGGGGCAGAACTTGTGGCATCGTCCATCGCAGATGCAACGGCCAATGCCGAGCGCAATGGTATATCAAATGTCGAGTTTCACACGGTCGATCTGCATTCGCCGAAGGCGACACCGGTGCTGACCTCGTTCCCTCGGCCCGACGTTATCCTGATCGACCCGCCACGCGCGGGCATGCATGCCATGCTTGTCGAGCATGTGCTTCAGGCAGGAGCTCCGCGAGTGGTCTACGTTAGCTGCAATCCGTCGACGCAGGCGCGTGACTGTGCCTTGCTGGCCGAACGGTACGAGGTGACGGATGTGACGCCTGTGGACATGTTTCCGCACACGTTCCACGTCGAAAGCGTGGCGCTGCTGCGCCGCCGCGACGGCTGACGCCGTCGATCAGCGTACGATGGCAATCGGCGCAACGTCAGTAGTAGTCGCAGTCCGAAGGCGCATGAAATAGTTGCCAGCCGCCACGTTGGGGATGTTCACTGTCGCCACATGCATTCCCGGCACTTCGTCGTAGGACGAGTACAGCTCGCTCACGGTACGGCCAAACAGATCGACAAGGTCGATGATGACACCCGAGATGAAGTGGACGGTAAACGACACCGTCGTTGAACCGGGCTGCAACGTGGGGCCATCTTCGATGTGGACGATGCGACTGGCCGTCGGGCCTGCAACAAAATCGCCGGCGTTCAGACCCATCGATCTTGCACGAAGTCTGCCCGAGGCGATTCCTTGCGTGATCATGCCTTCGTCGCCGGCAGCAATGGCAAAGCAGATCTGCCGAGTCTCGCCGGCGGCCAGCGTGAACGGACCGCCGCCGATCACCATCGAAGCATCCGTCGTTGCACTTGAGGCACGCGCAATTCCGTTCGACATCATAAGCCACTTCTCGCCACGAAGGAAGTTGTCGTAGATGCCCGGATTGAGCGACGTTACGCCATCGTTGTCGACGGCAAAGAAGTGTGTCGTATACGGCGAGATCATTGCGACGCCAACCTGCGGGTAGTCGTTGCGCGCGATGTTGCGCATCCTACCTATACCGTTTGCGGCATCCCACGCGGCGATGTTCTGCTGTCCGTTGGGACCGATGTCCCAATCAAAGAACAGTGCCGCATGGACGTTGGTGAGGGCCGTGTCGGCGGTGTTCCGAATGTCGTAGCACGTTAGGAGAACATTGCGCACCGAATCATCCGAGGCCTGATATGCGTGTTGGCGTACATCGACTCCGATGCGGTAGGGGTCGAGCGCGTCGGTGTACGATGTGACGGCGCGAATGCCGGACGGTACGCTATCGTTCTTTATCGTCAATACTCCCGAGATCGAAAACCCCGTGTCCTGCTGGTCAGTGTCTGCCCCACGAGCAACATTGACCAGGTTTCCTGCCGCCGTGCCGATCATCAGCGCTCCCTCGAACAGCAGATGGTTCGAGCCCCGGTAGGTTGCACCGTCGCCCTGCGCATTGTCGGGGTAATCGTTGTAGCCGAAGTTCCCGCGGCTGTTTACCGTGATGGCCAGATCGTTGCGGTCAAGCGTTCGATAGGTCGTGTTCACGTTCGTGGAGATCAGCGACCGCCCAACGGGACGTCCTTCGTCAAGGATCTCCACCAACAGATCGAGCGATGCATTGTAGGGAAGTGTATCGGGTAGTGTGACGACGATCATGTCGTTGACGTCGCGGGACTCGCCCGTTCCTACGGTGCCGAGTGAACCGCCCTCCTGTTCGATGGTGGCGGCAAAGGCAGCCGGCACATTAGAAACGCGGATGGTGGCGTCCCGCAGCGCACGCAGTTCGTTGCGGATCTTCAGCGAGATGCGAGCTCGTTCTCCGGGGGCGAACAGACCGTCGCCATTGGCATCAGCAAACGTCGACGCTGTCACAGTAGCCCATGCCACATCAGAAGACGAAACGGCGGCAAATGCATCGACGCGGCCACTGCCAAAGCGTCCTGCGGCAAACGGATTAAGAGAGTCGATATTCCACGCGGTGGTCATCAGCACAGCCCGGATCTCGGCGGGCGACGCAGTTGGTCGCATCATGGTGACCATAGCAGCAACGCCGGCCACGACGGGCGACGCCATCGACGTGCCGTCGTATCGCTCGTAAGAATCGGTTGGAACGGTCGAAAGAATGCTCTGTCCCGGAGCCGTGATATCGACCGTACGGTGCCGATTTGTGAACAACGCCAACCTGTCCGACGTGCCGGATGCTGCTACGCTCACGGCGCGTTCATAGGCAGCGGGAAAGGAAGCTCCGTCAACACCGGCATTGCCGGCGGCGCCAACGACCAGCACGCCTAAATCTGTTGCAGCATTCACAACATCCTCGTCGGCGAACGACTGCGATGCACTGCCGAAGGAACAGTTTATCACATCGACGCCCATCGACGCGGCATACATGATTCCGTCGGCCGTGCGTTCCACGCCACGGCTGCTGGGGTCGTCGGGGCCGACCTTGACCGGTAGAACCTTGACCTTGACAGCAGTGCCGGCAATACCGATGAGATTGTTCGTCGCCGCGGCAATGATGCCGGCTACGTGTGTGCCGTGCGATGCACCCGGCGACGGATCGTTATCGCCCGTCTGTGGCGATGGGGTGCTTACGAAGTCCCATCCTCGCCAATCGTCAACAAAGCCATTGTTGTCGTCATCCTTGCCATTTGATCGCTTGTCGGCACCTTCTGCATCGACACCTGTTTCGCCGACATTTTCGGCTGCCTGGGTTGCCAGGTCGGGATGGTCGAACTGCATGCCGGTGTCGATCACGCCCACGACGGCCGTAGCATCGGCCGGGAGAGCTTCCCAGGCCTTTGCAGCCTGAATGATGCCAAGGTGCCATTGTGCCGGATACAGCGTGTCGTTCGGTATCTCGAAGAGTTCGTGTCGAGGCATAACGTCGACTGCTTCGACGTCGGGATGCGTCCGGAGTTTGGCTGCCATCGTCCGCGCATCGCGATCGCATGAGATCACTGCCGTCCGTGCCAGCGGCAACGTCCGCCATCGCGGTGCGCCATCCTGCGTGCTTCGCAGCAATGCCATCCGCCTGTCCAATGCCCCTTGATAACATTGCAGGGTTGCGTCAAGCAGATAGGGGGCGGTGGTGTGGCGTCCAAGGATGGGCGTGAATGATGGAAGCTCGCCGTGGCGGTCCTGCTCGAACCACCTTGCTGACGTAGGGCTGCCGGCCGTGAAGCGCACAACGATGCGATTGCCGGCTGTGTTACCCGTGGCTGTCATGACGGCCGCGATAAGCACGGCGAGCAACAAATGCGACTTCATGGGGCAGGCCATAGAATGCGTTTGCGCTGAAGCTTCTCGGTGCCGAGACGGACTTCGGCGATATAGTCGCCGTTGACGACGTTGCGTCCTGCGTCATCCATGCCGTTCCACGTTATCTCGTACTTCCCGGCAGGCTGAACACCCCGGAAGATCGTGGCGACGACCTTGGCCTGAGTAGAGTAAATGACGATCTCGACATTGGTAGATACGTCGACGCTGTAGACGATCCTTGGCGAGACGTCTTCGGTAAGTCCGAAGAATTGATAGACGTCCTGAAGTCGTACCTGAGCATTGCCGGTGCCCATTGGGCGCAGAAGCACGCCCGGGACGTTCTGGGAGTTGGCGATCATGATCTGCCGCTGCGTGACTTCCTGTGCCGACGGGGCGAGCATCTCTTTCGGGATGTTCATCGTCTCTGCGATCAGCTCCCACGGTGTGGGCTCTCGTTTCATCGCAATAAACGCCTCCCAGGCATCCTGCAGCATGCGCGTTGCTGCGGCAAAGCGTGCTGCCGCGGTGATGTCCATTCGTTTCGCAGCCTCGAACGCACTGTCCTGCGCTGTCTGCATCATGGTGATGATGGCGTCCTGCTCTTTCAGCCGCAGCGAGTCTGTGTACATGTACTCTGCGGGCCGCAGCACCCGAGGTTGCATCACGGGGCTGGTACTGGTCTGCTGGGCGTACATGTGCAGGGCACAGAGCGCCGTGATGATGGAGACCGACAGGAAGCGTACCAATGTCTTCATAGGGCCTGAAAAATACGGAAGCCGTCGCGGACTGACCGTGACGGCTTCGACGTTTCGTGATTGTTTCGTGGAGTGCTTACGATTGCAGCTTCTGACGCTGTGCCTCGTTCAGCAGGTCGCCAAGCGAGACATCGGCGCTCGATGCGTGGTCCTTCGGAACATCGTAGTTCGATTCGCGACGCGGTCCGCGTTCGCCACGTTCGGGGCGTTCGCCGCGCTCGGATCGTTCACCACGCTCGGAGCGTTCGCCGCTCCATCCGCCTTGTCCGCCTATGGAACCGTCTTCGCCCTTCTGCGCAAGGATAAGCGAGGGCTTTGCCGGGTCCATATCGACGATGACGCATGCGATCGACTCACCAACAGCGAGTGCCGGGGCCTTGCCACGGCCACCAAGCATCTTGGAGCGGGGCATGAAGCCATCGAACGTATCGTTCACGCGAACCACGGCGCCTTGCGTCGAAACCTGCTGGACGATACCTTGCACGTCGGTACCGACGGGCATGGTCGTTGCGATCGTGTTCCACGGATTTTCCTGCGTCTGGCGATATCCCAGCGACAGCTGGTGCTTTTCGGCCGAAACGCCAAGAACCTCGCATTCGATCTCCTGGCCAACGCTGAGCATGTCTGACGGGTGCTGAACGCGCTTCGTCCACGACAGCTCCGATACGCGCAGAAGGCCTTCGATCTTCGGGGCTACCTGGACGTAGACGCCGAAGTCGGCGATACGCCGCACGACACCCTTGACGCGCTTGCCGACGGGGAAGGTCGACTCGACGTTCACCCACGGATCTGCTTCGTGCTCCTTGTGGCTGAGCGAAAGCTTCTTCTTTGAACGGTCAACCTCTACCAGCGTCACCTTCAGGCGGTCGCCCTTCTTGATGACGTCTGCCGGATTCTCGACGCGTGAGCGTGAGAGCCTTGACACGTGCACCAGTCCCTCGATGCCACCAATGTTTACAAAGACTCCAAAGGCTGTGACGGACGTCACCTGTCCGTCGAACACCGCGCCCGGCACAAGTGCAGCCCAGAGCTCATCGGCGAGCAGGTCGCGTCGTGTTACGACGGCCGACTTATGTCCGGTATCATCCGATTGCAGCTCGTGCACCTGCACCGTGACGGTTTGACCAACGGCTGCGGCAAGCTCTTCCTCGGCCACGTTTTTCCGAAGACCGAAGTGCGAGGCAGGAAGGAATATCCGAAGACCCTTGTATTCGCCTCGAACACCGCCCTTGACGCGTTCGCTGATCGTGAACGAGAACGAACCCTTGGCAGATGAGACTCCCTGCAACTCGGCAAACGTTTCATCGCGCTGACGACGTTCTTCCTCCTTGCGAGCACGTTCGGCCTCTTTTCGAGCCTTCTCCTCCTCTTGCAGCCTGCGTTGCTCTGCAAGCTCTTCCTCTGTCAGCGCGGGCGCTGCAGGAGCCTCGGCTGCAGGAGCTTCGGCTGCAGGAGCTTCGGCTGCAGGAGCCTCGGCTGCAGGAGCTTCGGCTGCAGGAGCCTCGGCTGCAGGAGCTTCGGCTGCAGGAGCTTCGGCTGCAGGAGCCTCGGCTGCAGGAGCTTCGGCTGCAGGAGCTTCGGCTGCAGGAGCTTCGGCTGCAGGAGCCTCGGCTGCGGGAGCTTCGGCTGCAGGAGCTTCGGCTGCAGGAGCCTCGTGTACCGGTGTTTCCGGCGTGGAATTGGACGGCTGCACCTCGGGTGCACTCTCTTGGTTGGATGCCTCGGGCATTTCCGGGGCGTTGGTCGAATCAGACATAGCCAGCACTTGAAAAGAATGAAGCCGACGGCTTACCGTCGGACGGACTGCTCAAAATGTTATTCCCGTGGTCGCGTGGGTCGACTGAAAACGCTGCGGCACGCTCGGCCGTTGCATCACCAGTCTGCACGCTGAACGCAGGCGGATAACGAATCTACAAACTTTTGTGAATCAACGCGGGGTGCTATCGTGCCTTATGACATCATAACGTTTGGTTCGTGTTAGTGTCGGCCGTATCTTTGTCGGCTCTGATTCAACCTGACTTTTCCAAACCATCCTGCCGACCCTGGAACGGCGTCGGCTGCGCAAGCAACCACGGGAGGTTCACATGAGCATTCGTCGCCTGTACGAATCCACATTCATCATCAACGCCGCTCTCGAGGATTCCGAGGTCGACGAAGTCGTAAAGCGTGTTACGGACTACATCGAAGAGCATGGCGGTTCGTTCGTTGAGCTGAACAAGTGGGGTCGTCGCCGTCTGGCCTATCCCATCAAGAAGAAGTACAACGGCTTTTACGTGTACGCTGCCTTTGAAGCACCGGCCAATTCGATTCCGCTGCTTGAGCGTTTCATGATTCTCGAGGACAACGTCCTGCGTCATCTCACGATGCAGCTCGATCCCAAGCTCCGCGAGTTCCGCAAGATGCGCGCCGAAGCGCAGGCACTGCGTGCGGCACAAATGGCCGCCGAAGCGAATAAGCCTGTTTCGACACCGGCCAGCGCCGAAGCGTCGAACTGATTTTTCTTCACCAACGAACGACATCAAGAGCGAACGTCATGAAAGTCATCCTTCGTCAGAACGTCGAAAGCCTTGGCGAAATCGGCGAGATTGTGAATGTCAAGGCCGGCTATGCCCGCAACTATCTGATTCCGCGCAGTCTTGCCTACGTGGCAAACGACAGCGCCATCCGTGCGCTCGAGACCGAAAAGCGCCAGTATGCCGTCAAGATGGACAAGGCAAAGGCGCACGCCGAACTTGTGGCCGCACAACTTGGCGAGCTGCAGATCACCATTCCGATGCAGGTGGGCGAAGAAGGCCGCCTGTTCGGCTCGGTCACCTCACCGATGATCGCCCAAGAGCTGGAGCTCCGCGGCTTCAACGTCGACCGTCGCAACATCATCATCGAAGAGCAGATCAAGACGCTGGGCATCTTCGATGTCAAGGTGAAGTTGCACACGGACATCATGGCCAACCTGAAGGTTTGGGTGATCGGTCAGGATTGATCCCGCGAACAACAGACTATGCACAGACGCCCGTTGGTGACATCGCCGACGGGCGTTGTTCGTTTCTGTTGGCAAGAGCGGGAACCACGACGATTCCGTTCTTCGTTGTAGGCGTCGTTCCATCACTTCGCAGGCAAACATCATGAAGGTTATCATCGCCGGAGGCTCCGGCTTCCTGGGCAGGCAGATTGCCACACGGCTGATCGCCGCCGGTCACTCGGTTACCATCATTGCCCGCAAAAACGCCGCAGTGCAGGGGGCAGCGCAGGCACGTTGGAGCGACGACCTGGGTGCTGTCGTCGACGGTGCCGATGTGGTGATCAACCTTACAGGGGCGAACGTCGGAGGCCGTCGCTGGACGCCCGCCTATCGCCGCGAACTTGTGCAAAGTCGGTTGCAGACGACACGGCAACTGGTTGATGCCATCCTCAAGGCGAAGCGTCCGCCGGCACTTGTCAGCATGTCTGGCACGGGCTACTACGGAAACTCCATGACGCCGTCGAACGAAGGCCTTGGTGCCGGTGCCACCTTTCTGGCAACGCTCTGCGATGCATGGGAAACCGAAGCACGTCGCGCCGAATCAGTAACGCGCGTTGTACTGCTTCGCCTGGCTCCGGTACTTGATCCCTCCGAAGGTATGCTTGCCAAGCTGGTACTCCCCATGCGGCTGTTCGTTGGCGCCGTCCTTGGCAGCGGACGCCAGTGGGTGCCCTGGATCCACCGCGACGATGCCGTTGGCGTCATCATCTGGGCAGCGAGCAACAAGCAGGCTGCCGGGGCATACAACGTCTCTGCGCCCGAACAGGTGACCATGCGTGACCTTACCACACAACTTGCCCAGGTTCTTCACAGGCCCGTCCTTGGGCGTGTGCCGGGCGGTCTGCTTCGTCTGGCGCTTGGCTCCATGGCCGACATGATCCTTCACAGCCAGCGCATTGCCCCATGGCGACTTGAAGGCGAGGGGTACACGTTCCGATTTCCAACGCTGAAGGGAGCCTTGCAAGACCTGTTGTCGCGCTGACGATGTTTTCCCTTGTCGGCACTTCGCCGTAACTTGCGGTCCTTTTTTACCACAACACACACGCTTCTCCGGAGCCTAACGCATGAATGTCGATGTCGTGATGCCCAAAATGGGCGAATCCATCCAAGAAGGAAAGATCCTTCGCTGGGTGAAGAAAGTCGGCGACACTGTCGAACGCGACGAAGTCATCCTTGAGATCTCGACCGACAAAGTCGATACCGAGGTGCCGTCGCCGGCATCCGGTACCATCGTCCAGCTTCTTGCTCAAGAGAACGACACCGTCGAAGTCGGAAAGGTTATCGCCGTTCTGAGTACCGATGCCAATGTTGCCGTTGCCGCAGCTGCCCCTGCTCCTGCCCCGGTTGCTGCCCCGGCTCCCGTCCCTGCCCCTGCTCCGGTTGCTGCCCCGGCTCCTGCCCCTGTACCGGCCCCCGCGACTGCAGCTGCAGCCTCTGGAGCCTCGGTCGATGTTGTGATGCCGAAGATGGGCGAATCGATCCAAGAGGGCAAGGTGCTTCGCTGGCTGAAGAAGCCGGGCGAAAGCGTCGAGCGCGATGATGTCCTGCTTGAGATCTCGACAGACAAGGTCGACACGGAAGTGCCTTCACCCGTGAGCGGAACACTGCTCGAAACACTGGCGAACGAAAACGATGTGGTCGAAGTCGGCAAGGTGATCGCCCGGATCTCGACGGGCGCCGCCG
>VFFB01000068.1 GCA_018882585.1 Candidatus Kapaibacterium sp.
GTACAGCATTCCACCTGCCCGCTAAGGGATCTTGTACTCTGCCAGACGGATTGCCGATCCCTGCGTGGTCACGATCTCGAAGCCCATGCCCTGAAAGATGCTGCCAACGTTCAGGCCCGGCAAATTCTTGCCCTGGTACTCCGTCGGCAACAGCGTCATCGGGAACTCGACCATCATCTCATCACCGTCCTTGATGTAGGTGGGCCCCCCAACACCAACCATGTTTACGGTTCGGATCTCGACGCGTGCCATGCAAGGGGCAGTGGCACACACGTCGGTAGAATCCGCGCTGCGGTCGCGACTGATCGACATGATGCGGCCTGTAAAGGTGATGCTTGCCCGTGGCACGCCAAGATCGATGCGCTGGTTCAGCGGCGGCGTACCCGGAGGCAGCTCGCGGTTGACAACCTTGGGCTTCGGAGAACAGGCAACGAAAGCAAGCGTGCACAAGATCGATGCAAGCGTTCTGATCATCTGGATGGTCCTTACGGAAATGCAAATGCAGTTGGGTTGCGACCGACGCGCATGCGTCTGACTTCGTGTCCCGACCGGTCTAGAACAATGACGTCACCCGGCGTGCGGTAACTCTTGGCATCGCCAACCCAGAGGCTGCCGCGCGGGTCGATGCCCAGGGAGTACCAGACGCTGTCGCCCTGCGAACGGTGCCAGGCAACACGGCGCAGCGCGCCCGTTGCAACCACGTCGATACCGTCGGCATGAAGTACGTAGGCGTCACCCGTCGAACGGTCTATCTCGAGCGCACGCGGCGCAGCGACACGCCATCGGCCACGCTCGGCATACGACGCAAGGTCGAAGGCAACCAGTCCACCCAACGAATCGGGCTGCGATGGAAGATGTCGGTACGTGACCCACATGGTGTTGCGCGGCTGGTCGATGCGAATGCTTGCAACGTTGATAAGTCCGTCGATGACATGCGTCCGCAACATGTCGAACCGACGATAGATGTAGACCGAGCCCGCGCCTTCTTCCGTGCGCCGCAGGTCGCCCAACCCGCTGTTGGCAACAGCTACGATGCTGCTCGAGGCGGCAATGCCTTCGGGAGCCGGCCCAACGGGTACATGCAAGAGTCGCACGTCAAGCGTACGCGCATCGATCTCCGTGATGGAGTCATCGTTAAGGTTGCTGCAGTAGAGCGTACTGTCATCGGCCAGTGCCAGCCGATAGGGCTCCTTGCGTCCGTCCAGCAGTATACGCGTGATGCGACGCCCGCTCACGGCATGGATGACGTCGATGCAGCGCGATCCATTGATGGCAACGAAAAGCGTGTCGCCCCGACGAAGAATGTCAGATCCGGTATCGCCAAGCGGTGCTTCGGGGTTCATCAATTGCACCACGTCGCCAGTTGCTCCGGTAGCACTCGCAAACCACAACTCACTGTCGTTCTGTCGCCACAGGCCCTCGCACAGTACCCACACGCCGCCGGGCTCTGCCGTAAAGGTATTGCCACCATCGGGCGGCACCGGCGCCGGCACACAGCATGCAAGCAGCGCGGCAACGGCGATGATGACAGAGCGGACGAGGGAACTCATCGCAGCACCCTTGTTACGTACGTCGACGTCGGCGTGCTGATCTGCACCAGCAGGAAGCCCACAGGCAAGGTCGAGGCATCGACCGTGGTGATGCCGGCGTCAAGGCGACGTTCCTGCAGCAAGGTTCCGCGCACGTCGTACACGTGCATCGTCGCCGAGGTCGAGACAGGCACGCCAACATCGAAACGCTCATCGGCTGGGTCGAAGGTACACTGCAGTGCATCGACAACGCGAGCAGCGTGCAGGGCCACGACGGCGTCGAGATCAAAGCCGCTCAGCGTAGGGTCGTACAACGGATGCGTCGGATCGTCGAGAATGCGTTGCGTGACGTCGACGATACGTATCCAGCGCACAGAGTCGACGCCGATACTTGCAAGGTCGAAGGCATCACCGCCGCCGTTTGGCAGCGCCGGGTCTGTTGGCGTGACGCCGGCGCAGCCACGCAGTGTTCGGCCATCACAAGGGAAGGCCGTCCATGTAAGACCGTCCTTGCTAACGCTGATCTCGGCTGGTTCGGCATAGATGCGTGTGCCGGCATAGCGAAACGCATTTTCGTAAATCACGAGATCATCACCCGGGGTATCAACGACGGCATGCCGTGTGAAGCCGATGATGATCCGGCCGCCAAGACCGATGGAACAGACGCTTCGCGGATCAACGGCAGGCTTGTCCCCCCGGGCCGACGTGTCGGGCATGCCAAGGACGTTGCGAGGAAAGAACACCACGCCCTGGCCGACGTTCTGTCCACTGCCCGGCACAAGCTGCAACACGGTGTCTGCACCCACGCGCTGCTGCGCGTGCAGGTTGTCCCTGCACAGCAACATGGCCACGAGTAGCAGCAGCAGAGCGAACCTCCTCATTGCTGCTCCCATCGCAATGTGGTCAGCACTCGGAAGGACCGCCCTGGCATGGGATAGCCAAGGATGACATCGTAGCGGGCATCAAGCAGATTATCGGCCTGCAGCCGAAGGTCGATGCCCAGAGCTTGCATGGTAGCGCGAATGCCTAGGCCGGCACTCAGCAGATGGTAGGCGGGCAGCAGCGACGGCCATGCCTCGCCGCTTTGCGCATACCGATGTGAGACGTAGGACCATTGCAGTGATGCCTGCACATCGCCCCGTGCATAGGTCGCACCAAGGCTGATCATCTCTTGCGGCACGTACGGCAACAGCGTTCCGTCAATGCCGGGGCTGCCAGTACGGTCGCGCACATCCTGCAGCGTATACGACCAGTGCGTCAACACCGCATCATCGAGCAGTGATGCGCGCAGCCCCAGCTCGAGTCCCTGCGATGCAGTACGTCCGATGTTCATGGCCGATGTTGCCACGGCACTTGTTGGTACTGCAAGGATCTGATCGGTGGTGCGCATGGCAAACACATCGGCGTCGGCATGCAGCCATGACGTAAGGGCCGTAGCAAGGCCGAGGTTGACGGTGTGCGACCGCTCCGGTCGCAGGCCAGCTGTACCGTAGTTCAGGTAGTAGAGCTCGTTGAACGACGGTGCACGGAAGTCGTAGCTGTACGAGGCACGCAGCATGGTGGACTCGGCCAGACGCCACTGCAGGGCAAGCAGGGGCGACACGGCCGTACCAACGTCGCTGATGACGTCGGCCCGGAGTGCAGCGCGAAGTGTGGCGTCGGCAGCAAAGCCCGGCAGCCATTGCCATTCAGTGGCGGCGGCCGCAGAGCGGCGTATCACATGCGAGCCGACGTCGGGCTGCAGCATTCGACCTCGCAGGTCGGCAACGCCTGCCTCGATGCGTGTGCGCACCAGGTGTGCGGCCGAAGCGTACTGCAGCAGGATGGACGTCATGGCATCGCGCTGAACATAGCGTTCATCAATACCGCGAGGTCCCATCACGGTAGCATCAGGATCGAAAAACCACTGGTCCAGCACGCGCAGCGAGCCTGTCGCCGACATCTGCCATGCCCCTTTCTCCAGGAGTCGGATCAAGACGCCCACCACACCGTCGTCGTCGTGCAATCTTGCCCGTGATGGAGTAAGCAAACCATCGACAAGGGGGCCGGGAACGCCGCGTTGTGCATGCCGCAGCATGGTGACCACGTTCCACGACGCACCGCTGACGTGAGCCATGCCGCTGATGTTCGAGACGTCGGCATTGACGCGGTTGACCTCGTAGGTCTTGCCATCATACCGCATGCCGAAGGGATAGGTACCGTCGGCGCGCATCATATCGACTGCTGCCGTTACCGACGTTGTTCCCAGCCGGGCCGTGCCGCCGGCGCGAAGATCCGTCTGATCGAACGAACCTCCACCAACGGTGCACCATGCCTGTGATGTCGATGGAGTGTGCAAGCGCAGATCGACAACGCCGCTGACGGCGTTCGTGCCGTACAGTGCGGCTGCGCCCCCGCGAATCACGTCGATGCTGCCGATCATGCTTGTGGGGATGAGCCCAAGGTCGACGGTGCCGTTCTGGACAGATGAAAGGCGGATACCCTGCACGAGGACAAGGGTCTGGGCCGTTCCCCCGCCCCTGACGCTCACCGTGCGAAGTCCGCCAAGGCCTCCATATTGTCGCACATGTACGCCGGGGACGACGTGCATGACGTCGCTTACCGTTGGCGGCGCCAGACGCTGTAGCAGTGCCGGCGGTATCGTGGCCGAGGCCAGAAACTGGTCGGCCCGGGCGTTCAGCCACTGATTGCCCACCACCGTCACGACACGCGTCTGCACCGATGCCGTATCCTGCACCGTACCCTGTGCCGCAGCACGAGGCGCCGCGGCCGAAGCGGCCAGGATGGTGCCGACGCAGATGGTCATGATTCGCAGATGCATGGGGGCGACGAAACTACGGACTTTCCAAGGGTCGTATCTTGCGACATGCATCCCCTGCGTGTAAGCATCGTGCCCCATATTCCGTACGCCCTTGGCTACGGCGGCCTGGAACTTCAACAGGATCGTACCATGGAGGCCCTTGCGCGTCTTGGTGTGGACGTACGACCGTTGGACCCATGGAAGCGTACGTTCGATGCCGACCTGATGCACGTCTTTGGAAGCGAGTATCATCAGGCGGTCGTGATCGAGCGTGCGTCGACGATGTCGATTCCGTTAGTGGTCACGTCCATGTTCATGATGATGCAGCCCAGGTGGCGCTTCCGTCTGTGGAGATCCATCGACCGGATGCTTCCGCCCAACACGCAGCGTCTGCGCCGGCGTAATCTGCATGCCGCGCATGCCGTCATTACCATCAACGATGCTGAGCGCCGCGACCTGATCGAGATCTTTGACGTCGATCCGCAGCGCATCCATGTGATTCCGAATGGCGTCGAGGAACGATTCTTCTCGGCCAAACCGGACATGTTCGTCGAGCGCTACGGCTTGTCGGACATGGTGCTCTGTGTGGGCACGGTCGAGCCGCGCAAGAACCAACTGGCCCTGATCGAAGCAACGGCAGAGCTTGGCGTACCACTTGTCTTGATAGGTCCTGCCTTTGCCAACAGGATCGGAGCGGCCTATGGCGAACGTGTTGCGCAAGCCGTTGCCCGCCACAACCACGTCACATGGATTCCTGGGATCGACCATGACGATCCGATGTTGGCCTCGGCATTCGCCGCAGCGGCCGTCCACGTTCTTCCCAGCACGGCCGAAGCCCAGGGCATCGTCAGTCTCGAAGCCGCAGCCGCCGGTGCACGTGTCGTTGTCTCGGACCTCCCCTCGCTGCGGTCGCTCTTCGGTACCGACGTGATCTATGCCGATCCGCAGTCCGTGTCGGCCATCACTGCGGCAACGGCCATGGCCCTGTCGATGCCGAAGCCTGACGTTGCCGTTACGCGACCGTCGTGGTTGCTGACGTGGGACGACGTCGCACGTCGAACCCTGGACATCTACGTGTCCGTACTTGGCCGACGTGCTTAGCGCTGTATCGTGATCATGTCGGCGTGGACGATGCCGCCCGACGTCACTCGCAGGATGTACGACCCCGTTGGATAGCCATGCACGTCAATCACGGCCTGGTCCGTCACGGTCTGCCGATCTCGCAGTCGTCCCGTCAGGTCAAACACCTCGACTGTTCCCTCGCCCTCAAGCGAAATCGTCACGGCATCCGAAGCTGGTAAAGGGGCAATGCGATACGGAAGCTGACGCTCTTCGACGCTGACGCCAACGGTCTGGCGACTGGCCACAAGGATCTGTGTCGACGAGGTGAAGAACGTGCCGCCTTCGAACGAGATGCGTCCTTTGGTGCCGGCAACAGCACTGTCGGCAATACCTACGGGCGTACCCCACGCAGCGTCGCCGTGCCAGGGACGACCAAACACAACAAGGTCTGTCGGCCGTGCAGCCTCGTTCTCCTGCACGAGCACATCGGCAACATCAATCGCCTCGGGTCGTGCAAACGTCGTGTTGCCGAACGAGTGCACGATGAACATGGAGTTCTGCAGGACACGTCCGACGCCCTCCAGCGATGATACGTCGGTCTCGCGCAGACGTGTCACGACGACATCGCCACTTGGCGCAGCACCGGCGGTAGGCCAATGAATGGTCAGCCCCACGTCCGCCCACGTCCGCGTACCACCTGAAGGCACAGCCACGGTCATGGCAGAACCGCGCCCTACGGGCGCGGTCGAAGCGGTGCGTCCGGCGGATTCGGTAAGCGCACCATGGTGATCGCCGAAACGGTCGATCACGGCACGGCCCTGTTCGTTGAACTGATAGTACGCCACCAGACCGGTCACAGAGGCGTTGGTGCGGTGCATCATCTCGCGGAGGTCGCGCTGCGTGAGCGCTCGATCGTAGACGCGGACTTCGTCGATCAGACCCTTGAAATGCCGCAGCACGCTCGTCGGGTCGCGACCGATGTACAGGTCGCCGCCAAAGGACTGCCCAGCATTCGTCGTGGTAAATGTCTCTCCCCTGCCGTTGACGTAGACGGTCGTCGACGTAGGCGTGACAACCAAGGCCACATGCGTCCACGTCGATTCTGGCACCTTGAGTGTTGGCGCATTCGACCAGCCCTTGTCGGCCCAGTGATATCGCAGTGTGTTGTCGGCCATGATGCTCAATCCGGCGACGGTTCCGTTGCCGCGCGAAAAGACGATGCCGGCAAAGTCATTCTGCGTACCCTCGGCGCGGATCCATGCCGTGATGGTGGCATTGGTGAACGCATGATTCAGTGGTTTCATCACCGCCATAGCATCGACGCCGTTGCATTGCAACGCCGTGACGGCCATGTCGTCGGGATTGCACGTCGAGACGATGGTGACCATGCTGTCGACGACATGCTCGCTAACTCCTGCTACATCCTGAACGGTCAGGCGCACGCGATACGTACCCGGCGCGTTGTACGTCACACGCGGATGCTCGGCGGAGGACGTCGCAGGGTTCCCACCTTCGAATGTCCACGTACGGCGCACGCTCGCCGCATCGGCAACGGAGTGATCGTGGAATGTCACGGTGTCGCGGGTACACAGGTAGACGCGCTGTTCGACCGCTGCAAGTGCCTGCGGCGTTGACGCTACGGCGACGGGCGCTTCGAAGACGCCGCGGTTGGTACCGATGCGAAGCAGACCTTCGCGGTAGCAGACGTCCAACGCCGTGACGTGCGCCACCGGCAGCCCCTGGCCGTAGAGCTCCCAGTCCTGCATGCCGTCATGACGGAAGTAGACGCCCAGCTGTGTCCCGATGTAGACAAGGCCGTTCGTACCCCGCTGATGCAGGATGCAGTTGACGGCCGGTTCCGGAAGACTGCCCGTGTAATCCATCCATGTCATGCCACCATCAGTCGTGCGCAGCACCTTGACGCCCGAGCGCAGTCCGCCAAGGGTGAGCCACATCTGCTCCGGCTGTTCATCGTCGATGGCCACGTCATTCACTCGCCAACCATTGCCCCCTACCAGCTGGGCAGATGGCGTGATGGAGGTAAAGGTGCGGCCGGCGTCGGTGGTCCGTTTCACATTGACGACGCCATACGTACCGGCCTTTGTCAGGATGACCATGGTGTTGGGTTGACGTTCGGATATGCGGATGCGGCGGATGGTTGAATCAATAAACTGGGCTACGGTATCCCACGTGCGACCATGATCCGTGCTATGCAGCAATCCACGTTGTGTTGCCGTCCACATCTCGGTATTGCACCATGGATGTAAGGCGACGTTGCTTGTGGGAGCGATGCCCATGTCCTGCTTGCCGGGGGCAAGGCGAGCGTCGCCGGGGAGCGTGATGCGATCCCAGGGCTGATTGAAGTAGCGATCGGCATAGACAACTCGGTCATTAGCAAAGTTTACCAATCCACCGCTATTGTCGCCGCCATAGACATGCAGCCAGCCATTGTAGGTATTCCCATCCTTCATCAGCACCCCGTTGTGGTACGTGCCTCCGATCATCACATCGCAATTCGTAAACCCTGCATCCCAGCCCCAGAACTCCGTGCCTTGGATGCCGGACGTGCGGTCCTCGACGCTGTCCATGTCGACAAGGCTGCGGAAGACGCCACCGTCAGAGGCGATCCAGACGCGTTTGCCTATCGTCACGATATCATGGATATCGGCATGTGTGTAGCGTCGACGATACTGTGGCTCGTAGGTCCACTTGGCGTTGCACGTGAACGTTCGGCCGCCGTCTGACGAGACCCAGACGTTGATGCCGCCGACATAGATCCTGTCTGGGTCGACGTCGGACACATCAAGGGCAAGATCGTAGTAGTACTGGCCGCCCTTTTCCTGTCCGTCCGGCTGCCATGCCATCAGATTGGGATTCGTGGGCGAGAATGCTCCGCCTGGGCTGTCGCCGCAGCAGCGGAGCGAAAATGACGTGCCTTCGTCTGACGAGATATACACACCGATAAGACCTTCGCCGCCGTTCATGACGCCGGTGGCAAGCAGGTAGACGCGTGCAGGAGCTGCGGGCGAAACGGCGATCTCCCAACGACGCGTGTGCTCCTTTGCGGCGATGTTGGGCGATGGCAGTCCCGTGCCTGCAACGTCGAACGACGAGCCTGCGTTGCGGGACTTCAGAAACTGGCAGCTGTCGCCGGTACGCTGCACGGCGTAGACGATGTCCGGCGTTGTAGGATGCTGCTCGATCTCGTAGAACGTACCTTGCCTGACAACGCTGAACGTGTTGCCCGCGTCGATACTGCGAAGCAGGCCCTGTGACGTTGCTGCCACGACAACATCTGGGCGGTCGCGCAGTTGGATGATGTCGTTCACCACGAAATCCGAGAAGAATGCCGACGTCACTGACGTTGCCTGCCATGTGGCACCGCCGTCGACCGTCTTCCAGATGCCGGTGCTGGCGCCGAACCATGCCGTGCCACTGCGGGTAGCGTCGATGCAGACGGCGCGTACTTCGCGCACCATCATTGTGTGGGTGACGTTCGACCACGTGGCGCCGGAGTCGGCCGACTTCCACAGTCCTGCCGTTGCCGTGCCGGCCCAGATAATGGCGGCGTTACGGGGGTCTTCGCGAACGACGTAACAGTGGGCAAGACCCGGAGCGTAGGACAGGCCTGCGGCCTGCTTATCCCAAGCGAAGGGGCCGATACCTTGCCATGTGACCTTTTGAGATCGTTCGGTGGTCTTGACGCGGCGTGCCGACAGGAAGCGGGCGTCATCGGCTTGGGTCCATGCCGGAGTGCGCTCGAATCCATGTTCGTCGGCGTAGATCTCCATGTGTCGACGCCACCGTTTATACTCCTGTGTTCGCGTGTTCTTTTGGAACGGATGCACGGAGTACCATGCATCATAGGCCTTCGACACCTCGAACAGGTTCGGTCGGGGGCCGGTCATCAGATCATACCACGGTTGAGCAGCCAGCGGGATCGCCAGGGTCAGCGTGACCATGGCGAGCAGGGGGATTCGACGCATGGGTACCAACATACGACGCGCCGGCGATGGGAACCGAGCGAAGGTTTCCACACCGCCCTTGCATCAGTATGACGTCAACCGAACGTCGAAGCCTTGCAGCTGATCAACGCGTTGATGGCAGTTCGGGGGCCGAAGCGCACGATGTACGCATCAGGCGTGCGGTGTCGAAGCCGCGTGAAGCGGCGACGGCGACGAGCTGTGCGTAGGTTGCTTCGTCGACGTTTGGTGAGCGGCCCATCATCCACAGGTAGTCGCGACTTGGTGCACCTACAAGGACGTGCCTGTAGGCCGAATCCAAGGCCATGATGTAATAGTCGCCGCGGAACGGCCAGAAGAACTGAACTTCGAGCTGTGCGTTGTTGGTACCGTCGACGGGAAAGGCCTTTCCTTCGATGGTGCGCCACGAGCCGTCTTCGTGGCAGTAATTCACAACGCGCACGCGATCTGACTCCAGCGTATACTCAGCCACTGAACAAGAGCAGCCACGTTCGAACCGGTGATCGAACCTGGCCCAGACGTACCAACGACCCTGATACCGGTTAAGGTCGACGGAATCGACTGTTGGCAGTGGTGCGGGTGCCGAGCAGCCCAGCAGGCCGGCAAGGGCGGTAATCATGATGCGCAGGCGCATGGTGTTCCGAGTGTTCGTACAGAATGATTGCAACATAGGAAGAACAGGTGCTGTACAATTCCGCTGCATCCTCTATCTTTGCAGTCCTTGGTCGCTTAGCTCAGCTGGTTCAGAGCGTTCGCCTCACACGCGAAAGGTCACTGGTTCGAATCCAGTAGCGACCACCCTGCCCCCTCCAAACGCCCTCAGGAATCGTGCGATACCTGAGGGTTTGTTGTTTTTTTGCAGCGTTCTATTTGTGACGTGCTGCGGCGCGGTTGGCTTCGGCTGTACGGATATTCTCGACGCCGCGAAGGAAGGCATCGGGCGAGAACGAGATACTGTCGATGCCATGCTCGACTAGGAACCGTGCGAATTCGGGGTGATCGCTTGGTGCTTGACCGCACAGACCGATGGGGCGACCTGCGGCATGTGCCTCGCGAATCACATCGGCGATCATCGTTGTCACAGCCGGGTCGCGCTCGTCGAACAGATCGTGAACGGTCGATGAGTCGCGATCGATACCAAGGACGAGCTGGGTGAGGTCGTTCGATCCGATCGAAAATCCGTCGAAGATCTCGGCAAACTGTCGGGCCATGATGACGTTGCTCGGCAACTCGGCCATGACGTAAACCTGTAGACCATTCTTGCCGCGTGCAAGACCAAACGTCTTCATGGTTTCGAGTACGCTGCGCCCTTCGCCCACGGTGCGACAGAACGGGATCATGATCTTGACGTTGCTAAGGCCCATGTCGTCGCGCACGATCCGCACGGCCTCGCACTCCAAGCCAAAGCCCTCTCGATACTTTTCGTGGTAGTAGCGCGACGCTCCGCGGAAGCCGAGCATGGGATTTTCTTCGTCGGGTTCGAACATTGCCCCACCAAGGAGTTTCGCATACTCGTTGGTCTTGAAGTCGCTCATGCGCAGGATGACATCGCGTGGATGAAACGCAGCGGCAACAAGGGCGATCGCCTCGGATAGTTTCTCGATAAAGAATCTGCGTTTATCGGCATAACCGTGCGTCATCGCCTCGATGGCCTGTCGGTCATTCGAAGCCGGCAGATCATCGAAACGTGCAAGTGCCATGGGGTGAATGCGGATCGCATTGGCGATGGCAAACTCCATGCGCATAAGACCGACGCCGGCGCTTGGATACCGTGACAGACGGAAGGCCTTGTCGGGATCGGCAAGGATCAGCATCGGCTTCACCGTCGTAGGGGTAGCCTCGGTGATCTCGATCTCGTTGACTTCCCACTCCAACGCTCCATCGAACACCATACCTGCATCACCACCTTCACAGCAAACGGTGATGACCTGTCCATTGCGTAGGACGGACGTGGCATTCCCTGTTCCCACCACGGCATGGATACCAAGTTCGCGGGCAACGATGGATGCATGGCTTGTGCGACCGCCTTTGTTCGTGACGATGCATGATGCATTGCGCAGCATGGCGTTCCAATCCGGATTCGTAACATCGGCCACGATCACATCGCCCTTGCGGACCTTGGGTGCATCGGCCAACGACGTGACGATGCGCACCGGCCCCGATGTGATGGCGCGTCCGACGGCCTTGCCAACGCAGAGTGGATGGGCGGAGCTACGCAGACGGTACTCGCGTTCGACCATCTTGACTTTCCTGCTTTGCACCGTTTCGGGTCGCGCCTGCACCACAAACAGCTCATTCGTCACACCGTCGCGCGCCCACTCCACGTCCATCGGCATAGCGTAATGCCGTTCGATGGCAAGGCACCACCGACCGAGTGTTTCGGCATCGGCATCATCGACCGACAACATTCCCCGCTTGTCGGGCGGCGCATTCTCCTTGGCACCTATGCGGCGGTGGATCACGCTTCGGTGTCCATCATCAAGCGACGGCTTGAACAGGTACAGCTCGTCGGGCGTCACCGCCCCCTGCACAATTCCTTCACCCTGCCCCCACACTGATGTGAGGTAGACAACCTTATCGAAGCCTGATTCGGGGTCGATGGTGAACGCTACGCCGGCGCTACCAAGGTCCGAGCGGACCATGCGTTGTACGCCAACGGACAACGCTACGCGACCATGCTCGAAGCCGTTATCGACGCGATACTTGATGGCTCTGTCGTTGAACAGCGAGATATAGCAGCGTTTGACCGCAGCCAGTAATGCATCTTCGCCCACTACATCGAGAAACGAATCATGTTGTCCGGCAAAGCTTGCCGTTGGCAGGTCCTCGGCGGTCGCACTGCTTCGCACGGCCACAAAGATCGAGCCCTGCGGCGAGAGCGTTCGGTATGCATCGACGATATCGACTGCTACCTGATTGGGCAGCAGTCCCTTCGACACCATTGATCGACAGGTTGCCCCCACGTCTGCAAGATTTGTCAGGTGCTGCGTATCGAGCAGCGCGAGCGCCTCTGCAAGAGGCGTTTCCAGACCGTTCGACGACAGGAACAATCGGTAGGCATCGGCCGTCACGGCAAACCCTTGCGGCACGCGTATGCCGACAGACCCAAGTGTTGAAAGCATCTCGCCCAATGATGCATTCTTCCCCCCAACAAGACCAACGTCGGCCATCCCCACCTTGTCCAACTGCATGCAGTACTTCATGGCAAACCTCAAAAACGTAGCGGTACAATGGACTGCGAATTACGGCACGCTCAGCTGCCGTGCAATGACAAGAATCATGTACGGCCGACGAATTCAAACGTCGGCCAGATGTCGGCCATTTGTTTAAACGGGAACACCCCGAGTACGCGGAGCGTATCGGGGTGTTCGAAAAAAGACCTGGCGACTACCTACTCTCCCACACCAGTTCAGGTGCAGTACCATTGGCGCAACGAGTCTTAACTGCTCTGTTCGGAATGGG
>VFFB01000069.1 GCA_018882585.1 Candidatus Kapaibacterium sp.
CAGTACGTTCTTACCAACATCGAGTTCCGATTCCCGCTGCTGTTTGCCTTCCAGGCGGGTCCCATCCCGCCTGTGCTGCAGGGCTTGCAGGGACAGCTCTTCCTTGATGCCGGTGGCGCGTTTGACCGTGATGGCATTGCCCGCACAGAAACACAGGGATTCCGCGTGCGTGCCGACGAGCCAATCCTGTGGAGTACGGGTATCGGGATCCGTTCGGTTGCGTTAGGGTTGCCACTGCGATTCGATGTGGCATGGCGACGCGATCCGGGAGGCTTCTCACAGCCGAATTACTTGTTCTCGCTCGGCATCGACTTCTAGCGGCGGATGCTGCTGCCACCGCGTCCTGACGTGCGCTCAATGACATCTGCCTGCAATTGAGCTACCAGTGATTCCGGAACATCCACATCAAATGTGACCGTATCGGCATACGTTGGCACGTAGTCGATTCGCATCTCGTCGAGCAGCATCGTTACCCGTGCAATGTCATCGTAGGTGCAGTACACCGTCAGTGGCTGTGTAAGCATGACCGTTGTTCGTGGCGAAAGAGCAAGGACGTCGGTGGCAGCATCAGCATAGGCGCGTGCAAGGCCCCCTACGCCCAATTTGATGCCTCCAAAGTATCGCACAACCACAACGATGACATCACTGACATCAGCCTTGAGCATGGAGAAGAGGATCGGCTTGCCCGCAGATCCGTACGGCTCACCATCGTCGACGGCACGATATTCCAAGCCGTGTTTGCCAAGTCGATAGGCCCAGCAATGATGCACGGCATCATGGAACTCGGCCTTGAGCTCGTCCACGTATCGCAACGCCTCATCTTTCGACGTCACATGTCGACAACAGCCGTGGAAGACCGAGCGTTTGATGGTAATTTCGGATCGCGTTTCGCCGTGAATGGTCTTGTATCCGTCCTGCGGCGACATTGAAGTTGTCGACATCTCAATCAACCGGAAGCTTCATGCAGATTGGAATGGTGTGCTACCCGACCTATGGTGGTAGTGGCGTGCTTGCAACCGAACTCGGTCATGCATTGGCACGAAGGGGGCACAGCGTGCACTTTGTGACGTACGCCCAGCCGATGCGGCTGGACCGGTTTCAGGACAACATCTTCTATCACGAGGTCGAGACGCCGTCGTATCCCTTGCTGGAATTCAACCTGTACACACTGGCACTGGCAGGCAAGATCATCGACGTGGCAAGATATGAAAAACTCGATGTGCTGCACGTGCATTACGCGATCCCACATGCCATCTCGGGGTTCCTCGCACGCGAGATCCTGAAAGGTGATGACGGCGTGTCGCTCATCACGACGCTGCACGGTACCGATATCACGCTTGTAGGTCTGGAACCGAGCTTTCACCCGCTTGTCAAGTTCTCGCTTGAACGATCCGAGGCGGTAACGGCCGTGTCGCAGCACCTGTTGGAAAAGACCCGTCAGAGCTTCGACGTCGAGACCACGATCGACGTGATCCCGAACTTCGTTGATACCACCGTGTACAAGCGCAGCGTCTCGGATGCTATGTGCCGCCAGCTGCGGCGCGGCGACGAATTCATCCTGATGCACGTCAGCAATTTCCGTCCGGTGAAACGCGTGCAGGATTGCGTGCGCATTCTGCAGCAGGTTCGACAGCACGTCAACGCCCGGCTTGTCTTCGTTGGCGATGGTCCCGAGCGGAGTGACACCGAGCGTCTGGTGCGTGAACTAGGATTGTTTGATCATGTGACGTTCCTGGGAAAGCAGTCGGCGCTGCCAGAGATTCTTTCGGCCGCCGATGTCTTCCTGCTGCCGAGTCAACAGGAGTCCTTCGGTCTGTCCGCCCTGGAGGCGATGGCCTGCGAGGTACCCGTCATTGCCACCAACATTGGTGGTATTCCCGAAGTGGTTCGCCACGGCGAAACGGGATACGTTGCCGAACTTGGTGATGTTGCGCGCATGGCACGCTACTGCATCGAACTGCTGACATCTCCAAAGAAGCTTGAGGCCTTCCGTGCCAGTGCACGGCGCCGAGCCGTCGAGAAGTTCGACATCGAGCTTATCGTTCCGCTCTACGAACAGGTCTATGCCAGGGCTCTGCAACGCTCAGCCTAAGATCGATCATTCATCACCACGTTTACCATCACGCAACGCACGACCATGCAGAACGTACTTGACCTGCTCCGACAAGGCCGCAACAGTGCCGTCGATACCTTGCTCGAACTCCTGTCCATTCCTAGCGTCAGTACCGATCCCGACGCTACAGATGACGTACGCCGGTGTGCACAGTGGGTGGCCGACCGACTGACGTCAATCGGCATGCCGCAGGTTCGCATCATCGACACGGCCGGACATCCGATCGTCTACGCCGAAGACCTTTCCGCGGGTCCCGACCGTCCGACGGTTCTGTTCTACGGTCACTACGACGTACAGCCGGTCGACCCGCTGAACCTGTGGACGACGCCGCCGTTTTCGCCCGAGATCCGGAACAACAAGGTCTATGCCCGCGGTGCCACCGACGACAAGGGCCAGGTCTTTCTGCACCTTGTTGCGCTGGATGCGCTGCGGCGCGCCAATGGCTCGTTGCCGGTGAACATCAAGCTGCTTATCGAGGGCGAAGAGGAGATCGGCAGTCCGAACCTTGCTCCCTTTGTGTCAAAGCATGCGGACATGCTGGCCTGTGATTGCGTGGTCGTCTCTGATACATCAATGTTCGCTCCCGGTCAGCCTTCGATCGTCTACGGGCTGCGGGGCCTGGCCTACCTGCAGATCGACGTCACCGGTCCAAACCGCGACCTCCATTCAGGCTCCTACGGCGGCGCAGTGCAGAATCCGATCAATGCCCTTGCATCCATCATCGCATCACTCAAGGACGAGCATGGGCGTATTCGCATTCCCGGCTTTTACGACGATGTGCTGGAACTCACCGTCGAAGAGCGCGATGATCTTGCCGCGTTGGGTCATTCCGACGAACGCCTCAAGTCTGATGTTGACGTTGCCGACCTGTTCGGCGAGGCAGGGTATACAAGCATCGAGCGACTTGGCGCTCGACCTACACTCGACTGCAACGGTATCCTTGGTGGGTTCACCGGCGAAGGCGCCAAGACCGTTCTTCCATCGAAGGCCATGGCAAAGGTCAGCATGCGTCTGGTTCCGCATCAGCGTACGGCAGACATCTCGGCCAAATTCATCGATTACGTCAAGTCCGTCGCGCCGCCGGGTGTCACCGTCACCGTCACCGACCTTCACGGTGCCGACCCCGTTCTTGTTCCGCGCGATACGCCGGCCATCCACGCAGCCGTCAAGGCTCTCGGCGAGACCTACAACGCAGCGTGCCGGTTCACGCGCGAAGGCGGCTCCATTCCCGTCGTCCTGCTCTTCGATACCGTCCTGAATGCACCAACGGTGTTGATGGGCTTCGGCTTGAACAACGAAAATGCCCATTCGCCAGACGAGCATTTCGATCTCGATAACTTCCACCTTGGTGCCGAGGCAGCCGTCCGTTTCTACACCTACCTTGCCGCCCCCACGGCATGATGCGCCGTCACACAGCCGAACTCCTGCTGTTGTCCGTCACCGCATTGTGGGGCGGCACGTTCGTGCTTGTCAAAGGGGCAATGCAGGACACGTCGGCATCACTCTTCGTCCTGCTGCGCTTCACCATCGCCCTCGTACTGGCCTTGCTGTTGTGGCCACGTGCCGTGCGCGGCTGGAACGCTTTGCTCGTACGCAGGGGACTCATCCTGGGAGCGCTCTACGGTGCGGGCTTCGTGTTGCAGACCATTGGCCTGACAATGACAACAGCCTCGTCATCAGCCTTTATCACCGGTACGATGGTGGCCTTTGTTCCCATCGTCCACTGGCTCGTCAACAAGTCGTCGATCAATGTCAACCACATTGTGAGCATCGGCATGGTGCTCACGGGCCTGTACTTGTTCACAGCGCCCGATCTGCATGGTGTGAATGCGGGCGACGTGATCACCCTGTTCAGTGCGGCAATCTGGGCGCTATACATGACGTATCTGGACCGGTGGACGATCGACCTGCGTGACCAGCCCGACCAGCAGAACGCGCTCGTCATCCTGCAGTTCGTTGCCACCATGCTGCTTTCCGGCATCGGCTCGGTGGTCATTGAGCGCGATCCGTGGCGCCTTGCGTGGACGCCCAGCCTTGTGGCAGCGCTGCTGTATTGCGGCATCTTCGCCAGCGTCATCGCAACGTGGGTACAGACGCGGTTTCAGCGGTTCACACATCCGGTTCGTGCCGGTATCGTGTTTTCGACCGAGCCGCTCTTTGCGGCCATCATTGCGTGGCTGGCTGCGGCAGAGACATTCTCGACGCGGCAGGTCCTTGGTGGACTTGTCCTTGTGGCCGCTGTTGTCGTGCCGGATGCGCTGGCGGCGCGGCGTGACGTTGTTCGGGAGAACGTATGACCAAACCAGAGATACGACAGCAGATGCTGTCAACACGTCGTGAACTTGATGCCGAAACGAAGGCATTCCACGACATGCTTGTCTTCGAGCGTGCCCACAAACAACGCGTGTTTCAGCGCGCGGAGCGCGTCCATGTCTTCCGCAGCACGGCCGAAGAGATCGACACGATGAAGTTCATCGAGTATGCCTGGGGAACTGGCAAGGACGTATTCGTGCCGGTGGTAGACCGAGCAACGACCACGCTTCTGCACGTGAAGGTTACCTACGATACGGCTTGGCGCGAATCGGCATACGGAATTCATGAACCGGTTGATTACATGCCATCAGACCTTGCCGATGCAACCTCCTTTGGTCCGTCGTCCGTGATCATCGTCCCGCTCCTTGCATTCGACGTGCAGTGTCATCGCCTTGGGTATGGCAAGGGCTTCTACGACGCCTTTCTGCGCGACGTCACGGCGCCGACCATCGGTCTTGCCTATGAGTTTCAGCGCGTGCGTTCACTTCCTGTCGAATCCCACGATGTGGCGCTTAGCTGCGTCGCGACCGAACAGCGCCTTTATATTCCTGCATAGCCCCCTTCACCCCAACATCCGTACTTTTGTGCATGCGCTGCATTGTTACCTCCGAACTCGACGGTACATCCGTCGTCGTTGATGTACAGGATGGCACGGCCCAGTCCGGATCTACGACCGTGACCTGTTTACCGACCGAGACACCCGGGCTGTTCGAGGCCATCGTCGAGGGTCGGTCGATACCGGTCATGATATGGACCGACGAGATCAAGGGTGTCCAGATCTCATTCCGCGGCTATACCTATTCGGCAACGGTCCTCGAAGAGCGTCTGCACGCCCTGCTCGGCATCCTGCAAGCCTCGCCAGCTGCACGCTCGCGTGTCGTGCGCATTACCGCACCCATGCCCGGGCTGCTCAAGGCCGTTCTTACCAAGGAGGGTGCTGCGGTCAAAAAAGGCGAGTCGCTCTTCACGCTCGAGGCCATGAAGATGGAGAACAGCATCAAGGCACCGATCTCGGGCATCGTGCACAACGTCACCGACAATGGCGGTGCGGCCGTGGAAAAGGGAACGGTCCTGTGTGTGATCGAGCCCGCCGGCTGAATTATTCCATCAGCAGCGTCTGCCAGGCCTCATCGATCTTTCCGTGTGCAAGGAAGCATGCGGCAATGCGATGCAGCATGATACGATCATGGCGCCGTTCGGCATCATTCATCAGCACGTACAGGGCCGCCATGGCATTCCCCGCTGCCAATTCGATCTCGGCAGCATCGGCCCGAAACTCCGTATCGAAGCGGGGGAATGATCCGTCATACATCGGCAGTTCAGGCACGCTGGCAAGAATGGCCAGGTCTCGGCCCGTAAGCACCGGACTGGTGCGGATATGGTCGGGTAGGGCATCAAGGCCAATGACGGGCCGTGGAGGTTGCTGCTGCTCGAAGATCACCGACGAATGGGCTCTGGCATAGTACGAGCCGCCCATCCTGGCGACAAGATCCATCCTACGCGGGTCAATCACGCCGTCAACCATCACCGAATCTGCAACGTGGAAGGCCACGACCTCCAACAGCATCAGGTTGCCATTGCCGCCAATATCGCGCCGGAGCTCAATGTTCTCCATCAATCGGCACTCCATCGCAAACGGGGCTTCGGCAACGAAGGGCGGCTTGACAAGGGTCGAGGGTGCCTTGGTGAACCCGGCTTTGATAAACTCGTCAACCTCCGGACCGTACTCACTCGACGTGATGTTCATTGCCGCCGACATGGCATACGACACAGCATTGATCGTACACTCACCAGTGGCCATGATGTTGGCCCACGTATCCTTCACACGACCTGTTTTGGCGGCAATGGCAGGTCCGATCGCCACGATTGGTGGTTTTGAGGCGAAGGCATTGAAGAATGAATAGGGGGCAAGGTTCGACACGCCGTGGGCGTCGATGCTTGACACAAAGGCGATGGGCCTGGGCGATACCCCTGAGAGCAGCAACTGATGGCGGTCGCGATGCGACAGTTCGTCAGGAAGAATGGTGCGCATGGTGTCGAGCAGTAAGTGTCGGAGTACAATTACCACGCAAAATGGGGCACTGATCACCACAAACAAAAATTGTCCGGTGGGAAGAGGCAGGAGTATATTTGTCGCGGTTTACCACGATCCACGTACCCTACGCAAGATTCAGGAGTTGACATGATCGCCCGCCGATCCGCCTTCGTCACCACGAGCATTGCCATGCTGGTCCTAGCCACCATGGTCGTCACCACCGGTTGTGGCCGTCGCGCCAGCAAGGATGCTTCGTCCGAGATCAAGATCACCTGGAAGAAGTACAACACGCCCGAAGGCGCCGACCCGTCGGTACCGGATTCCCTTGGTGGTGCCGGCTTCGAGAAGTTGGCCGAAGGCATGGGCTTTTCGACCTACGTTGTCTCGGACGAAGAGATGAAGTACTTCGGTGATGCGAATGCCAAGAAGGGCGGCCAGATCAACATCGGCGAAGCGACATTCCCCACAACCTTCCGTCCCGAGGGACAGGGCTCGTCACTGGCCGTGCTGACCGATGTCAAAGGCTACATCTACGAGACGCTGCTCTCGACCCATCCAATCACGCGTGAGTACATTCCTGCGCTTGCATCACACTGGAAGGTCGGAGACGACAAGATGACCTTCACGTTCCGCATCGACCCGCGGGCGCGTTTCTCTGACGGAAAGCCTGTCACGGCCGAAGACGTTGTTGCGTCGTGGCGCATCCTTGTCGACGAGGGCATCCTTGAGCCTGCCCTGAACATGGTCTTCAACAAGTTTGAAGCTCCGGTTGCCAAGAGCAAGTACATGGTCGAAGTAAAGGCCAAAACGGTCAACTTCCGCAACCTGCTGTACTTTGGCGCAGGCATGTTCATCTATCCGGCACATGAGCTCGCTCAGCTCACGGGCAAGGAATTCCTTGAGAAGTACAACTTCAACATGCCCGCCGGAACTGGACCGTACATCCTTCTTGAGAACGACATCAAGGCAGGTCAGGGCTGGAAGCTCACGCGTCGTCCGGACTATTGGGCTGCCAACGAGAAGGCCTCGAAGTACGGTGCCAACTTCAACTACGTGAACTACGTGGTGGTGAAGGACAACCCGGCGCTGATGTATGAAAAGTTCAAGTCGGGCGAGATCGACCTGTACCGCTTCAACATGGCCACCACGGAGTTCTGGGTGAACGACACCACGTATGATGCCATCAAGAACGGTTGGGTGCGTCGCCATCGCTTCTACACAAGCGGTCCGATGGGCACATCCGGTATCACGTTCAACATGCGCAAGGCACCGTTCGACGACATCCGCGTGCGCAAGGCCTTCAACATGCTCTATCCGCGTCAGACCGTCGTTGAAAAGCTGCTGTACAACGAGTACGAAGTGTATGACACGGACTATCCGAACACGCCCTTTGCCAGCCTGAATCAGCCCACACCGTTCGATCCGGCGGGAGCTGCCAAGCTGCTGGCCGAGGCTGGCTGGACATCTCGCAATGCCGACGGTCTGCTTGTCAAGGGCGGACGTCCCTTCGTGCTGGAAATGTCCATCACCAAGGATCAGGAACGCTGGATGACGCCCTATCAGCAGGAACTGCGCAAGGTGGGTATCGATCTGCGACTGAAGTTCCAGGACTTCAACTCCATCATCAAGAATATCGACGAGCGCAACTTCCAGATCTTCGGCTACGGCTACACCGGTCTGCTGACGCCCAATCCCGAAACCTCGCTCAAGAGCACGCTTGCCGACAAGAGCGACAACAACAACATCCAGGGCTTCAAGAATGCTCGTGTCGATCAGCTGTTGGACGAATATGACTCGACCTTCTCCGTAGACGGACAGAAGCGCATCATCCGCGAGATCGACGGCATTGTGTACGACAGCTACATGAAGAGCCACTGGTGGAATCCCAAGGGTATCCGTATGGCAGTGTGGGACAAGTTCGGCATGCCTTCGTACGGCCTTGGCCGCTACACCCAACTCAGCTACGTCTATGGCACGGCCGGACTCTCGTGGTGGTTCGACGAAGAGAAGGCTACCAAGATCGCCGAGGCTCGCAAGAACAAGACCGACATTGGTGGTGACAAGGGCGTCATCGTGCATGACTTCTGGCGCAACTTCCAAGACGTCAAGTAACTCCAAGAACGATCCATGATCCAGTACTTCATCCGACGTCTGCTGCTCGCCATTCCGACGTTCTTCGGGGCGACGTTCGTCGTGTTCATGATCGCCCAGTATGCTCCGGGCGGACCATACGAACAGCAGCTCAATGCCCTGAAAAAGGGGCAGGGGTCCGAGGGCGCCGGCTCTGCCTTTGGCACCGAAACGATGGCGATCCCCAAGAGTCAGCTCGAGGCTCTGCAACGCTACTATCAGGTCAACAAAACGCCCTTTGAGCGCTACTTGATCTGGTTGGGCATCCTGCCGCGTCCGGTGAACGACTATCGTGCCACCATCGGTGAGCCACGTAACGTTGGTGGAGGACTTCGCGTCATCGTTCAACGCGGCGGCGATGGTTCGTACCGCGTCGTCAAGGCTGACGATCCGACCACGGTGCTTGATGGCTGGTACGTCGATCTCTCGGAAGAACCCAACAGCGTCTGGGTGTATCAACGCAGCCAGCGAGGTATACTCACGGCTGACTTCGGAGACTCGTTCACGTATCGCAAGCCCGTCACCGAGCTTATCGCCAGCCGCATTCCGGTCTCGGCCCAGTTCGGCCTGATCGGCTTTATCATCACGTACGTCGTTTGCTTCTACCTAGGTACGCAGAAAGCGCTCAAGCATGGCAGTGCCTTCGACGTCGTCACCTCCAGCATCGTCCTCATTGCCTTTTCGATACCGGGCTGGGCCCTTGGTGCCGTGCTGCTGGTACTGCTTGGCGGTGGTTCGTTCCTGGAGCTCTTTCCAACGGGGGGCTTTCAGTCCAGCGATTATGAAACGCTCAATCTGATGGAACGCATTGCCGATCGGACGTGGTATTTCGTGCTGCCGACGGTGGCCTACACCATTGGTGGCTTTGCCTCGACGACGCTGCTGATGAAGAACTCCCTGCTGGAAACCCTTGGCCAGGATTTCGTCCGCACGGCGTACGCAAAGGGTCTCCGTGAGAATCGCGTCATCTGGCTGCATGCCATGCGCAACTCGATCATTCCGCTGGTGGCGTCCATTGGTGGCATCATCGGCATCTTCCTTGCGGGTAGTTACCTGATCGAGTATGCCTTCAACATTGACGGCATTGGAAAGCTTTCCTTCGAGGCCGTCCTTCAGCGCGACACCAACGTCTTCTTCGCCTTTGCCGTGATCTCCATCCTGATCACGCTCGTTGGCTCAATGATCTCTGACTTCGTGTTGGCCCTTGTCGATCCACGTATCCGATTCCGCTAAGCACATGTCCAACGGTTCTGACCAGAGCAAGCCGCTCACGATCAATCAGCGCCGCTGGCGCAAGTTCAAAGGCCTTCGCCGCGGCTACTACTCGCTTGTCATCTTGATGGGAGCCTACCTCCTGTCATTCTTGTTGCCGCTGCTGATCAACAGCAAGGCCCTGATGGTGAGCTACAACGGTGAATGGTATTCACCAGCGGGACGTGACTTCCTGAAGTCGCTGCCGCTGGTTAGCCTTGTTGCGCCGCCAAGCTTTTACTCGGGCGAGACCTTTGGTAGCGCCGGAGACCAGGCCGAGGCGAACTACCGTCTGCTGCAACAGCAATGGGACGAGCAGGGGAGCGACAACTGGATCATGATGCCGCCGTATCCCTTCGGACCAAACGAAGACATCACCCTGGCCGGCAACGAGAAGTTCCTGGCACCGTTCGAGGCCGATGGTAACGGCTTCGCGCGGTGGCTTGGCACGGACGACCGCGGCCGCGACGTGCTCGCGCGCATGGCCTACGGTTTTCAGGTGAGCATGACCTTTGCCTTGCTGATCGCCATTCTGGAATACCTGATCGGCATCCCTATCGGAGCAATGATGGGATTCTTTGGTCGATGGTTCGACCTCTTGATGCAGCGCTTCATGGAGATCTGGAGCGCGTTGCCCTTCCTGTTCCTGATCATCATCATCGTTTCGTTTGTTGAACCAACATTCAGTCTGCTGGTCTTCCTTCTGGTGATCTTTTCGTGGCTTGGCATTGCCACCCAGATGCGCGCGCAGTTCTACCGCGAGCGCTCACGAGACTATGTTGCCGCGGCGGTCTCGATCGGTGTATCGACGCCAACCATCATCGTCAAGCACATCCTGCCGAACACGCTTGTTCCCATCATCACGTTCTTTCCGTTCGCCGTTGTTGGAGGCATCACGGCCCTTGTGTCGCTCGACTATCTGGGCTTCGGACTGCCGCCGCCGACTGCGTCGTGGGGACAGATGATCGGCGTAGGCCTGTCGAATCTGCGTCAGTACTGGCTGGTCCTTGTGCCGTTCTCGGCGCTGTTTGCCACGCTCACGCTTGTCGTGTTCATCGGCGAAGGTATCCGCGAAGCGTTCGACCCGAAGGTCTTCTCGCGGCTGCGTTGATCGCCGCCCCCTTTCCATCACCATAGACTACTGATTGTGACACAGGAACCACTGGTCGAAGTCAAGGATCTCAAGACCTACTTCAACATTGAAGGGACGTGGGCGAAGGCCGTTGACGGCGTTTCGTTCGACATCTACAAGGGCGAGGTGCTGGGCATCGTGGGCGAGTCCGGATCCGGAAAGTCCGTCACGGCCCTTTCGCTGATGAAGCTCATTCCTGACCCTCCGGGGCGGATCATGGGCGGAGAGATCCTGTTCAAGGGAACGGACATCGTCAAGCTGTCGTACGAAGACATGTACCAGATCCGCGGACGCGAGATCGCCATGATCTTCCAGGAGCCGATGACGTCGCTCAACCCTGTCTTCCGCATTGGCATGCAGATTGCCGAAGTCGTGCAAACACACTTCAAGGTCACGCCGGAAGAGGCCATGCAGCGGGCCATCGAGATGCTTCGTTCCGTTGGCATTCCCGACCCGGAGAAGCGCATCAACGACTATCCGCATCAGTTTTCGGGTGGCATGCGACAACGCGTGATGATCGCCATTGCTCTGGCATGTAACCCTGCCATTTTGATCGCCGACGAACCGACGACGGCGCTCGACGTCACCATCCAGGCACAGATCCTTGACCTGATGATGGAGCTCAAGCAGCGACGCGAGGAAGCCGCCATCGTGCTGATCACGCACGACCTGGCTGTGGTGGCCGAGATGTGCGATCGCGTCATCGTGATGTACGGCGGCAAGATCCAGGAAGTGGCAACGGTCGAGGAGCTCTTCGCCAATCCGTTGCATCCGTACACGCATGGCCTGATGGCCTCGATCCCACGGCCTGCGGCCGAAGGCAGCAAGTCGCACCGTTTGCAGGCCATTCCCGGCAACGTGCCTAGCATCATGAACCTGCCGGTCGGCTGTAAGTTCTGTACGCGGTGCTCCAAGAAGATCGATATCTGCGATACGCAGGAACCGCCCTTACGCGAGATCACGCCCGGACATCACGTCCGCTGTCACCTTGTCACGCCCGAAGGAGGTGTACAGTGAGTCAGCACAAGACCATGCTTGAGATCGACGGACTGGAAGTGCACTTCCCGGTATACGGAGGGATCTTCCAGCGGAAGGTTGCCCAGGTGAAGGCCGTCGATGGTGTGTCGTTCACGATCAACCGGGGCGAGACCATCGGCCTGGTCGGAGAATCGGGCTGCGGAAAGACCACTGTGGGCCGTGCCATCGTCAACGTGCTGAAGCACGTGTCGCCGGACGTGCACCTGGGTGGACGGATGATCTATCACAGCGAAGAGGGACAGAAGACGGGTCTCCTGCATCTGTCACGCTCGGCAATGAAGCCGTTCCGCGAGAAGATCCAGATGATCTTCCAGGATCCGTATTCATCGCTCAACCAACGCCTTTCCGTCAAGCAGATCATCGCCGAACCGCTCGAGATCCATCGCCCGAACATGTCGGCCGCCGAGGTTGACGACCGGGTGAAGTGGCTTCTCGAAAAGGTCGGACTGCAACCGGCCTACGCAGCACGCTATCCGCATGAATTCTCTGGCGGACAGCGTCAGCGCATCGGCATTGCGCGTGCCTTGGCGACGAACCCCGACCTGATCGTCTGTGACGAGCCGGTATCGGCGCTGGACGTTTCGGTGCAGGCGCAGGTGATCAACCTGATGCAGGACCTGCAAGAAGAGTTCGGCATGTCGTACCTGTTCATTGCCCATGACCTGTCTGTAGTGTATCACATCTCGCAGCGC
>VFFB01000070.1 GCA_018882585.1 Candidatus Kapaibacterium sp.
CTGCGTGTAGAGCGTAAAGCGCATCGCGATCTGACCAGATGCGTTACCGGCGTCGGCACCGTACTGACCAACTTGATTACCAGGCGTGCCCCACAGGTAGTTGATCTGCGGATCGAGCTGAGCCGGCGGAGGATTCTGGAGGTAATACGTGTACGACGAACCCGAGCCACCCGATGATGCTCCACCGTGGTTGAGACCCTTACCCGTGACACCCGAGAACTGAATGTTCGGAACATCGTTCACAGGTTGTGTCGGATTGTTCTCGTATGCGAACGACGGACCGAATGTCATGGTGAAGTTCGTGAACGTCGAGTCATTCAACGAGTCAAGGTCACCACCCGGGAAGAAGATCTTACCCGTGATCTTGTAGCGACCAGGAGTGGTCGTACGGAAGTTGGCATCCGGGAAGGGCAGCAACACTTCACGGTTACCAGGAAGCGTCGGCACGGTGATCGTACGGCAGTAGATGCGCTGATCCTCGTTGCCATCAGGCTTGATCTGGACTTGCACCGAGAAGGCCGGGGCCGTCAGGTTCGTGTTGTTGGCGAGCTTCACGCGAACCGGAACGCGCGTGGCCTGGCTAGCAGGAGCCATCGTGTACGGCCAGATGAGCTGGATGTTCGAGAACTCAATATCCGTGACTTCGCTCGGGAAGAGAATCTTGACGTTATCGATGTAGAAGTTGTCTTCGTCATCCGAAGGATACGGCGGCGCAGCGTTATTGATACACATTGCGCGCAGACGGAAACGGAAGTTACGAGCACCTTCGTTCACCCAGCGCAGGATCGTATCAGGCAGCGGAATCGTCACCTTGTAGTATTCGACGTCCTTACCATCATCGAAGAAGTCTTCGCGGAAACCACCAAGCGGCGGCGTCTGCGTGTTGTTGAGCTGAACGTTCTTGTCTCCTTGATCGAATCCACGAACAAGACCGCCACCACCGAAGATTCGGAACGGCTGCGTGTACGTAGAACCAAGACGAGCCGGGTCGAACACCCACGTACGGATGTTGGTGATACCGTTCAACTGATCGCTGCTCGGCGTTGCGAACTCAACGTACAGTTCGTCGGGTTTACGGATGTGCGCTTGCGTCGACACAACGCTACGGGCATTGACGCGGTGTTCCGGACCAATGAGACGGTTATCGGAGAAACCACGGCCAATGTTCGTCAGCTTACCAGCACGCTGGTACGAAACTGACAACACTGCATTCTTCTTGCGTGTAAGATCGACGGGGAACGAACGGAGTTCGTCGCCACCGTACGAACCGAACTGAGGAATGTCCTGATTGCCCAGTGTCAGACGATTCATGCGGATGACGGGCGACTTCAGACGGATGATGTCTGCATTCTTAGCTTGGAACTCACCACGTGGCGGCGGCGGGTTATTGGTCACTTCGTCACCATCAACAACGTCGGCTTCGAGGTTCACCCACTTAAGGACCGACGGCATGGCAGCACCACCAACAAGGTGGAACTCACGAACGTCATCGTTGAACTCCGTAAGACGGCGCATAACGAACAGGCGGAGGCCCGTCGTATCGTCGAACGGCCACTCATCACCAAGGGTCTGGTTGAGCGAGTCCTTCGGCTCAGCAATAACGACCGTCTGCAAACGACCGATCTGGTCATCGATGAACGGGTTCGGCTCGAACGGCGGGAAGGTCACCTTGATGAATTCGTACGGACGTACGAACGAACCGGCACCCTTGTACGCCATATTCACGCCGTTGATGTCCGAGCGCTGGATGCCCGACAGTGTGGAGTCACGCAGAGCGGCATCCGTCACTGTCTTGGACGTGTTGTACACGATCTTACCGGTGGCCTCATTCACAATGCGGAAGCGAACGCGGAAGTTCACACCCTGACGCACATAGTTGACGCCTTGCGGGCCCTGGATGTGGTTCGTCAGATTCTGCACGATCGCAACCGGCTGAATGGCGCCAAGGCGCGCTTCACCGGCAAGCAGCTCGTAGTTGTTGGCCTGTGCGGCCGGCACCACGACCGTGAAGTCAAGCGGTGCGTTGTTGTTGAGCGGACGAACGCGATAGAACACGTTGATCACGCGCATCACGTTCTTCCACTGCTTGAACTTGATGGCCAAGAAGTCGTGCGGCGTTGTTCCGTCGTCATTACGATTTGACGTAGCGCGAACACCACCGTTGGGGTCCGTGTTCACATTGTAGAGATACTCTGTTGACTGCGTGTACTTCTGCTTGGCAAAGTTCAACGCGATGTCAGTCTGATTCCATGTGCCAAGACGACGAGCAGGTCCAGTGACACCAACCGTAGAGTTACAACGCATCCAGACCGTGGCAGCGTGCGGCTGCAGGGCAGCGCGAGGAGCGATACCGAAGAAACGCTCATACTGGAACACGATGGAGCTGTCTGTACGGTTCAGAATCACCTGACCGCTCATACGGTAGTGCTCGCCAACACCGGGACGGTTATTCGCAGCAAAGTTCACCGTGTGCGACACGCCACCAACGACAGCCGTCTTGGAGTTGATCGGCGTCAGGTTCACGTAGTAGATGATCAGCTTGTCGTTGGCCGGCGAGCGTTTGTAGTAGCAGCGGCCGAAATCGTCAACATTGCTGTTTTCCGTGTTGTACACCGATAGCTGAAGATCGTCCCAGAACGGAGCAATGAGCGCAGGACGAATGGCTTGGCCGTTTACCGACGTATTCCAGAAATTGCCCGCCTGCAGTGATACTTCGTCCAACATCGTATTGTTCGGCGTACGGATACCAGCCTTGGGGCTGCTGATCTGGCCGTTACACGCGACAAAGTTGAAGCCCCAGTCGTCGGCCGTGGCATCTGTCGTGTCGAGGCCTGCTGCCGAGCGTGAGCGGTTGTCGTCGCTCGACGGATCATACACCGAGAACACACCGGGAGCGACTTCCAGCGATGCACGACGCACAGGGAAGCCGCTTCCATCGTACTCGTAGAAGTACCGACGGTTCGACAGAGCGATAAGACCGTTCGTCGAAACGTAGAACGAGTCGTAACGAACGCCGTTGAAATAGAACGGGAAGCCGATCGAGATCGGGCCTGCGAAGGCGTCGTTCGTCGAGTCCGTCATCTGTCCGGGATTGCGGAAATACGCATGACCACCGAAGGTGTTCTGCGCAGGGTCGCGCCAGTACGACAGCGGCAGCTGATTCGGACCGGACACGATACGGCGCCATGTTCCGGGCTCCGTCGTCGTGTCAATGAACTGCGACGGATCGGGACGCCAGTAGTCAGGCGCCTCGTCGTCGGAGTCGACGAAGTAGTAACCCGTCGAAATGGCAGGAGCCAGGACCGAGTCATTGACCCCGGTCGCTGTGAACGGCAGCGGGTACGAGGCCCGGGGCGTCCGGACACCGCTCTTGCGCTGCACGTCCTCTGCGTCCTTGCCACCGGCATATGCGAGCGAAACGCTCATCAAACCGGCTACGAGTGCAAGAAGTAGAAGTCTGCTTCTCATGCAATCCTCAAAATGACAGTGAACAAGTATGTGTTGGTTTTGTGAGTTGTCGAGGGAAGCACGCCGAGGCGTAAATACACCTCGCCCGAGCAGTGCCCGAGTGTGCGAGGTGTAAAATCACACATTTAGGCGTTATAGTCAAGCGGAAATTTCCACATATGACCGTAAGGAGAGCGTCCGACCAGTGTGTGCATCTCCATTGACAGGCGGATGGTCGAAAAGTTTCCAAGCTGCTTTACCACAAACTACGCTCCTTTCCAGTTGTAGGCATGATTACCCGACCTCTGCCATCTCTCGCACGTAGGCTGCGATGGCCGAAGGATACAAAAGGTGTTCCACATTTCGGACACGGGCAGCGAGTTCCGATACCGTGTCTGCGTCAAGAACCGGCACGCGCTGCTGTGCCAGGATGGCTCCATCGTCGTACACATCGGTCACAAGGTGCACCGTCACCCCGGTTTCGGTCTCTCCCGCAGCAAGGACAGCTTGGTGAACCGTTGCCCCATACATGCCCTGTCCTCCATACGCCGGCAGCAGCGAGGGATGGATGTTGAGGATATGATTGCCCACCATGTGAATGATTGCCGGCTCTACTTTCCGCAGATATCCCGCAAGCGCAACGATCGTGATTGCGTGCTCCCGAAGCGCCTGTAGCAGGACGTCCGTCTGTTCGACGACAGGCATCGATCGTTCAAGTACCAGGAGTGGCAAACCGTATGCTCGGGCAACATCGTTGATGCCGGCACTGGGAGACGTAGAAACAATCAGGACGACATCGTACGGAGCGTCAATGCTTGCGTTGCGAACCCATTCGATGATCGCGCGAGCATTGGAACCGGCACCCGACCCGAAGACGGCAAGTCGGGCGGGAATCGGAATCGGCGGTCGAGAATGGGAATGATTCATGCAATGGTTAGGAACACGATTTGTGGAGCGTTTCTCAATCAGCAAGGTTGGGCGCCAGCCAACGCTCGGCCTCGTTCAAAGCGATGCCAGCCCGTTCGGCGTACGATGCCAGCTGGTCGCGTCCGATCGTACCTACGGCGAAGTACGTTGCAGCCGGATGGGCAAGGTACCAGCCGCAAACGCTTGCTGCGGGAGCCATGGCCAAGTTCTCGGTAAGCCACACTCCCGTGGCGTCCGTCGCACCAAGCATGTCGAACAGCAGACGTTTCGGCAGATGGTCCGGACATGCCGGATATCCGGGTGCCGGACGAATTCCCTGGTATGCCTCGCGAATGAGTTCATCGTTGTCCAGCGCCTCTTCGGGCGCATATCCCCAAAGTGTGGTCCGAACATGCTGATGGAGCCATTCGGCACAGGCCTCGGCAAGACGGTCGGCAAGGGCCTTGATCATGATGGCACTGTAGTCGTCATGCTGTGCTTCGTATTCGGCACATAACATGTCGACGCCCTCTCCGGCAGTGACCACAAAGGCCCCCATCCAATCGTTCACGCCGTCGTTGGCCATCGCCACGAAATCAGCAAGGGATCGGTGCGGCACTCCCGGCGCCCGTCGCGACTGCTGTCGCAGCATGGGTACGGTCACTGCGCCATGAGGCGTCGTCACAACAACGTCATCGCCGGTCGAAACAGCCGGGAACACGCCCGTAACCGCGCGGGCACGCACACGCGGGTCCGCAAGCATCACGTCCAGTAGTCGGTTGGCGTCATCGAACAATCGCCGAGCTTCCGCGCCAACAGTTGCATCGTCGAAAATGGCAGGATACCGACCACGAAGCTCCCACGACTGAAAGAATGGCGTCCAGTCAATGTAGCGGCGCAGCATGGCCAGATCAATGTTGTTGAAGACCGTCACACCGGGCGTGACCGGAGCTGTAGGACGGTAGGTTGAGAATTCGGCACGTCCTGCCATTTCCTTGGCCTCTGCATACGGCAAGAGAACCTTTGCATCAGAGCGACGTGCATAGTCCTGACGTACGCCATCGTACTCCTTACGCACGTTCCTGGCAAAGTCTTCATGTTGCTCGGCCGAAAGCAGGGCACTCACCACGGGCACGGCTCGGGACGCATCAAGCACGTGTACCGTCGACCCGCCATAGACCGGTTCGATCTTCACAGCCGTATGCGTTCGTGACGTCGTTGCACCGCCGATCAACAATGGCAGCCGCAGCGATCGACGTTCCATCTCGCGTGCCACGTGCACCATCTCGTCCAACGACGGGGTGATCAGGCCACTAAGTCCTACCACGTCAGCTCCATGCTCAATGGCCGACGCAATGATGGTCTCGGCGGGCACCATCACACCAAGGTCGATCACGCGATAGTTGTTGCAGCCAAGCACCACGCCGACAATGTTCTTTCCAATGTCATGCACGTCGCCCTTGACAGTTGCAAGCAGCACGGTGCCCGCAGGCTTGGCCTCTGCACCGTTGCGACGTTGCTCCTCTTCCATGTACGGTGTAAGGATCGCCACAGCCTTTTTCATGACACGGGCACTCTTTACCACCTGCGGCAGGAACATCTTCCCCGCTCCGAACAGGTCGCCCACAACATTCATACCGTCCATCAACGGTCCCTCGATGATGGAAAGGGGCGATGGATAGGCTTGTCGTGCTTCATCGACGTCGACGTCGATGAACTCCGTGATGCCCTTGATAAGGGCATGCTTCAATCGCTCGTGCAAAGGTTCTGAACGCCATGCGGCGACCGACGCTTCGCGCTCTTCCACGGAGGTCACCTGCTGGGCCAGAGCCAGAAGTCGCTCCGTTGCATCAGCCCTGCGGTTGAACAGCAGGTCCTCGACATGCTGCAGCAGCTCTGGCTGTATCTCGTCGTAGACGTCGATCTGACCGGCGTTGACAATGCCCATGTCAAGCCCGTGGGCAATGGCATGATACAGGAAGGCCGTATGCATGGCCCGACGCACAGGCTCGTTGCCGCGGAACGAGAACGAGATATTGGATACACCACCGGAGACCTTTGCAAGAGGCAGATGCGCCTTGATCCATTGCGCGGCACGCATGAAGTCGACGGCATAGTCGTTGTGCGCCTCGATCCCAGTGCCGATCGTAAGAATGTTGGGGTCAATGATGATGTCTTGCGGCGGCATACCTACCCGATCGACCAAGATGCGATACGCACGCTCGGCAATTGCTATGCGTCGTTCGTAGGAGTCAGCCTGGCCGTCCTCGTCGAAGCACATGACAACAACGGCTGCTCCGTGCTCACGGCAATGCCGGGCCCGGCGTATGAATTCGTCCTCGCCATCCTTGAGAGAGATCGAGTTGACGACGCCCTTCCCTTGAAGACATTCAAGGCCCGCCTCGAGCACCGACCATTTGGAGGAGTCGATCATCACGGGTACACGGGCAATGTCCGGCTCGGCCGCGATCAGATTCAGGAATCTGCGCATCGCCACTTCGGAGTCAAGCATGCCCTCGTCCATGTTGACGTCGATCACCTGGGCTCCCTGCTCCACTTGCTGTCGCGCCACGTCGACGGCTTTTTCGTAGTCACCGGCCAGGATCAGACGTGCGAAGGCGCGTGAACCCGTGACATTTGTTCGTTCTCCGATGTTGACGAAGTTGGTCTCGGGCCGCACGATAAGCGGCTCCAGACCGGAGAGCATGAGGTAGGGTTCGCGTTCTGGTATCCGTCGCGGCGCGATACCCTTTACGGCTTCTGCCATGGCAGCGACGTGCTCGGGAGTTGTCCCACAGCATCCGCCAATGATGTTCAGGAATCCGGCCTGGGCATATTCACGGGCCTGCTCACCCATGAAGGCCGGCGACTCGTCGTATCCGCCCATGGCATTCGGCAGACCGGCATTCGGATAGAGGGAGACAACGCTGGTGGCCACGTCGCTGAGTTCCTCGATGTACGGGCGCATCATGGCCGATCCGAGCGCGCAGTTCAAGCCGATCGATAGCAGGTTTGGTGCGTGCTGAAGCGATGTCCAGAAGGCCGTCGGCGTCTGCCCCGACAGGGTTCGACCACTCAGATCCGTTATCGTCCCGCTGATCATCAGCGGCATTGCCGAAAGTTTCGCCCGAAGACCAGCGTCGATGGACGTGTCATGACCAAGCTCGGCGATGGCTTTTACCGCAGCCTTGGCATTCAGTGTGTCGAACACCGTTTCGATCAGCAGCAGGTCGACGCCCCCTTGCACAAGGCCGAGGATTTGCTCCTTGTATGCGTCGCGAACCTGAGCGAACGTAACGGCCCTGTATCCGGGGTCGTTGACGTCCGGCGAAATGGAGAGCGTCCTGTTCGTAGGCCCTATGGCGCCTGCCACAAAACACGTACGTCCGGGTGTCTGCTGCATGGCAGCCACGGCCGCTTCGCGAGCAAGGCGGGCTGCGGCAACATTCAGTTCGTAGACAATGGATTCCAAGCCGTAGTCTGCCTGGGCGATGCTCGTGGCCGAGAACGTGTTGGTTTCGACGATGTCGGAGCCTGCGGCAAAATAGGCGGCATGGATATCGCGAATCGCATCCGGCAAGGTCAGCACCAAAAGGTCATTGTTGCCTTTGAGCGATGCGGCATGATCCGAAAAACGCGTGCCGCGATAGTCAGCCTCGGTAAGTCCGAGACGTTGGATCATAGTGCCCGTGGCACCGTCCAAGACGAGTATGCGCTCCCGCAGGAGAGCACGGATGTCATGCATGCGTAGCAGTTCGGGTAGGTGGAACTGCAAAACTACGGCGTAATGGCAACCACGACCACGACAGAGTCACGAACGATGAATTGCACGCGCCGATCACGCACAGCCAACACATATCCCAGCTCGGGATGTTGTTTGATCCGCCGATACGGATGAGGGAACGGATCGGCCGACAGTACGCGCTCGACGTGCGTACGGAAGTCGTTTTCAGGGCTGGAGCACTGCCACACAACATCATAGCGTGGACGCTCATCAGCCTCGACCGTCCACCCGCCCCCGGCATCGACAATCGCGTCGGCGTATGCCAGATAGGGCTTGATGTCAAGGATCGGCGTACCATCAAGCAGATCAACGCCATTCACGTGGATCATGCGTCCCTCGATGCGCAGCAACCGCACCACGCTGATGCCAATAGGATTTGGTCGATGCGGTGATCGCGTGGCGAAGAGCCCTCGTTTTACGCGTGACCTTGGTGGCAGCACTTTAGGCTTCCACCCCCCGGCGCGATGAAACCATGCGATCACCCACACATGCGTGAAGCCTTCAAGGTCATGCACAGCCTGCTCGAAGTTCTGATTGGCATCAAGTTCGATCACTGCATCGTGACTTCGGTCGTCGGCCCCGGGCTGACGCGGAGCGTCATACTTTGAGGCGTACGGCGTCCTGATGACGCCGATCGGCGTAACGTGCATGATCAGTATGCCGCACCAATGGAGAGCGACAAGAACAGCCCGCCAAAATCCGTGATCGGACGCCCGCGGACGCTTTCGATACCCTCGCCTCCGAATGGGATGACGTAGTAGCGGATGTGAACTCCGATGGTGTTACCCAGCGTGGGCGAGCCGAAGAATGCGCCAGTACCGAGGTATCCTCCTGCACGCACGTAGGTCACGGCGTCGGCAAAGGACGAGAAGAATTCGTAATACCTGCGGCCACTGTACGGATCGTCGCGCAGGTATGGCGTGGCAATGATGACGGTCGGTCCTGCGCCAACGCTCACGAACGGTCGGAACGTCTCCTGCAGTGACTGCGCAAACAGCCGATACTGCAATCCTACCGTCGTTGGAAGCATAAACAGCCTGTTCACTTTGTCCCACACCACCGGCGTCGGCCCAAGCAGGTAGTTCTCGAACTCGTCGGTGTTGCGCTTACCGCTAATGGCCGTGTGCACAGTCAGCGAAAGATGCTCCGCAATTGCCGTCTGATAAAAACCACCAAGTCCCCAACCGGAACCGCTGAACAGCAGGTCGACGCCTGCAGCGCTCGTCTTGGGACGGTTCACCGATGCTTCGAGCAATGGGCGCGGCGACGTGAAGACGATAGCACTGTCGACCTGCGGCGGCTCTCCGGCGATCTGCGCCGATGCATGTGCCGCGGCAAGAGCAGCCGCGCACAACACCACAAGGGTCTTCCGAAGCATTTGATGCGTCATGATGATCACGGTCCAAAATAGGACGAAATGCGTTGACGGTCATGTACCACGGACTGTGGAAAACATTGTAATCGCATGGTGATTCCGTACTTTAGCGCTCCAATGATGCATCTCACAGAGCTTCAGCGACTCATCGACTCCGTCCTGCCTCCGCGCACCGCCATGGCCGGTGACCCGATCGGTGTGCAGGTCGAGTCGCGCCGAGGCACGGCGCAGAACGTACTTGTTTGCTTCGAGGTCACCGACGCCGTCATCGCCGAGGCTGTGCAGCACCAATGCGACTGCATCATCACGTTTCATCCGCTGATCTATGCTCCGCTGAGAGCCATTTCGCGTGCCGACCGTGTAGGACGATTGGTGTGCTCGCTTCTTGAGCATGACATTGCGCTTGTTAGCGTGCATACGACGTTTGATGCGCACCCCCGTGGCACCAATGCCATCCTGGCTGAGCGATTTGGCCTGCGTCCGTTGCGCCCATTGGATCCGCTTCCTGAGATGCCGACACACGGAATGGGCATGATCGCCGAAGCACCCGAAGGGATGATGATGGACGACCTGCTTGATGTTGTTGGACGCGTCTGCGGTGGCTCACCACGGTATTGCCCTGCCCCCTCCTCTGCCGTTCGGACCGTTGCCATGGTTGCAGGAAGTGGCGCGACATTCCTTGATGCCGCCATCAGTTCAGGTGCTGATGTGTTTGTGACGGCCGACGTAAAGTATCACGCCTATCACGCCGCCAGCGGCATCATTGGGCTGATCGATGCCGGACATTTCGAGATGGAGCAGTTTGTGGCCGACGGCATCATCGATGTGCTGCGACCCGCGATTGCTGATCGGTCGAAGCTGATTGCGTCGACCGCGCTCCGGAATCCGGTTCGGTATTTCACTCGCAAGAACGAATTCTCTCATTCATAGGTACTCACATGGCACTTCAGATTACGCTGTTGGCGCAGCTTGCTGCGATTGATGCTCAGCTCGATGAGCTCCACGACGATTTGGGCGACCTTCCGCAGATCGTGAAGAAGCACGAATTGATCGTACGTGATAAGACGCTAGCCGTTGAGACCACAGCCGGCGCGCTTCGCGAGATCGAGCACATCGTCGGCACGTCGAATGTGACAACGCAGGAGATCTCCGACAAGGAAGCACGCCTTGCCCAGCAACAATTCCAGGTGAAGAACAACCGCGAGTTCGATGCCATTACGAAGGAGATCGAGCACCTTAAAGAACAGCGCGCTAAGCTCGACGAAGATGTCCGCACCTCGGCCGTCCGCATTGAGAACCTCAAGACCACGCTTGAGCAACAGCAAGCTGAGTTGGCCGAGGCAAAGGAAGTGCTTGCCGATAAAGAGCGCGAACTCGAACATGTTTCAGGCGAGAGCAACGAGGAACTTCGCAAGTTCATCGATCTTCGGAAAAGCATCGTTCCCAAGATCGACGGCACACTCGAGACGGAGTACGAGCGGATCAGAACCTTCCATCGCGAAGCCGTTGTTCCACTCCGGAAGAATAGCTGCTCCGGCTGCTTTTCTGCCGTGCCGTCGCAACGCATCATGGAGATGAAATACAATCGCGAAAAGCTGTTTACGTGTGAGAGCTGCGGCCGAATCCTTTACCCCGAGGATATGACCGTTGATCTCGAAGCGTTGGCGCAAGGATGAGCTGTCGCTCACGGGGGGACACCGGGCAGTTGCTCGGACGTCCGACATTGTCTGACGTCAGGGAGGAAAGTCCGAACTCCATAGAACAGCACGCTTCCTAACGGGAAGGCGGCAAGACGGGTTCGCCCGCCAAGCCGACGGATAGTGCAACAGAAAGATACCGCCATTGCGGGGCTCTGCCCCGCAATGGTAAGGGTGAAATGGTGAGGTAAGAGCTCACCAGCGGCCGGGTGACCGGCCGGCTCGGCAAACCCCGTGCGGAGCAAGATCAAGCAGATGCGAGTGCGTTTCGGCGCAGCGGTGTTGTTCGTGCCGCCGGACTCCGGTCCGACCTCGTTTCGGGTCGATCGCTCGAGGCTGACGGCAACGTCAGTCCCAGATAAATAACTGCCTCCCCTCGTTCGAGGGAAGACAGAATTCGGCTTACAGGTGTCCTCCCGTGAACGACATGCTCCATCCTCCGTTTCCGATCCCAGACATTCCTGCATCAAACAGCGACCTTGCCGACTTGTTCCCGGAATTTGTGCGATCATGGATCGACGAGATCACGGCCTTCGTCCTTTCAGATGCACAACGTGGCAACCGCGAAGAGCTCTACCGCCTGGGCCATACCATCAAGGGCTCGTTCATGCAGTTCGGTCTCGACGCACATGCCCTGATCGGCATCCAGCTCATGACCTTCGCCGATCGCAATGATTGGCCCTCTGCCCTGGCTTACCTTGACGCTCTTCTGCAGATGCTCCGTAGTTTGCAGGTGCAACTTGATCTTCCCCACTTGTGACCTGAACGTTTATGCTCCGTACGATCCTCACACTCTGCGGCATCGTTGCGGCCAGTATGCTGGCCGTGGCGCAGACTCGCGTCGCCGTGCTGCCCTTCCGCAACATGGATGGCAACATCAAGTACAACGTCTGGACGATCGAGATCGCCGACAGTCTCCGCACCGCACTTGCCAATGTCGATCCATCCCAGACAGCCTTCGTGATCGTTCCTGCCGATTCCGTCGAGATGGCCATCTCGGAACTGAACCTTGACCCCACGAATCCACAGTACGAATCTGACGTCTGGAAGGCACTCGGCGGTTTGGGCGTCACCAAGGTCGTGCAGGGCACCCTGCTCCTGCAGGGCGAACGGGTGCTGATCAATGGCTACGTTTATGACCTTGCCACGAAGATGCCCGACGCCACGAATCAGGCCAAGAACATCTACAAGTCGGCAACGACGTACCTCGAATCCGTGAGCATCATGGCCCGGAAACTCCACCCGGCCCTTTTACGTTGAGCCGCAATCGGAACTACGCAATACAGCCATGGCAATCATCGAGCTTAGCACCTACACTCCATCACAGCCACAGCAACGCAACGGACGTCGTCCGGAGTGGTTAAAGGTCCGTGCGCCAGGGGGCGAGGATTTCGCACGCGTGAAGACCATGATGCGCGCCAAGGCCCTTCACACGGTATGCGAG
>VFFB01000071.1 GCA_018882585.1 Candidatus Kapaibacterium sp.
CAACATGTAGCACGCGTCCAACGGGCGCACCAAACTCGTCTGTAGGCTGCGTATGCACGTCGGCGATGATGTGGTCGACCGGCTGTTGGTTCACTTGCGTGGTGACGTCATAGAGCATCCGCGGATAGTAGCCGTTGTAGTCAACAACGCAACCACCCATGGGAGTATCCTTGATCATGATCCATCCGTCGATCACCTTTTGCTCCTCGACGCTGAGCGGCTGCGACGCAAGCTCCTTCGTTGCAATGGCGGCAAGGACGGTCATGGTTGACGCGATGTCGGGCAGAGCCGTCGCGGCTATCCCCGCAATGTCGGTTGCCTGCTCTCTGCGACCCTGGCGGCGAAGGTCTGCTGCGAAGCGCGCCAGGACATCTTTGAAACGTCCCGCAGCGGCGCCGATGCGCGCGTAAAGCTCGGGACGTGGTTCGACGAAGCCACGCGGATAGAAGCAGCCCAGACCGCCCGTGTATGACTGCTTACCATAAAGCAGGTTATCATGCCGTAGCTCGGCCCACGACGCAAGCTGCGTGTTGATGGTCTTCTGCCACCATGCCGCCGTTTGCATGAATTGCGGTAGTGCGGAGCGCTCTGACGGCGGATTCAGCGAACGGATCGCTCCCAGCCATGACGTATAGAGCGATTGCTCCCAGTACGCCGGCTCGAACGTGTTCGTCAGGTATCGCAGCGAGGCAAGGTTCTCGGCATACTTCCATCGTGTGATCTCCGGCATCAGCAGCTGCGCCGTCGCATCGTTACCAAGTACGAACAGCGCATCAAGCGGATCAGGCATCATGCGCAGTTCGCTGGTCTTATCGAACACAACGTTCGCCAGTACGAAAGAGTCGTACAGGAACCGCTGTCCCATCAGCATCCACGAGGCTGCCGGCGTGATCTCTTCGGTTGCGTCGCTGATCAGGATCTGCGACAGGATCTGCTGTCCACCTCCGGCATCGATCATCGCCTGCCGGAAGGCGGTAAGGGTCGAGGGATCACCAAGGGCATCAACATCAAGATTCCTGGACTCGACATAGGCGATGACGTCTTGCGAGGCCACGTTATCCTGTTCGCCCAGGAAGGAACGCAGCAGCGTGTCGATGGACGCGAACTGCTCGCGAGCAACCGAGGAAGCCATCGTCCGCGCGAGCTGGACGGCCATGCCGCACTGCCGAAGCACGTCTTCGGGTGGGACCGGAGGATCCACGCCTTTGGGAGCTGTGATGTAGATCTCTGTGCGCCCCAACCACATCATCGTGCGGAAGTACTTCTCCAGCTGTTCATCGCCGGCATAATGTCCACGCGGCTTGCACTGACTGAAATCAAAGACGCGAGGAACGGACGTGAATGTGGTGAGTTGCGTCGGCTGCTCGGCAAGAATGGCAGTAAGGACGGAGTCTGCCGCACCTATCGCTTCGAGATCGACTGGCGCGGTTGCGTCGCTACCAAGGATCAGTGCCCGGGCAACGGCAAGGTAGACGTCGACATCGCGGTAGGCCTGTTGTGCTGCGGGCGTCGTGCCTTGGGGCATACGACGCAACTGCATCGTCATGTCTTCAAGGCTGGCAGCCAGCAGATCGGCCAGCGCATGCTTTTCGATGTCTTTCAGAATGTTGGCATACGTCCTGTGAAAGGCATGCAGCACGGCATCGGCCGAGATATAGACTGGCAGATCCTTCAGGTATGCGTCATAGTAGGCGCGATAGTACTCGTCGAAGGCAAGACGTTCGGTAACCACGAAGCCGTGACTGCGAAGCAGGTCGCCTTCGTCGGACGTGAGGCCATACTTGATGGCGATGGAATCGGCGTAGCGAGCGCGGGTGGCATCGACCGACACTGTTGAGCGAAACACTCCTGCCGGGAATTCCTGCAGCAGTCCCTCGGTCGTCATTCCCTTGCGTTCGGCGCGATAGCGCTTGTACGCGTCAAGGTCGATCCGTGTTTGCGCAACGCTCTCGCTGCAAAGGCACAGCAGCATGGTTGCGATCGAAGCTAGAACAGCAGTATGACCGGAGCGCACGGCATTGGCTCCCCTGAATGTGAATGCTGAACGAAACATACGGGAAATCGTCGTGCAAGATCATGACGAGATTCACCCAATTCGGAGCTATGGTACGGATCGCTACTGCAGCGCCTTACCGGCGGCGACTGCCGAGGCCCATGCCCACTGGAAGTTGTACCCTCCCAGCCAGCCTGTAACGTCAACCACTTCGCCGATGGCATACAGTCCGGGCATGCGTCGGCATTCCATCGTTGTCTGCGACAGTTCATAGGTATCGATACCACCACGGGTCACCTCGGCCTTGGCATAGCCTTCGGTGCCGCTAGCCTGCACGCTCCACGCATGGAACGCTGCAAGAACATCGGCCAGTGCCCGGCGTGAGAGTTGATCGACGCGCTGCTGCAGCCGAGGATCGTCCCAGTGTTCGACTACGCGTCGCGGCAGTAGCGTCGACAGTACGTTCTGCACCGTGCGGTGCTCACGGTTCGGCTGTGGGAACAACTCCTGCGAATCAATCTCGGGCAGCAGATCGATGCGCATCGCTTCGCCGGCATGCCAGTATGACGAAGCCTGCAGGATGGCCGGACCGCTCAAACCACGGTGTGTGAACAGGAGATTCTCGCGGAATACAGCATCGCCGGCCGACACCACGGCGTCGACGCTCACGCCCGACAATGCCCCCCACCTGGACTCGAAGGACGCATCGAACGTAACGGGGACAAGGGCAGGTTCGGGCGGGACAATGGACAGCCCGAAATGACGTGCAATGCGGTAGCCGACGTCGGATGCGCCAAGCTTTGGAATGCTCAGGCCACCCGTGGCGATCACGACGTTGCGGGCGTTGATGGTGGTCGATGTCGTTTCGATGTGAAACACATCGGTCTTGGTCACACGCCGCACATTGATGCCGTAGTGCAGGCCAACGTTGTGCTGATTGCACTCGGCCACCAGCATGTCGATGATCTGCTGTGCCGAGCCGTCGCAGAAGAGCTGGCCGAGCGTCTTCTCGTGCCATGCGATGCCGTAACTGTCGACAAGGTCGATGAAGTCGCGTGGTGTGTACCGTGCAAGAGCGGACCGACAGAACTCCGGATTGCGCGAGATAAAGTTGCGGTGCGAGGTGCCGATGTTGGTAAAGTTGCAGCGCCCGCCGCCGCTGATGCGGATCTTTGCACCCGGACGGTCATTATGCTCCAGCACCATGACGCTGCGGCCATGGGCTGCGGCAACCGACGCACACATGAGGCCGGCTGCGCCGGCCCCCAACACAGCAACGTCGGTCACTTGACGATGATAAACAGCTTTACTGACGAGAACACGCCGGCGTCAAGACGCAGCGAGTACACGCCCGCAGGCAGATCGTCGGTCGACATTCGCAGAGCATACTCTCCGCCCACCAGACGCACAGAGCCGTCAAGCAGCTGGCGGACCGTACGTCCAGCCGCATCGACGATCGACGCCGTGACGCCAACCGTTTCCTGCATGCGGAAGAGGATCGTTGCATCGCCCGAAACCGGATTGGGTCGAACATCAACCATCGGCGACCCGGCATCAGAGAACTTCATCACCGTGATGTTGCACTGCCCCGTCGTAACGAACGGTGTGGTAGCATCCTTCGGGACGATATCAATGAACTGCAGTGAATCCGACAGGAAGCCGCGTGCCGACACGGCGATCGACGACTGCTCGAATTCGGGTACCGTCACAACAAAGCGCAATGTTGCCAGCGGGCCGGAGCGGACGGTATCGACGCCACGCAGTGCAAGTTGGACCATGCCTGGTACGGACGTCACCGTCATGTTCTGCTCGGCCTGCGAGGCAATACCGATGTACTTCAGTGATCGCTTATCATGGACGACGTCGACATCAAAGTTCAGTCCATTCAGCCAGTAGGTCGTTCCTCCATACGTGGCCTCGATGTCGCGCTCCACCATCACCGGAATCGTGATGGTATCGCCGATCGCACCGCCCAGCTGATTGGGCAGGAAGAACGTATTCGTTGCCATCATCGACAACTCGAGTTCCGGCGCGTAGCCAAGCCCCGAGACGGTCGTGGTGTCGCGTGTGTCGCAGGGGGCCGACGACACGGCGATGATGTCGCTGACGATCGTATCCTCGCGCTGCGGACAGAACCGCAGCGTGATGATGGCTGAATCGCCAGGACGGACGCTGTCGCGCAGCGCCGGAACCGTCGATACAAGCGTAACGAATTCCGGAAGATCAAGCAGCGAATCGAGTGTATTCGTCACATCGCCAACGTTCACGATCGTCATCGTACGATCGACGCATGACAGGACGCGAACACTGTCGAATGCAAGGCCTGCCGGGAAAGCGATCTCGCTCTTTCGGGCGATCACGACCGCCTTCTCGCCGCTTGCCACCAGCCGGTATAGGATCACATCCTCGGTATCGAAGTCGATACTATCGATCGTGAGCGGACTATTCACCCTGTTATTCGCCACCGTCACAAAGCGTGCGTACATGAACGGCGACAGCGAGTCCACGCCGCAGAAGTTCTTACACGTGACGTTGATTCCACCGTATGGCGAGGGGGCAGCGATCACTGAAGGCGAATACGTGATGCCACCGGTCTGCGCCGTACAGGAGCGGCCAAGGACGGGCGACGTGACATCGACCAAGCGAAGCTGCGTCGAATCAAAGTTCATACGCATCTTCATGTCGACCACCGAGGCATCGATCGTGATGGATGAATAGACAGGAACCGTAAGCGTATCGCACGAGTACATGTTGAACGTATCCGTCTCCATGCGGGCCAGATCGAAGGCAAAGGCAAGACCTTTAGGCTGTGCAAAGCCACCGCCCTTAACGAGCACGGTCGTATCGCCGCCACGGCATGGCTGCGAGTAGTGGATCACCATCTTCGCTTCGTAATCACGCGGAGCGCGAGGACGCTGCCGTAGCTCGATCGACAGTTCCTCGCCGGGCTTGATGCGCATCGGGAAACTCGATGCCGGTGGATTCACCACCAGGAATACACGCTCATCAGGCATGAACGTGATGGAATCGATCACAACCTCGTCCTGGTACGGATTCACGGTGAAATCCGGAATCTTCACCTTCACTGTCTGCGGCACGGGACTGATCACGTCAACCACACCATACGGAAACTGCACGGCAAGGGGCGTCGGACTGAACGTAAGTGAACGCTTGCCTGCAAGGAAGGTCTCGGTCGTCTTCGCCCATCCGCTGCCGCGGGCCTTGACGTGGACTGTTGCGCGCACATCGAGTCGGGCTGCATCGGCTGGCGTATTCGGACAGAACGTGATGAAGACCGTGTCACGTGTATCCGGCGGAATCGTGAACGGCAGTGTTCCGTTTGGCGAATAGATGGACTTCCACGAGAAGAACTGCGGGCGTCCACCAGTGATCCCCGTCGAGTCGAACCAGATGGAGTCTACCGTCATCGGATGGACCAAGGATCCATTCAGCAGCGGCAGCATGCGGGTCGTGCATTCGCAGGGGCGGACATAGCCGAAGTTGATCAGGCTAAGGGCGCTTTCAAGTTCGACGATGATGCCGCGCCCTTGCAGCTGCCCCGAGGCATTGATCGCACATGGTTCGGATGAGAATGCCCGGATGCTGCCATTGTAGTTGGCATTCCCTGTCGGAACAAACTCGATCTCGACCACGATGGAATCGCGGGGATCGAGCATCGTCGGAATGACGCGGGACGTATCGATCATGACGAAGCCGTTCGAGATGGCTAGGCTGTCAACGCGGACCGGCATCGACGACGTGTTCTCGATCGCGACCTTCGCCCGACGTCGGTCGCCAACTTCGACGGTACCAAATGCCGTGAGCGCTGTCACGAACAGCTTTGGCGTTGCCGATGTACCGATCAGCTGCACCTGCCACTTCGCCTGATTTGCCGACTCGAACGAGATGTAGGCGCGGTCTGCACGATCTCGGGTCACGTCATTTGGTGTGTAACGCAGCTCGAATGGCAACGAGTCGCGCGCAGGGATCGTGAAGGACGTCCACGGCATGGCCGGTTTCACGGCGGCAAACTTGCCCGACGGATTGTTCAGTACGACATTCGATATTGTCTGCGGCGTGTTTGTCAGATTCACGATGTACACGGTGTCGAGTCCCGAACCGCAGGCAACCACGTTTTCGGTTTCCATCACCAGAGGCGAGAATCGGAACGTTTCAAGGATGCCTCGTCCACGCAGCTCAATGCAGTCAACGGCATAGCAGCGTGTCTCGAACAGACACAGCCGATCAATGTATTCGATGTCGTCGATCGGCCGGAACACAACGGGAATGTTCACCGTCTCGCCCGGAAGGATGCGCCGTCCGGTGCTGATCAAACTGAAGGCCTCGCCTTTCTCGACGTAGAGCGACACGTTCATCGTATCGATCGTCGACTTATTCGTGGCTCGAACATTCATCTGCGTCTGCTGTCCAACGATGGCATCGCCAAAGTCGATGCGCGTGTCAAGCTCCCATTCGACCTTGTTGTCGTAGCCTCGGCCGTTGACATAGATCTTTCGCTCGATGTCGCATCCCTGGATCTTGGTGCGGATGATGATGCTGTCGCGGACTACTCCCGGAGCCGTAGGTCTGAATCGGACGGCCAGTGGTTGATAGCCGGTCTTCGGCTGCAGAACATTCGGGAATCGCACCCTGTAGTGCGTAAAGTCTTTGGGTACGATAATGGTATCGATCGTGATCGGGGCAAGCGTCAGATTCTCCCAGACGTAGTAGACAGGGTTACTAAGTGTGCCCGGACATGCCGGCGAAAAGTTGATCTTGTCGATGCGAGCCGTACCGCCCGGATTTTTAATCGAAATCACCTCCTGCGTGCGCCCGATGATGGCGATCATGCCCGGAGTTTTCTGGCAGCGATCGTCGGAGTAGATACGCAGCGTATCTGTGTAGTCGGCCGTGGTATCACGAACGAATGAGCGGACTACCAGCGTCGTGCATTGTCCGGGAGCGAGCTTTAGCGGGAACGTCACGTTCATCACGCGATAGCTTGTGGGATCCTTCCCGAGAATGTTCGTGATGGTCATCTCGCGCGGAGCACCTAGCACGTCCGACGTATTGCACAGTGTGATGGTCGAGTCGATACTCGATTGATTGACGCAGCCTACGTAGAGTGTATCGAACTTGATGAAGGAACGCGAGTACGCCAGTTCCGTCAATCGCGTCAGATTGAGCTTGATGAAGGTCACCGGAAGGCCGCACCTGTCGGTCGGCCGGATCTCGAGCGTATCAAGGAAATATCCAACGTTCACGCCTTTGTAGGTAACCGTGATATCGATGGGCTGACCCGGCACGAGGGTTGCACTCGTCTGCGAAAGCGTGAACGCTCCGGCCTCGGGACCGCGCACGCGCATGGTGACGCTGGATCCGCAGACGGATGTATCCTGGATGCGGAACGTCATCGTCCAGGTCGAGTCGCAGCGCAGCGTGTCGTTCACAACGGATGGCGACACGGTCATCATCTTGGGCGATGCGCGATCGGATGTCTTATTCGATGCGCCGGCTCGCAACAATCCGGGACGGTTCTTTCCCGTTGCATCGCAGATCTGCACCACGTTGTTTACGGGTTCGTTGCAACGGTAGTACAGTTCGAGTCCGGCCTCGTTGCCATTCAGAGATCGATCCTTCTGGCACATCACATCGGTGGCTGTCTTGGCTCGAGACCACACACGGATCTCGTCCATGAAGCCCTTGAGCGTCCTATACAGATTCGCGTCGTCGGCAAGAGCATTACACGAACCGAACTGCGTGGTAAGATCGCCGCGCTCCATGCCCTTGAGATACGTTGCCGGATGGACAGTATTGGTGACGGGGCCGGCAACGGCCACGCCATTAATGTAGAGCGTCACAGAAGCCGAGCCACCATCGAAGACGCCGGCAATGTGGGTCCACGTATCGTAGTACTGCGAGAATGCTGCTTGGGCAATCGTGTTGTCGGCGGCGCCAAGACGTGTTACGTCACCGTTGACCTGGAAGGTCAGTCGGTCTTGTTCATCAATGGAGATGAGCCATTGATCGTTATAGTCCTGCAGCGGCCCCCAAAGACCTGCAACAAAGACCTTCTTGCCTGCTTGCCGTTCGATCTTCGCCCAAAGCTCGACAGTGAGCGCTGTCTGCTGCGCCTTTGTCGGTGCGGACTGTACTTCGATAAAGTGGGCATTGCGACCCGACGTTACCGTGCTTTGCACGGCATTGAAGATGCAGTCCTTCCGCGTGTCACACTGCGCCGGATACTGCGCGCGTGCAGCAACAGCGCCGAAGAACATGAAGATCTGCAGCAGGAATACATGGTATCGAATGCGCATACGGCCTCGGGAGAAGGTCACACCACCATGTGCGTCGCGGCTGGGCGCGTGCACGCGCGAAAGATACGAAGCAGAGGCATGTCCATGCTTTGTGAATGTGCACGCATGGGCTAACTTGATGTGTCTGTCGAGTTGTTCACCAATCACCGGAAGCCCCCATGTCGAAGCAGACGATCAGCATCGTACTGGCTCTTGCGCTCCTTGCCGTACCAGCATTGTCGCAGGGCCCCAAGGATTACACTGTTGCCGTACGAGCGTCGTACAACGCCGGCGCAAAGGCGATCACGCTCTCCTGGCCAAGTGTGGCCGACGGTAAGGAGTATGAGATCTACCGCAAAGGCGTCTTCGACGAAGGGTTTGGCACAACGCCAATTGTCGTGCTTGATTCGACGGCAACATCGTACACGGACGCGGGATGCAACGAGGGCGTTGGCTACGAGTATCGTGTGCTGCGCATGTCGCGTCGACAGGTGGGCAACGACTCTGTCACCGGCAACCCGCTCTATGTCCAGTGGATTGCGACGGGATATGTGGCGGCAGGCTCCAAGGTCGTACCGGCCGACCGCGGCCGGGTGCTGCTTGTGATCGACTCGACGATGCAGCAGCCGCTGTCGCGACAGTTGGACACGCTGCGAAACGACCTCGAAGCTGAGGGCTGGACGGTCAAGCGCCGCTATGTACCGAGGGCTGAGCAATTCGACAGTGGCAAGGTTACGTTAGTGCGTACCCTGATCAAGGAGGAGCACAAGGCCGATCCGCTGAGCGCGATCTTCCTGATCGGACGCGTGGCTGTTCCCTACTCCGGCAGCACCAGACCCGACGGCCATCCCGACCATCTGGGAGCGTGGCCCGCAGATGGCATCTATGGCGATATCAACGGACCGTACAGCGACCGCAACGTCAACTCCCCGAATACCCAGCGGCCTGATAACTCGAACGTACCCGGCGACGGTAAGTACGACGCCTCGCTGTTTACCTCTCCCGTCGAGATTCCCGTTGGCCGCGTCGATTTCTTCGATATGCCGGTCTTCAGCGGCGTCACCGAAGTCGATCTGCTCAAGCGCTACTTCCAAAAGAATCACGCCTACCGTTCCAACGCATGGTCAGTTCGCCGCGGCGGCATCATTGATGACAACTTTGGCACCTACGGCGAGGTCTTCGCCGCGTCGGCCTGGAGGTCGTTCGTTGTATTCGGCGGCGACACCAGTGTGCGCGCCGGCGATTTCTTTGGCGACCTTGCGGGGCCGACGACCTATCAGTTTGGCTATGGCTGCGGTGGCGGCACCAACACAAGCGCCGGCGGCGTTGGCACAAGCGCCGACTTCGCCAGCAAGCCGGCCCACGCAGTATTCTCGATGCTGTTCGGCAGTTACTTCGGCGACTGGAATACGCAGAACAACTTCATGCGCGCATCGGTCGCCTCTGACCCGCGCATCCTTGTCTGCGGCTGGAGCGGACGCCCACACTGGTATCTGCACCATATGGCACTTGGCGAGCCCATCGGCCACAGTCTGCGCATCTCGCAAAACAATCAGACCATCGTCAATGGTACACTTGGCAACTATGTGCCGAACGTGATCTACACCGACCAAGGTGCGGCAATTGCCAGCATCGGCGATCGGGGCATTCATATCGCCCTGATCGGCGACCCTACCCTACGCTCGGAAATGATTCCCGTTCCTGCTGTCTCGTCCGTGGTGGCAACGGCAGAGTTCCCAAACAAGGTTAACATCACGTGGACAGCACCCACCAAAGCTGTCGACGGTTATCTGTTGTATCGTGCCGTCGGCCCTACGGGCACATATAAGCGCCTGACACCCGCACCGATCACCGAGACGTCGTTCAAGGACTCTCTGAGTTATGAAGGGGCAGTGCGGTACAAGGTCGTCTGCGCCGCCCTTCGGTCAACGCCGGCAAGCGGAACGTATTACGATATGGGACGCGCCGTGGAGACGAGCGTTACCACGACGGGCGTGAACGACGACGTTGCACTGACGTCGGCGCTGCGTCTGGCACCGAATCCAACGGCAGAGGGCGCAACGCTGCAGATCGACGTCGATCGTGTGACACCGCTTGATGTCTCGATCTATGACATGACGGGACGCAGGATGTGGCAATTCACGTGGGCAGACGTGCTGCCGGGAACACACGTGGTTAGCTGGGACGGCCGCGCAGCCGACGGATCGTCTGTGGCAGACGGACGCTACTTGGTCCGCGTCAGCACGACGTCCGGTGCAGCTACTGCAATGCTGACCGTCGTCCGTTGACGCGACGCCACAGCGCATAGATCGGCATGCCCGAGGCCACGATAATGAGTCCGGGCCACGTGTACTGCTGCTTGTAGATCAGCAGTGCAACGCAGATGAACACTGCCCCCACAATGTAGATGGCAGGCATCACGGGATATCCAACGGCCTTGACGGGTCGTTCAACATTGGGACGCGTTCGACGCAGGTGGAAGACACCTGCGATCGTGACAACATAGAACAGCAGAACGGCAAACACAACGTAGTCGAGCAGATCGCCATACGTGCCGCTAAGGCATAGTGCCGATGCCCATGCCGCTTGGATCCACAGCGACGTTGCCGGGACGCCGCGCTCGTTGAGCGCGGCCGCCTTTGCAAAGAACAGTCCGTCCTTTGCCATGGCGAAGTATGCCCTAGACCCGCTCAGGATAAGACCATTGTTGCAACCGAAGGTCGACACCATGATGAGCGCCGCCATCACGGCAGCGCCGACGCCCCCAAACATCACGTCGGCCGCGGCGGCCCCCACACGGTCGTTGGTTGCATGCGAGATGCCGCGCGCCAGCGCCGTAGCGCCGTCGGGGTCACCCACCAGCGGCAGCAGCCCAAGATAAGCCACGTTACAGGCAAGGTAGAGCAACGTCACCAGCGAGACGCCGATGATCAGCGCCCGAGGAATCGTCTTTGACGGATCGCGCACTTCGGCGGCAGCGAACGTGATGTTATTCCAGGCGTCGCTCGAGAAGACCGAACCGACCATGGCCACGGCAACGGCAAAGACCAGCGGTATTGTTGCCGTCACCGGTGTCCATGATCCCTGCGGTACGATGCCCGAGGTGATGGTCGACCAGTTGGCGGTGAAGACGTCGCTGTTCCAACCGATGATGATGCCAATGCCAGCCAAGGCGATTACGCTGGCGATCTTCGTCGTGGTGAACACGTTCTGGATCAGCTTCCCGAGTTGCACACCGCGCGTATTCATCAGCGTCAGCACAAGGATGCTCGCGATAGCGACCATCTGAGCCCCATTAACTCTGATAGGCCCAAGGTCGAGAAGAACGTTGGATTCGGCGACCGAGGGAATGAAGACGGCCGTGTATTTGGCAAAGGCCATACCTACGGCGGCAATGGTTCCCGTCTGGATCACGGTAAAAAGCGTCCACCCGTACAGGAATCCTGCCAGCGGACCGAATGCTTCGCGCAGGTAGACGTACTGTCCACCCGCATGTGGGAACATCCCTGCAAGCTCGCCGTACGACAGGGCCGCGGTCAGCGTGAGCACGCCCGTGATGACCCAGACGGCAAGCAGCAGCAGCGGCGTGCCTGTTGTGCGGGCGATGTCTGCACTCACAATAAAGATGCCGGATCCGATCATGGATCCGGCAACGATCATTGTCGAGTCGAACAGTCCAAGGGCACGCTTGAAGCTCATGAAGCTGCCTGACGGATCTTCGAGTGCTTCGTGCTGTAGACGTAGTAGATGATCTGGCCGATGCCAAGCCAGACGAACAGACGTGCGGCATGCATCCAATCGCTGAAGCAGAGCGAGACCAGCAGTCCACCGCAAGACACAATGCCAAGGATCGGCACAATCGGCACGAGCGGCGTCTTGAACGGACGCTCACGGTTCGGCTCCTTGTAACGCAGCACCAAGACGGCGCCGCAGACAACGACAAAGGCGAAGAGTGTACCAACTGATGTCATTTCACCAACCAGGGCGATCGGGGCAAAGCCGGCGAACAGGCTCACGACAAAGGCAAACAGGATGTTGGACTTCCAGGGCGTTTTGAACTTGGGATGCGTCTCGCTGAACAGCTTCGGCAGTAGTCCGTCCTTGGACATCGTGTAGAACACGCGCGACTGGCCAAGCAGCATCACAAGGATCACGCTGGAGTAGCCTGCGATGATGGCCAGGTTGATCGCCGGTCCAAGCCATGAAACACCCATCTTCTCGATCGCAACAGCCACGGGTGCGGCAGCACCGGCAAACTCCGTGTAGTTGGCAACGCCCGTCATCACGAACGAGAACAGCACGTACAGGAT
>VFFB01000182.1 GCA_018882585.1 Candidatus Kapaibacterium sp.
GTATAGGACTCTGTACGCAGACGTTTGGGATCGATACCCCACGTGTTGACAAGGTAATCCCGACTCCACGCAGCTCGCGCTGCGGCCAATGCCTGATCATTCTCTTCGCTGCCGGCACCGGCGCCATTGCCCGTGATGGTCAATGTTGCTTCCGGATGTCGGCGCATGCGCTCGGCGATCACATTGAGCGACTGGTAGTGAATGTCAATGATGGAGGAGTTGCGTGACAGCGAATCAAGGTCGAAGTCCTGCTTGCCGGCTTGCGCAAATCGATACCGCGATGCCGGAATGATCGACCCTTCTTCGTGAAAGATGTAGGGAAGCATCGGAGCCATGATGCGGCTGAGTACACTTCTGAACTTCAGCTCTTGTGCGGGAACAGAGTCGCCGTACATGTTCACGCCTGTGAGCTCCAGGTCGAGCTTGAGTGGCGGTTTCTCTGCGGGGACGTCGGCCTGCTGGACGTTAACTCGTCGTGGCTGCATGACATCCGGAATGTGCCGGGCAAGTGGCCTGTATCTGACGTCGGGCAGCGGCCGTGTTGGTTCCGGCTCGGGCTCGGTGCTTGATGGCAGATGATACAGAATGTCGACGCCAAGTCGAACTGCATGCCGCTGCCATGAGACACCGCTGGCAACGCCGGTGATGCCTGCTTCGAAGGCGGCGAAGGGTTCCACCGAAAGAACTCGCATGTCGAAGGTCCAGCCCACACGACCAAGGATGGACGTCAGCATCGTCTGATGGCCGGGGATATCGCCACTCTCGGCATTGCGAACACGGGCCCCGTTCTCGAACCGCACATTGTCGGGAGTGATGATTCGAGATTCCTGGCTGAATGCCGTTGACGTTATCGCGTTCAGACGTGCTCCCAGGGAGATGTTCATTGCCCGCAGTCCCGGGACCGTTGTCATCGCTGAGAGATCAAGGCTTGCTGCCGACATTGATGTCGAGAGCGAGTGACGGATCAGCCCGTTGACGGCTATGCCGCCACCATCCATGACGGTGGGTTCGTCGGCATTGAATGTTGCCTTCTCGGATTGATAGCCGAGGCTTGTCTGCAGCCAGATACCGTTGCCGATCCAGAACCGTGCCTGGCCGTGTCCTTCGAATATGCTGCCGAGAGCGTGGTCGTAGCCGGCACAGCAGGTGATAAGTCCCGGCAGACCTTTCATGGTCGAGACATGGTACGGGGTGCCGAGCGAGATGCCGCCACCAACGGACTGTGCCCTTGCTGTATGTATTCTGCATGCAAGGATCAGCCCGAGCAACGCGGTACGTAGCATGCTCATCGTGCAATGGCCAATGGTTGCATGCAGATGGCCTCATCAGTTCGCAGGACGAGGAAGTACTGTCCGACCGGCAGGCCGCTTACATCATGTCGGTACGTGTACGATCCGGCAGGTTGTGGCAGTGCGACGACCGTCTGGGCCACCTGACCTGTTGCGTCAACGATGGTCAGGCTGACATCTGTTCGTCCTGCCAACGAGTAGGAGCCATCGATCATCGCTACGGCAGGTGAAGGCCGCGGCGGCATCAGGCGTGTCGCTTCGCCGGCGATGATCAACCGCGTGGAGTCACCCTCTCGACAGATATCCGTGACCTGCAAGCTGCCGTGGCGGACGATGCAGTGCACACGCGAGTTTGGAGGCCAGGTGACACCAGTGATATGTAGGGGCGACATGTCGGCATCGCCAAGTTTGACCTGACATCGCATGACGGCAAGGACACCGTCTGATGCCAGGGGCCGTGCCTGTACACTCAGCGTGCACAAACCGGCGGGTGGACACGTGGCTGTTGGATCGATCGGCTGGAGTACGCTTCCATTGACTGCTACAGACACGGACACTGTTGATGGAGCATTGCGGGTCGACCACCGACTGTTCTGCTGGATGATTGGAATGTCGATGATGTCGCCCGTCTTAGCCTTCGTGTCGGGAAGTGCAATGATGATGACCGCTGAGTCTGTCTCCTTCGTCGTCACGACCGGATACCAGAATCCTACGTGCGCCGTTGAATCCGGTCCGCCGACATATCCGATCGCCGTCTGGGTCAGTGTACCTTCCAGCTTGGCAGTTGCAGACGACATCCGTCCGCCTGCACCCGAGATGACGTGGCGCGGATGTTTGTACTGCGCCGTTGTCGTCTGCCATGCCGCAAGCATGCAGCCAAGGACCAGCAATGTGGTAATCCAGGCTTTCATCTTGGCGTGCGCACAGCTGGTTGCGTATGCAGGTCGACGCCGAGCTTTTCTGCGAGGCGCTCGACGAGTTGTCGGAGTTCGTTGTTCTCTTTGCGCAGGGCTTCGACTTCAGATACAATCGAGGTGTGCTTTCGCAGGAGCTCCTGCGTTCCCCGGAGCGCAACGCCGGCAACGTCAAGCGCCGAGAGATGTTTTGCAGCTGCCTGCGGATCACCTACACCGGTGCCAAAGGTCTTATAGAAATCCTCGGCAAACGGTCCGATGTGATACTCCTGCGTGCCTCGGTAATACCATCCGTTCACATCAAGCGAGGCAATGCCACGCAGCACTTGTTCGGCATCAAGTGCTGTAAATCGGTCTTTAAATGTTCGCGACGAGCCGTTGGTCCAAACGCCGCCCCCGGTCAGGTAGGCGCCGTTGCCATTCGTCGTTGCGTCGCCAACATGAATGGGGTAGAGGATCTCTGATCGGTTCAGACCAAGACGTCCGGGGTGTTGCTCATTGAAGAAGTAGATGCGATAGTCGGCATTGACGGTTGGATTGATGTGCTCGCCGTACATCAGGTTGTACTCGCCATCCGTTTCATTCTCGTGTCCTCCAAGAATGACGCTGTAGTCGTGATCGACCTCATTTTCATCTCCGGCCAATAC
>VFFB01000072.1 GCA_018882585.1 Candidatus Kapaibacterium sp.
CTCGCAAGGGCCACCCTGGACGTGTGAAGGCAAAGTCCTCGGGTTCCTGGAAGGGCCAACGCTCGTTCGACAGACGGTAATTCAACCAGCCGTCAATGCCGCCGATGAAGAACTTTTGTGGATTTCCGCCAATGCTGACGCCTCCGGATGCGCGGACGACGAACGTGTAGTCATTTCCGATGCCGAAGTAGCGACGGACGTCACCGCGCAGGGTTGAGAACGAAAGACCACTTGAACCGATCTTCGGCGATGCTTCAAGCGTAAGATTTAGACGCGTACCATCGTGCGGTGCCCAGAGGCCGGGAATGGTATTGTCAAGCACGTACGAAGCCTGTGGTACCATGACAAATCGGTTCAGAACAGGAACCTGCACAAGGTCGATGTTCTCGCGCGACATCACCGTTGCCTGCAGACCGAGATCGAAGCGCGTGAACTTGCTGAAGGGATATGATGCCGCTCCGACAAGACCGTAGTTACGAAGCCGATTCAGATATCCGCCAACGTACGTGAAGCCGGCATTCTGAAAGGCAGAGACGGAGTAGTCGATCGTGTTGGGAAGGTAACGATAGCTGATGTAGAAGTTTGAGTTCGCCAGGTCTACAAAGAGATTCGCCAGGAAGTAGATCTCGTGATCGCCCAACATGTCAGAAAAGAGCATCTGGATTGCGCCTTGGGCCCCGAACCAATTGCTGTAGCCGGCATTTCCTGTAACGATATCAGGTGAGAACGTCACCTTGTAATCACGGATCGCATAGGCATCGGCCTCGCCTGACGCCGATGCATCTGCAGATGTCTGTGCGGACTGGATGACGTCCTCGTTGGGACGAACCTTCTGTTCGGTATCGAAGCTTACGTCAAATGCTCCGTAGGAGTCGACCGAATCTGCCTTACTGCCTTCAGGGTTTGTCGCGACACTGGCAAGCGAGTTCGCCTGCCGAATCTGATCCTGTCTGAACTTCGTGAGCGGTAGTGTGTCGCGTTCCTTCTGGTCAAACGGATACTTCAGCAGAAAAAGGTCATAGCCCACGCGGTTCTGCGAGGAAAAGGCAAGCTTCGCGCCATCTTTCGAGATGGATATCTGGCTGATTTCCTGCAGTGAATTCGTCCGGGCTTTCTTCCGACGACTGGCAAGGTCGATCTCCCAGAGATTGGCGATACCGTTATAGTCGGCTACGTACAGAAGCGACTTACCGGACGGAGCGACGGCGATCGAAGACTTTCCGATGGACGGATCGGTGGTGATCCGATCGATGTTTGCCGAATCAATGTTGATGCGGTAGATATCCATCTGCGACACGTCGTGCCGCCACATGCGGTGGTCAACCGGCGGTTGGCCGTCACCTATCCAGTCGCCGCGGTCTGACAGGAAGTAGATCGTCTTGCTGTCCGGAGCCCACGTCGGATCGAAGTCGGAAAAGACGTCGTTTGTTAGCTGTCGTACCGTTTTCGACCCCGGTCTCCAAAGGAAGATGTCGGACCTGCCGTCGCCTTTCGAGCCGGCGAATGCGATCGTCGAACCATCGGGTGACCACGAGACCGTACCAATGGTCTTGAAGCCTAGGTCAAACTTGAAGTACTCTTCGTCGTCGACGTCGACAAGGTAGATCGCATCGTTGCCGCCTGCCTTTGCGCCAATGGCAAGGCGCTTTCCGTCGGGTGACCAGGAGATGCCCGGCGTCAGGATGTTCAGCTCTTCGAAGTCGGCCGATCGGGAACTGCTCAGGATCTTGCGAACGTCTTTCGTGGCCAGGTTCATGACGTAGATGCCGAAGACCTGATCGCGATCCGAGATGAAGGCGACGTGTTCGCCATCGGGCGATAATGCGGGAGATGTGTTGTAAAAGTTCGATTCCTTCTGATGATTTGTCAGTCTGGAAGCAAAATCTTCGACGTACTCATAGCGATCAACGTCGGGAAAGTAGTAGCGTTTGATGTCTTTCGCCCACTGGTCGGAGAGTTCTTCGCCAGTCATACCGAAGGCAGACTTGAAGGTCTGTTCGACGTCACCAATGGCGCGGAAGCGGTTGAACACTTCACCGATCTTTCCCTTTCCGTACCTCTCGGCAACGTACCACCAGAAGGACTGTCCACCACGATACGCAAAGTAGCCGTTGAGTTGCTGGAAGCCTCGCAGGTACTCGCTGACGGCGACATCGCGCATGAACTGGTCGGTCTTGATATCTAGGCCACCAACGCTTGAATACTCGGCGAATCCCTCGTTCCACCACAACGGAATGATGGCCCGAGCCGAGTTATTGACAAGTGACTGCATCGAACCGCCGTAAAACATGTCGTTCAGGACGGCATGGACAAGTTCGTGATGGATGACGTGGGCGAACTGCTGATAACTACCGTCGAACGGTATCACGATACGGTTCTTGAACAGCTCCGTGACGCCGCCGATGCCCTCGCTCAGGTATTGGTCGATCACGTTGGTCTGCTGGAACTGGTTATGCGAGTTGTAGACAACGAAGGCGATGCGCTTAGTGACCGTGAACGACAGTTCGTCTTCGATCTTGGCAAGTGCCTTTTCGGCCGCATCTGCCGCATATCGTGCAACCGATTCGCCATCGGTATGGAAGTACACGTCAAAGTTCGCCGATTGCACCACGCGCCACGAGAAGGGCTCGTATTGGACCTTGTTTTTTCCAAACGGTAGCGTTCCGCCAAACTGCGCGTGCAGTGACGTTAGCGAAACCAGTGTGACACAGCAGGACAGAAGGATGCGACGCATGGCGGTGGGTATGGGTCAGAGAACGAACGTGGAAGCTACGGCGAGGATCGACCGCAGCCGCAAAGACGAAGAAGCCGCACAAATTAGTGAGACGGAGCCTGCGTTAACGGCTTTGTCGGCGCGGTCGGCGTGCCGGGCGCTCCCCTTCTTCCCTACTGTCTTCGGGTTGCGTTCTGGGCGATTGGCGACGCATGTAGGCTTGCATGCCGGTTTCGGCAGCCTGCTGCTCGGCGTCCTTCTTGTTCCTGCCCTTTCCGGTACCGACGCATCGATCGTCGACCCAGACCTCGACGGTAAACAGCTTTTCGTGGTCCGGTCCTTCCTCGGCGATCACCACATACCTTGGTGCGGATTGTCCGCGCGCCTGGACGGTTTCCAGCAGAAGGCTCTTGTAGTTCGTATCGTGAACCAGCGACTCCTGCACCATGATGGGCAGCATCTTGTCGATGATGAATCGCCGTACAGCGTCGAAGCCCTGATCAAGGTAGACGGCGGCGATGAGTGCCTCCAGGGCGTCGGCAAGCATTGAATCGTTGCCGCGTTGGAGCGATTGCTTTGCGCTATAGCTGATCAGCAAATGCTCTTCGAGGTGCATGGCTCTGGCGCAGATGGCAAGCGATTTCTTGTTGACCAGCCAGGAGCGCATCTTCGTGAGTTCACCCTCGAGCACGTTCTTGTTGTTGTAGAACAGATACTCGGCGGTGATCATCCCAAGGATAGCATCACCAAGAAACTCCAGACGCTCGTTCGAATGCTGATCCGGAGAGTTGACCACCTGCAGGTATGACCTGTGCGTGAGCGCCTGTTCAAACAGGGAGACCGTCTTGATGCTGACGCCCAGGTGCTGCTCTAGCTGTGCCACCGATTCCGGCGACAGAATATCCATCGGCGGAAACAGCTCTTTGAACGCCGCCGTGCGGCTGCGTCCGCTGGTAAGCTTCAGCAGATTGGCATAGAGTTGACGGACTATGTCCTTCACGTCAGTCGGGACAACTGGTGGATCAGTGCTCGAAGGCGGTAAAACACAACGTCGCGTTGTGTCCGCCGAAACCGAACGTGTTACTTAACGCGGCCTTGATGGTGCGCTCCTTGGGGACGTTTGCCACGTAGTCAAGGGTGCACTCAGGATCGGGCGTGATCTGATTGATCGTTGGCGGTACCTTGCCGCGCTTGATGGCAAGAACAGTCGCGATCGCCTCGATTGCCCCGGCCGCACCGAGCAGGTGGCCCGTCATTGACTTCGTCGAACTGACAAGCAGCGAGTCGGCATGGTCGCCGAAGACCGAGCGGATAGCTGCAGACTCGGACTTATCATTGAACGGGGTCGACGTGCCATGCGCATTGATATAATCGATGTCGCTCGGCTGCAGTCCTGCATCGGCAATGGCCAGCTTCATGGAGCGCACTGCCCCTTCCCCACCGGGAGCGGGTTGAGTGATGTGGAAGGCATCATCGGTAAGACCAATACCGCGGATCTCTCCGTAGATCGTTGCTCCGCGATTCATGGCATGCTCGAGCGTTTCCATGATCAGGATGCCACCACCTTCACCCATCACGAAGCCATCGCGGTCCTTGTCGAACGGACGGCTCGCATGGCTGGGATCGTCGTTGCGGGTTGAAAGGGCCTTCATGGCATTGAAGCCACCGATGCCCATCGGGCAGACTACGGCTTCTGCGCCACCGGCAAGCATGACATCGGCCATCCCACGCTGCATCAGCATGAATGCGTCTGCAATGGAGTGCGACGATGTAGCACAGGCCGAGACCGTGCCATAGTTCGGACCCTTCAGGCCGTATCGGATTGCAATATGACCGGCTGCAATGTCGGAGATCAGCATCGGAACGAAGAACGGCGAGATCCGGTCCGGAACGCCGTTACGCTCGTACAGATTCTGCTGCTGGTGATGATACGTCCACATTCCGCCGATACCGGAGCCAAAGACGACGCCGACACGCTCTCTGTCGACGCGCTCGAAATCGATGTTGGCGTCCTCGACCGCCATGATGGCGGCCGCCATGGCAAACTGCGCAAAGAGGTCCATGCGTTGGACCTCTTTACGCGAAATGTACGGCAGTGGATCGAAGTCCTTGACCTCGCAGGCAAACCGCGTTTCGAACTGCGACGCGTCAAAACGGGTAATGGGACCAGCGCCGGAACGACCGGCCATCATCCCTTCCCAGAATGCTTCCTTGTCGTTACCGATAGGAGAAACGGCGCCTAAGCCAGTAATGACGATGCGGGGTATTGCACGAGGCATACAGACTCGATAATTGTAAACGGACTCAGGACTTCGATTCGATGTACGACACGGCGTCGCCCACCGTTTGAATCTTCTCGGCGTCGGAATCTTCAATCGTCAGGTTGAATGCACGCTCAAACTCCATGATGAGTTCGACCGTGTCGAGCGAATCGGCACCGAGATCATTGGTGAAGGATGCCGTGGGTGTGACTTGTGACTCTTCAACGCCAAGCTTGCTGACGATGATTTCTGTCACCTTTTGGGCCACTGTCGACATAGGGGTTCCCGAAAAACGTGTGAAAAATGTACCGAGTTGTGATGACAAACGTTAGAGTGCCAAGGCACCATCGACGTCCAACACCTGTCCGGTGATGTACGAGGACGCATCCGAAAGCAAAAACGACACGACCGACGCGATCTCGTCCGGACTGGCCGCACGACGCAACGGGATTGCAGACGTGAACGCAGCCAATTGTTCCGGAGTTAGCTTATCAGTCATATCCGTAGCGACATATCCCGGAGCGACCAAATTTACCAAAATGTTCCGACTGGCAAGTTCCTTTGCAAGGGAACGCGTCAAACCGACGAGGCCGGCCTTTGCTGCACTGTAATTCACCTGTCCGGCATTGCCGCCAAGGCCAACACGCGAACCAAGGTTGACAATTCGACCCGAGCGCTGAGACATCATGGGGCGTGAAACGGCACGGCAGAATACAAAGGCTGCAGTCAGGTTGGTCTGAATGACGTCATTCCAATCCTTGGTGGACAAACGCATCAGGAGTCCGTCGCGCGTGATGCCGGCATTGTTGACTAGTCCGTCGATGCGTCCAGCCGTTGCAACAACATGTTCAATGAAGGCGATGGCAGCTGCTTCATCTGCGACATCGACCTTCGTGAAGGTGACGCTGCCGGGTTGTTCCGCAAGATCGTCAGCGATCGCCTGTGCGCGTTCAGAACTGGCGTTGTAGGTGGCAAACACCGTGGCGCCCTCACGTACGGCACGACGCACAATGGCCTCGCCGATGCCACGCGAGCCACCCGTCACGACGATCACCTTACCCTGAAGATCAAATGTTGTCATACGTCGCCTGTTGTTGAGAATCCGGAAACATCGGCTGCCGTGTCAATGCCACTGACGGTTGCCTCCGGCAGCGTGCGCTTGACAAGCCCCTGTAACACCTTCCCCGGACCGATCTCCGTGTACGTCCGGACACCATCCTGCCACATTCCGCGCAGGCTTGCCGTCCACAATACCGGAGCCGTCAGTTGTCGGGTGATGGCTTGTTTCAAATCATCTGCCTTGGAAAGGGGCGACGCCGTCACGTTGGCATAGACCGGGATGCGGGCATCTTCAAATGGCGTCGCTGCAATGCGCTCGGCAAGCGGCGTCTCGGCTGACTTGAGCAGCGGCGAATGGAAGGCGCCGCTGACCTGCAATTCCTTGACGATCTTCGCTCCGGCCTCTTTGAATCGCCCTAGGTTGGACCGAAGGTAATCTGCCGAGCCGGAGATGACAACCTGACCCGGCGCATTGAAGTTGGCAGCCACAAGACGATGACCGTCAACACCGTCGAGTTCACGACAGAGCTCGGTCACGACGTCGTCATCCAGGCCAACCACGGCTGCCATCGTACCCGGCGTTTGCGAGCCGGCGTCGAACATCAAGTTGGCCCGAAGCTGGACCAACGAAAGTGCATCAGTGAAGGTCAGGACGCCGGCAGCATACAGGGCACTGTATTCGCCAAGAGAATGTCCTGCTACGCACGAGGCCCTCGTGGCAATGCCTGTGAGGTCAAGAATGATAGCTTCGTGCACAAACAGCGCGGGCTGTGTGTATCGGGTCTCGGTAAGACGCTCCGCAGGGCCATTCCACATGATGTCCGACAGTGCATAGCCCACGGTTTCGTCAGCCAGCTGAAGCCGCTGTCGAGCAACGTCATACGCATCAGCAAGGTCGCGAGTCATTCCAACGTACTGCGAACCTTGTCCGGCAAAGAGGAGTGCATTCATGCCAAACCTTCCTCGGATTGGATCCGTGGCAATCCCCATCGTACCAGCACTGCCCCCCAGGTATACCCTGCACCAAAACTTGCAAGGACGAGGTTGTCGCCTTGCTCGAGTCGACCGGATTCGTACAATTCACTCATGCAGATCGGAATCGTTCCGGACGTTGTGTTTCCGTATCGATCGATGTTGACCATGACCTTGTCTTTGGACAATCCCATTCGGTCGGCTGTCGCATCAATGATGCGCAGGTTGGCCTGATGCGGGATAAGCCAGGCAACGTCGGCGGCGCTGAGTCCGTTGCGCTCCATGATCTCGTAGGACACATCTGCCATGCCTTTGACAGCAGATTTGAAAACAGACTGTCCTTCCTGATAAACGAAGTGCTCGCGGTTTGTGACAGTCTCGATCGTCGGTGGTCGCATGGAGCCACCGGCTTTCTGGTGAAGGAACTGCTCGCCGTTACCATCCATCTTGAGAATGGCATCCATCACACCGACAGCATCATCGGTGCCGGGTTCCATAAAGACAACACCGGCTCCGTCGCCAAACAGAACAGAGGTCGCCCGATCGGTGAAATCGATGATGGCGCTCATTTTATCGCCGCCACATAGCAGCACGTTCCGAACGGCGCCAGACTCAATGAGTTTCGCTGCGGTGTAGATGCCGTAGACAAAGCCGCTGCAGGCGGCGGCCAAGTCGAAGCCCCATGCATTGATGGCTCCAAGCTTTCGTTGCAGGATCGCGGCCGATGACGGGAACACCCGGTCGGGCGTCACCGTACACAGGATGATGCAATCGACATCTGCCGGCGTCAGGCCCCTGCGTCGAAGTGCTTCCTGCGCTGCCGGTAGGATAATGTCGGTAACACCCTGTCCTTCCGGTGCAAAGTGTCGTTCACGGATACCGGTTCTCGTGCGGATCCATTCGTCAGTGGTCTCGATCTTGTCCTCGAACCACTGATTATCGTATACCTCGGACGGCACGGAATGAGCGATCGCCGTGATCGTAGCCTTCATGCTTGTCTTGCTGTTGGTGTGGTCGGTGAAGCCATGGCGGCTCGAATGTGTCCGTTGACGTCGCGGTCGACAACTTCGACGGCACGACGAATCATGTTGGCAAGAGCTTTCGGCGATGACGAGCCGTGGCCAATGATGACGACACCATTGACTCCCAGCAACGGAACGCCGCCATACTCCTGGTAGTCCATATCCTTGAGTGCCGCTTTCAGCATTGGAGCAACCGCAGCCATGGCAAGCCCACGAAGAATACTTCCCTTGGCGTACGACTTGAGCTTATCCTTCAGGAAGCCAAGAACACTTTCGGCAAACTTCAGGACGATGTTGCCTTCGAAACCGTCGCAAACGATGACGTCGAACTTGCCGGAGAGAATATCGCGGCCCTCGCAGAACCCGACATAATTGATCGGTCGTGCCCGTAGCATGGCAGAAGCTTCCTGGACAACCTCGGTGCCCTTTGTCTCTTCTTCGCCAACATTGAGCAGGGCCACACGTGGACGCTCAACGCCCTGGATGAGCTTGCAGTAGATCTCGCCCATGATGGCAAAATCAACCAAGAATCTTGCCTTACTGTCGACATTGGCGCCGATGTCCATGAGCAGGCAGGGCCTATTGCCACGAGACGGAAAGAACGAGCCAATCGTTGGTCTACTTACGCCCTGTATGCGCCCGCACATCATCGTTGCCGTCGCCATCACCGCGCCGGTATTGCCGCCGGAAACAAACGCGTCCGCCTTTCCTTCGCGCATCAGATCGATGCCCACGTAGAGCGACGATGTTTTGCGCTGCTTGACGATCGAGGATGGCTCGTCGCTCATCGTGACCACATCGGGCGCATGTACCACACTGATGCGTGCGGGTGATCCCGACGCACGAAGCAATGGTACAAGTGCGGTCTCGTCGCCGACGAGAATGATCTCAGCGTCATCAGGTACGAGCTTCAGGGCCTGAACAGCACCGGCAACTTCGTTGCCGGGTGCAAAGTCCCCGCCCATTGCGTCCAGAGCGATCCGGACTGGCATACCGCGTTAGTCGACGTTGAGGATTTTGCGGCCGTTGTAGTACCCGCATGCATGACACACCATGTGAGGCTGCTTCATGGAACTGCAATTGGGGCACGTTGCGACCGTCGGGGCCGATGCCTTGTAGTGTGTACGGCGCTTTGCACCGCGTGATTTCGAGTGTCGACGCTTCGGATTCGGCATGGTAACTGCTCCTAGTTATCGCGTTGTTGTATTCCTCGTAATGCTGCCCACGTATCATCTGCCGGGGGGGCTTCATCTTGGTCGCCCTTCGACATATCGCCGTAGATCTCTGTTATGTCCTTGTCCCTGTACCGCGGCGCAACTCTTCGCATCGGCAGATGCACCGTCAGTTCCTGACGTACCTCATCGGTAATGTCGATCGTCTTTGCATCATCCCGAATCGGTATCGGTCCTTCGTCGTCAAGTTGTTCCGTTCGGGAGCGAGTGATCGCGCCCTCAGTGTCTACAACGAATGACAGGTCGAGTTCGACGCACAACGGCTCATCAAACTCTTCGAGCGAACGATCACACACGAGTACTGCCAGTGTCTCCACCGTACACCGAATGGCGAACCTTCGCCCTGTCCTAGTCACCGTACCGGCAACTCGGATATCACGGGAGAATTCCGAAGAGATATCCGGGATGTCGGAGGCAGGGACCGTTATGTCAAAAAGGACCTGTCCGTCCTGCATCCCCTGAATTGGCACCGTGATCATGGCTGCTGTCAGAGGTAGCATGAGACAAGACGACAAAAATAAGGGGCTTAGGTGAATCCACCAAAGCCCCCGCGATTTTCTGTGCGTTGCTCAGCAGCCCAGCGATTTCAGATTTTCCTTCGCAGGCTTGTTGTTGGGATCCAGCTTGAGTGCTTCCTTGTATGCCTTGCAGGCATCAGCGGTATTGCCTTCACCCTGATTGCCAACACCCAGGTACAGCCAACCGGCAGTACTCTTGGCGTTCAGCTCCGTTACTCGCTTGGCTGATGCAATGATGCTCGTCCAATCTTTGTTCTGCAGATGGATGCCACAGAGCCGCAGAAGCGATTGCTCGGCAGTCCTTAGCTGATCTGGCGTGCCGCCGGCAATGGCCGTTGTCGCAGCCTTGTCAAGGGTGGTGATGGCGGACGGAAGATCTCCCCGAACGATGGAAACTTCGGCAACGCGCGTCATGAAGTACGCGTTGGACGGTTCGCGCTGCAGCGCACGTTGGTAGTAACTGGATGCGGAATCGACTAGACTGTCGGCAAAGAAGTTGTTGCCGATGAAGAGCAGGACCTTGGCGTCGTTGCTGTCGCTACAGTTGGCCATGCGCTTCTGGAATATCTCGGTCGACCGAGCATTCAGCTGCTTGGACTGGAGCAACAAGCCGAATCTGAACATAAGCATGCACTGCTTGGGATCCAGTTCAGCGCCCTTGTCCATCATGGCGATCGCCTTGGTCGTATCACCTGTAAGCACAAGCGAGGTGCCATAGAACCAGTAATCCTGGGCCTCAAGCAGATTCGAAGCCTCTGCGATCTGATATCGTTCCCGTGTTGCCGGCCAGGCCTTGGTAAAGAAGGCACAGCGTGCCATGAGTAGCGATGCCTTCCCTTTGACGGAATCGATCTGTGTGGCAGCATCGTCGAGATGCACCTTGGCTTCATCGCAGTAGCGTGTTTCGAACAGCGAATTTCCCAGATACCACGAGGCAAGAGGATTACCGGTACCAACCGGCCGCAGTTCGCGGTAGAGTTTCAGTGGGCTGACAGCTTCCTTGAATCGCTTGGAGAGGTAGAGGATTTTTCCCTGCTCGAAGTATGCACGAGCATTCTTCGGATCGAGTCGGGTGACTTCGCCCCATTCCATCAGACAGCGTTTGAACAGTTCATTGGCAAGCTGCTCGTCGGATTCACGGTTTGCCAGGCGCCAGTATGATTGCGCCAGATTGAAATGCGCCTGAACGAGATCAGGGTTCAGCTTGATGGCTTCTTCGTAGTTCAGCTTTGCAAGGTCAAAAACCGGCTGCGGCTTGTAGTTGAAATACAGATTGCCGAGAGCCATGTATGCATCCGCACTTTTGGCGTGCTTTGTTGTGGCTGTCTTCGCCGTCAGCTCGGCGGTTGCGATGGAGTCCGCTCCGATCAACGCGTCGACCAACAGCAGCGAAACCTCTACTTCGTCGTTGCGCTTGAGCTGCTTCCGCAGGATACCGATGGCCTCGACGAATCGCTTGCTGGCGATCAACGCTTGGCCATGGATACGTACGATGGCTGAGACATCATCTTCTTCGTTGTAGGCCCGTTGACTGTATATGACGGCCGAATCAGGCTTCTCGAGTTCCAGGAACACTTTGCTGGCCAGGACAAGCACGTCGACGTTGTCGGGGTCTTCGTCGACAGCCTTCACGATGACGCCTGCAGCACCAGCATAATCGCCGGCATTGGTCAGCTCAACAGCTCGATCATAGGATGATTGGGCCGTGCCGACTGCAACGCTGAGTAGGAGGAAGCATATCACAGTGATATGCTGGCGAATGGTTGTTGTCATGGTCAATCCTGGCCTTCGGGGACAAGAACGATCTTGGCAAATTCCGGCACGATACCGGCGTTAAGGAATGTCTGCTGCGCCTGCTTTTCCTGGTACACGAATCCGAATAGCCCAGAAGCCAGGTTATACATACTGGGCCGATCGCGAAGGCATGTATAAATGGGCACCGGATACGGATACTTGCCTTGCACGATATAGGCCTGATGAACAGGCTTCGGATAGATCCGCTTCCCGGTCGTGTCCGTAAAACCAACCCTGAGGAGTTTCACGTCGTTGGCAGAGCGGAGCTGCGACAGATAGCCAATGCCGATGAGCGACGACGATGCCACCACGCGTTGGCGCACCGCTTGAACATCCGGTAATTCCGAAAGGTTCGCAGTTGGCGTCGAACCACCGCATATCATGTTGATAACGTTCCCGACGAGCGATCCGCTGGCACCTGTTGTTACAAACGTCGTGTTGCCGAGGGAAGAACGCTGCCCCATGAGGTGGGCGCGCACATCATCGGCGCTTACGGTATCGGCTGGATATGCTTTCGACGTGAACAGGACCAGAGCATCGGTGGCGATGTGTGTTCGCGGGAAGTCCTGCTGGCGTTCCTTGAGAATGTTCGCCTCGTCCGGCAGATAATCTCGTGCAACGATCACCCCCTTGGCCTCTTGGGCGAAAAGAGCGCTCGTAGCTTCACGGGCGGTAACGGCCTGAAGCTTGATCGTTGCGTATGGGTGCTGCTTGCGGAACAGATCGACCGATGGAGTGACGAGATCGAGGATCTCGCGGTCGACCAAGATCGTAACGGCGCCGGTCTTTGCCGTTTCAATGTTCGGATCGGGCTTCGACTGCTCGCAGGCAGGCAGCATAAGCGCGACACATGCGCCGATGGCGATGATGATCGTAGACTTACTCATCGGTCGGTTCTTCTGCAAGACGTCGCTGGGCGACGATGAAAGCGACGAGCCTGTATACACC
>VFFB01000073.1 GCA_018882585.1 Candidatus Kapaibacterium sp.
GCCCATACGGCGCAGTACGACAGCCGCATCGCAGCGTACTTCGGCAATCGTCTGCAGACGCCATTCCCCGCCGAAACGGCCCTGCCGCTACGACGTCAGCAAAGTCTGCGCTACGGCGAGAATCCTCACCAGCAGGCAGCGTTGTACGGCACCTTCAGCTCGATCTTCACGCAGCATCACGGCAAGGAGCTGTCGTTCAACAACATCATGGACATTGATGCCGCGTCTAAGCTGGCCCTCGAGTTTGACGAGCCGACGGTCGTGATCATCAAGCATACCAATCCCTGCGGTGTCGGCTCGGCCACAACCCTTGTCGATGCCTGGGCCAAGGCCTTTGCCACCGATACCGTCTCGCCCTTCGGCGGAATCGTGGCCGTGAATCGCGAGGTCGACCTTGCCTTTGCCGAGACGGTGCATGGCATTTTCACGGAAGTGCTCATTGCCCCCTCCTATACTTCCCAGGCCCTTGAACTGCTGCAGAAGAAGAAGGACCGACGTCTGATGACAGTGTCGTACGATGCCCTGCGGGCGTCGCTCGGCATGGAGGTCCGCAGCGTTGCCGGCGGCATGCTGATGCAGACCTCGGATGCGCAGTTGCTGGACGAGCAGGCGTTGCGCGTGGTGACGCATCGACAACCCACGGATGACGAACATGCTGCCATGTTGTATGCGTGGAAGATCGCGAAGCACGTCAAGAGCAATGCCATCGTTTACGCCGCGGCAGACCGGTCGCTGGCAATCGGTGCCGGACAGATGTCACGCGTCGATTCGGCCCGGATCGCCGTGCGTAAGGCGCAGGACGCCGGCATCGACCTTGCGGGCTGCGCGGTGGCATCCGACGCGTTCTTCCCCTTTGCCGACGGACTGTTGCAGGCCGCCGAAGCAGGCGCAACGTGCGTGATCCAACCTGGCGGTTCGATCCGCGACGAGGAAGTGATCGCTGCAGCGAACGAGCGTGGCCTTGCCATGATGCTCACCGGCATGCGTCACTTCAAACACTGACGGTCACGACTTCGGCAACATCCAGCTTGAACGGCTTGCCTCGTGCAGTACGTCAAGATTGTGCTGCACCTTGGCAAAGACGGTGTTGGCCGGGAACTTGCCGCTCTTGCCAACCTTACCGGCCGCCATGCCCATCATCAACTCGACGGCGTCGCTCAGATTCTCGATCGGATAGATCGCAAAGGTCTTCTGCTTTACCGCAGCGATGATCTCGTCTCTCAGCATCAGATCCTTTACATTCTGCTTTGGGATCAGCACACCCTGCGTACCTGTCAGGCCCCGATCCTTGCAGACCTCGAAGAAGCCGGTGATCTTTTCGTTGACGCCGCCTATGGGCTGAACGTCGCCTTTCTGATTGATCGAACCGGTGATGGCAAGCGCCTGGTTGACGGGGATGTTCGAGATGGCCGACAGCAGCGCGATCATTTCCGCGACCGAGGCACTGTCGCCATCGACTCCGCCATACGACTGCTCGAATGCCAGGCTGGCCGTGAACGAAATGGGCTGCGAACGCGAGAAGAGTGAACGCAGCAGGCCGGAAAGGATCAGCACTCCCTTGTTGTGTATGGCACCGCTGAGTTGCACTTCGCGCTCGATGTTGATGATGCCTGCATTGCCGGCGCTGACGGTACACGTGATACGCGAGGGCTTGCCGAACGAGATGATGCCGGTACTATAAACTGTCAGACCATTGATCTGGCCAACGCGATCACCGGATGCATCGATCAGCATCGTGCCCTTCCGAATCTGCTCGCGGATATCTTCGTCGATCCGGTTGCTACGCCAATGCCGTTGATCGACGGCCTGCTGCACGTGAACGCGCCGGATGAGCTTGGATTTCGCCATCCGGGCATAATGATCAGCCTCGCGCATCAGATCCGCCACGTACGAGAACTGCAGCGAGATCCGCTCCTGCGTTTCGGCAAAAGCCACAGCCCACTCGATCAAGGCAGCAGCCCCGCCCTGGTCGCAGTGCTGAAGCCCTTCTTCATTGGCCAACAGACTGAAGAAATGGGCATAGTTCGTGATCATCGACGTTGTGCGCTTCGTGGTGGCATCGAACTGCGCATGCACCTTGAACATGCGATGGAAATCCTCGTCGGCACCCCATAGGGCCAGGTAGATATCCGGCTCGCCAAGCAGGATAACCTTGACGTTCACGTTGATGTGTTCCGGCTTGAGCGAGTTCAGCTGAAACTGTCCATCCGCGCTCATGATGTCGAGTCGACCGTACAGCATCATTCGACGCAGGGTCTGCCATATGGACGCATCCTGGAGTACGTCGACGGCATTCAGCACGATAAACCCTCCGTCGGCACGCAGGATCGACCCGGGCCGGATCTGCGAAAAGTCGGCCGTATAGAATCCGCGTTGGTCGTACTTCTTTTCGATGGATCCGAAGAGCGAGGCAAAGGTTGGCGATGTTTCGATAACGACCGGAGCGACGTTGGAGTCGTAGTTGTCAACGATCAGGTTGACGCCATACACGGCAAAGAAGGCCGAGATTGCTTCGTCGGCAGCAGACTCGTCTTCGGCGGATGCCTTGACAGTGATCAGCCGGATCAATTCGTCGAGATGGTCCAGCAGGTGCAGCCGAATGCCGGCAACGAACTCCGTCACACGATCACGCGGAAAGCTTGCTCGCACAGTGTCGAACGCAGCATCGATCAACAGACCAACTGAGCGTTGATCGTGCTGCGCAAGTTCGCGACGGAAATCGGTCATCAGACGCATGCTTCGACGGCCGATGCTGGACAGTTCCTCGCGATGCTGTTCCCATGCACGACGGATCTCCATGGCCTTGTCCATCGTGATGGTGTTGGCATGGACCAGCTCTTCAAGCTGGTCGATGGTGTAGGGCTTGTCGCCGATGACCGGAAAGATCTCGGTACGCACGTCGCCCGAGTCGTCCTGCAGCTGCCCAACGGCAAAGCCCTTTGGCCGGATGCGTTCGTCGAGCTCCGAGATCATGGCCTTCTCGCCTTCCTGGAAGCGCTGAATGATGGCCTTACGCTCCGTCTGGAATTGATCCTCTTCGAACAGCTGTGCGATCCGACGACGCAGGAACTGCATGGCGTCGTTCATCATCGACGTGAAGACTCTGCCCTCGCCACGGTGGAACCGAAGCAGCACCGGTTGATCGACCTGCTTGAAGTTGTGGACGTAGGCAAAATCATAGAGCTCGGGCGCTTCCCGACGGATCTCGTCCAGCAGGTTTCGGATCGTCGTCATCCTACCCGTTCCCGTAACGCCGGAAACGTAGATGTTGTACCCTTGATGACGCAACGAGGCGCCAAGCCGAATCGCAGCCACGGCGCGATCCTGCCCCACAATGGCACGCAGCGGGTCCAGCTCTTTTGTACTGCGGAACGGCAAGGCGGAGGGCGGACACACCCAACGTAGTTTATCGTGCGAAAGCGGTCGGATCATGGGTAACACGTAGTTGCAGTGAGTGATGACGATTTCCGTGCGATGGGCACGCTTCGATCGACGTCAGCCCGGGCCCAAGGACTGTATACGACAGAGTTCATTGTATGAGCATCGCTCGCAGGTTGACGTCAAACGAGGTCGCACCGGGAAATCGCCTTTGAGCAGCGTACCGACAGCATGTTTCATGGCGCCGACGGCTGACGCAAGGTCTTCGTCAAAGACCATCTTCGCCACATTCTCGGTCGCGCCCATCGGCACGGCAGCATCGGCAAGTCGCGGAACGCGCTTCGCCGCCGTCTTGTCGTAAAGCTTGGTTCCATACGGCATGTACTGTGCAGACCGCACGGCAGCGTCAATGCCAAGGCGGACGCATTCGGCATCGACGGCCAGCACATACATCGGCATCTGTTGACGGTATCCCTTGATCACATCCTGCTTGCTGGGTATCGACGCTTTCGAATTCTTGTAGTCGATCACCACAAGTGCAGCAGGCGTCTGCGTATGATCAACATCGATACGATCGATACGAACGCGCACGGGGATCACAAGACCTTCACAGTCGACCGTGGCGTTCACCATCAACTCGAAGACGGCCGGCAAGGGGGCGCCGGAGAACGCTTGGGCGCGTTCCATGGCGAGCCACCGATGCAGCAGTCCCGGCGAATCGGCATTGCCCAGCAGAATCCGCCGTTCCGACGGCTGAAATGTGTGGCCACCGTTCAGCGTCGACATCACGGCGTCTGCCGTCTCGTCAAGGATGCGGTACAACCGTTCCGGCTCGAAGTCGACCAGCCTGATGGGATGGCGGAGCGCCGTCGCCAGATCAGCCTCGTCGATCTCGCCGTGTTGCTCGCGTCGCAGACGCAGAAAGAATGCGCGTACGATGTCATGCATCATGTCGCCACGCTCCAGCGGCGACAGCGTGTCATCGTCGCGTGACTCGTCGCGCAGCCCCAGCAGATGCATGGCGGCATATCGATACGGACAATCACCGAAGGCATCGAGTCGTGTCGGCGATAGTGCGCGCTCAAGATGTTTGGCAAGGTTGTCACTGCTCAACGTCGTTGCGTTGCTTGCCGACAGGCCTCGCTGCTGCGTATCGCTGCGCAGTCCTCCCGTGAACAACCGATGTTCGTCTACGGAAAGCACCATGGCGGCAGCGTCGATGTCCAGCAACGGATCGCCGTCCCATGCGGCCAAGTGTTGCACGGCCAGCGCACAGAACTGTGACGGCAGCACCTCGGCATCATCAACGTTGGATGGATGAGACAGCAGCAGTCTGCCATGTCCCGGCGCCACGGCGCGAACGACGTCGATAGCCATGTCCAGCTCATCAAGCTGTCGTTCGTATGGCAGCAGGTCGTGTTCAAGGCGGTCGTACCGCGGTACCGACGGAAATGACCCTTCGGTCCAGCCCGGACTGAAGACGAGGTCGAACTGTCGTCCCCGTGCGTCGGCGGGTCGTAGCAGCGACACGCCCTCAAGCCGCACATCGCGAAGCCGCACGCGTACGCGCGCCAGCATCGAGCGGAATGCGGCAACATGGTCAACGAACGTCTCCTCTGCCGCTTGGACGGTTGCCAGGACAGATGCATAGCGACGGATCGTTTCCCGCACGGCCTGTAAGGCTTCGACATCGCAGCACGGACGCTGATACGATTCGGCCAGGCGTTGCGTTTCCTGTGCCACTACACCAAGGTCGAGCGCATCCATGGTCGCTTCCAGTCGCTCTGCGACATCGTGTACAGACATCGGTCCCGACATCCCTGGAAGTATTTGCATGAGATCGTGTACCGACTGCAGGGCGGCGTGTACAAGACGCAGCTCGCCGGCAGCATCATCGTCGGCTGTTCGCACGCGACGCTCAAGCGTGTCGCAACGCGCCTGCAATGCGGCACGCCAGGCATCGGCGCCCTCGCCACCCACGATCCGCAACGCCGCACCGGCCGCCACAACGTCATGCAGTGCCGCAGCCGCCGCATTTCCAATGGCACAACGACGCAAACGATCGAGGTCGCTTCGCCGCCATCCACCGACGATGACGTCGCAGGCAACGAGCAACGCCGATGCGGGCGCTGACGTCAGCACACCGACCTGCTCTCCGCCGGTCAGCGGAACACCCATCGTCCGAGCCATTGAGCGGATCGCAGCTTCGTATCCGGCAGCGTCTGGCACAATGATGGCGATGTCGGAAAGACGCAGTCCATGGCGAAGCACAGCAACCTTGACCGCAGCAAGCATGGATCGCACTTCGGCACTCGGCGTAGAGAACTGCCGCACGGCCACTCGTGGTGACGCTGCTGCATGCGTGGACTCGACGTGATGCCAACCGCGAAGCGTCAGCAGAGAGCGGCTCTCCAGCGTCCGATCATGAAGGTTCACATCATGCACGGTGTATCGTAATGCGCTGCCCTCGCCACCATGGGCATCATCGATCCATGGCGGCTCTGCAGCCCAGTGTACGACAATGTCCCAACCGTCTGCGGCAAGCGCCGTCAGGATGTCGATCTCGGTAACCGACAGCCAGACAACGTCCCGCAGGATCAGGCGTCGCACAGGCGTTGCATGATCACGCAGGAAGAGCGTTGCCTGCACGCCCTTCTGCAACGCGGCAGCGATCAGGCGCTGACGATCCGAGGCGTCGCAGCTGTCGGCCCCCAGGCGTCGACGATACGCTGACCATACGCGTTCCAGACGGCGCAGCCGATGTGCCGTGCGCGTCTCGGCCTCGTCGTACTCCGGTCGATCGGCAAGGTTCTGTGCATGGATTCCGTATCGCCCACATCGGTGCAGAAACCGGATGTCAACACCCAAGGCACCCAGTCGAACACCACAGTCACGGGCCGCATGCTCCAGCAGGAGCTGCGCCTCGTCGTCGGCAACAACATGGAGTTCCGAAAACAAGGCATCTGCCAGATGTCCCACAAAGGTCTGCATCGGCATCACCATGGGCGGGCGCCCTGCCCCCATTGCTGCTGCCCATGCCGTGACGGCATAGCGCTGCTGAGCGTACGTAGGAACGATGACGATGGTATTGTCGACATTCGGCCCAAGACGCTGCATGCAGTCCGCAAGGGAAGGTGCCCCTGCGGCATCGGAAAGCGTGGACGTAGGACTGCTCTGCGTGATGCCGTTCATAAACGTATGTTTGTGCCGATGAATGACCATCACAATATCATGCATTCAATGTTGCGGAACAATGACGTCCTGCGGCCTTTTCGGCCGATCGCAGTCATACTGCTCGCACTGCTCCTTGGAGCCTGCGGAGCGGTTCAGCCGGTGCGCGTGCTGCCCAAGGGCGAGACGCTCATGACGGCCTCGCTGGGCGGAGCCGTCGGCGTTTCTACCTCGCCCGTTGGCTTTGTGCCCTATGCCATCGTTGGCGCAGCTCATGGCGTGTCGGACGACATCACCATCCACGGCAACATCCATGCACTCATGGCCGTGTTTGGCGTGGTTGGCCTCGACGCCGGCGCATCGTATCGCGTGATGCATCAGCACGACTGGATTCCAGAGGTCACGGCGGCAGCACGAGGGATCTTCTTCAGCAAGCCTAATGATTCGTACGGTGCAATGCGTTTGTATCCGGATGTTTCGGCCACGCTAAGCTGGGAGCTTGGACAGCGGCGGATCGGCTATGTTGGCACGCATGCAACGACACAGCTCTCGAATGGACAGATGTTCTTCAGCCCGATGGTGGGCCTTGTAGCGGCCGTCAACGACGCATGGTCCGTTCAGCTTGAAACGATATGGCAGGCTGCGAACATCAACACGCAGAAGGGCATCTTCGAAGGCGAGTCATCCATCGGCGGCAACGGCAGTCTTGGCGTGTACATCGGCGCACAGGTGAAACTATGACTCTCCTTCGATCGACCATTGGCGCCATTGCCATTTCGCTGCTGCTTGCATCCTGCTCCATGGATTCGTTCCTGTTCAATGCACAGCCGCTGGATGCCTATACGCTGTCCGACAGTGTGATCCCGACAACGCAGGTCGAACCGGTAACGCTTGCTTCCGACGGTAACACGCTGCATGGCTTCTACGTCAGACAACCCGACTCGCTCCGCATCGCCCCCCATTACGTGGTGATCTACAACCACGGTAATAAGCACAACATCAACGAGTACTGGGATCGCGTCGAGCTGCTTTACAAGGCAGGGTTCGACGTCTTTATGTACGATTACCGCGGCTTTGGTAGGAGCGAAGGGGCAGGGTCGGAACAGGGGCTGTTTGCCGATGCTACGGCCGCGTACGAGTTCGTACGTGCACGCGCTGACAGCGACTCGCTCCAGATCGCTGTGTATGGCTACTCCCTGGGAGGCGTTCCCGCCAGCTATCAGGCAGTCCTCGCACGCGACCGCTGCCGCGCGTTGGTCATGGAGGCCTGCTTTGCATCGGGCGAGGACCTGGTTCGATCGGGGACGCTGCTTGATATTCCCGGATCGTACCTGCTGGACGGCGCATTTGACAATGCCGCCCGAATGGCAGAGATTCAAGCACCGGTGATGATCCTTCACGGACAGGCCGACACATACCTTGGTATCGAACGACATGGCTTGAAACTGTTCTCCGCTGCACACGACCCCAAGGTACTCGTTCCCGTTGCAGGTGGTGCACACAACAATGTGCCGTATGCCATGGGCGTCGACGATTACCTCGGCCGCATCACGGCATTCATCCGAGGCAATTGATGTTCACAGGACTTGTTGAAGAGGTCGGGAACGTCGTGGCAGCTGAGACGCTCTCCGACGGCATGCGATTCACAATTGCAGCATCAACCGTGATGCACGATATCTCCGTCGATGCATCCATCGCCGTTAATGGTGTTTGCTTAACGGTGATCTCGCATACCGACACAACCTTTACGGTCACGGCCGTTGCCGAAACGTTGCGCAAGACCACGACGGGACGCCTTGGCGTTGGCTCACGCGTCAACCTTGAACGGGCAGTGCGCCTGCAGGACCGTCTTGGAGGTCATCTGGTGCAAGGTCACGTTGATGCAACGGGGACCGTTGATGCCATCACTGTACTTGACACCGGCTGGGAAATGTGGATCGCCTTCGACCCGACATTCCGCAAGTGGATGATCCCCGTGGGCTCCATCACCGTGAACGGCGTCAGCTTGACGATCGCCGATCTGCGCGATGACCGGTGCAAGCTTGCCATCATTCCGCATACGCTTGAAAAGACGATGCTGTCGGACCTTGCCGTGAGCGACCCCGTCAATCTTGAGTTCGACATGATCGCGAAGTACGTCGAGTCGATCTCGACGTTCGGCAGGGCCTGAATTCCGCTCGGTGTCTGCCATGTTCGAGCTATGATGATGTTGCACGACGTGGGCGACTCAGCGTCCGTCGGGATCAACACCGGAAGTCAAGACCTGAAGCTTTACTGGCAGCGTCAACGTGATCCCCATGCCAAGCATGCGTATGACCTTGAGCACTTTACCGATCTGACAGGTCGGCTTACCGCGTTCCAACTCGCTGATGAATCGCAGGCCAGTGCCCGAGGTAAACGCAAGTTCCTGTTGTGTCATGCCCAGCGCTTTTCGGGTCTCCCTGATGATGACGCCGAGTTCGTCAGTCGAAACGTGTGATTGTATCATGCTCGCACTTGTACGATGAATTATACCGTTCGGTAAAATACCACGGAAAGCCACGCACAACAAAGAATAATTTTACCGTACGGGAATGAAAGGCCGAACACAGCATCAAACGGAGCTATTTATTCCCGTTCGGGAACATAGCGCACGACGTTCAGCGGAAAGGGCTCGTGGATCAATCCTCTCCGCCGGCAGGAACGTATGAGGTGCGCGGGATGTCGGCTGCGCGCCATGCCGTACTTGCAGCAAGTCGCACGATGCCGATCATGGAGTCGAAGTCGATCTTGGCAACTTCGTCGGTGAGCTTGTGATAGTCTTCGTGCTCGCCGGTGAAGTAGAAGATCACGGGGATCTTCTTCATGGCAAATGACGCCTGATCGCTGCGGAAAAAGTAGCTTTCAATGTCATAGGCCAGATTGAAAGGCTTATCCAGACGCCCGTTCTCTTCTTCGTTGATTCGAGCAAGGTCCGGACACCGCGTGTTTCCGCCGATGCTCAGTTTGTTGTCGACACAACGACCGATCATGTCGGTGTTGATCATGGCCACGCACTTGTCAAGCGGCAGCAGTGGTGTGCGTGCATAGGCCTTTGATCCGAGCAGCCCCTTCTCTTCGCCGCTGAAGTGGATGAAGAGCATGCTTCGCTTGGGCTTGACAGACGAGCGGGCAATGGCCTTGGCGGCCAGCAGCAGACCGGTCGTGCCCGATCCGTTGTCATCTGCGCCATTGTAGATACGGTCTTCCTTGGTCGAATCGTTCGACACGCCGATATGGTCGTAATGTGCGCCCATGATGACGTATTCGTCGGGCATCTCGCTGCCCCGCACGTAACTCACGATGTTGCGAGCACGAACAGTGTCACGACGAAGTCGCACGTCGATCGAGATCGTTGGTCCGTCAGCGCGAAACGATGCGGGCGTCTTGGTCGAATCAATGCCAATGACGCGATCCATCAGCGATGCCACGCTGCCAAACAGACTATTGATCACATTGTCGCCAACATGGAGTACCGGAATTGCCTTTCCTGGTTCTTCAGGAAGCGTCAGCGGCAGCGCCTCGGCCTTCATCTTCGGGAACAGCGACGGCCACGGAAAACCGCTTACAGTGAGCTTCTTCCGCAGGCGCGCAGCATCGATCATCAGCAGTGCGGCTGCGCCGTGGGCTTTAGCGTTGCGCACCTTCTCGCGCGACGGCGAATAGCGTGTCCACCGCTTACCGTTGAACCACGTCGTGTCCGTCGGATGCTCTGGTTCGCCCCTCACGATCACCACGATGGCGCCCTTGGCGTCAAGCCCCGCATAGTCGTCGTAGGCATACTCCTGTGCCGTGATTCCGAATCCTGCAAAGACCACCTTGTTCGACGAGACGGCTGCGGCCCCTGTCTGCTCGAACGGGACGAAGTCCGTCTTGATCGCAAAGTCCTGCACTGCCCCATCCACAACCATGCGAGCTGTGCACGGAGTGTCGAGATCGACGCGCTCGAGCACGTAGTTGTGGATGTAGGAGCCGTTGACAGGTTCCAGTCCGGCCGACCGCAGTTCTTCGATGATATAGCGTGCAGCCGAATCCAGTCCGGTCGACGGTGTATCACGTCCCTTGAAAAAGTCGCTGGCCAAGTGCGAAAGGATGCGTCGCCCATCGGCCGTATCGATCCGCCGTATGATGTCAGGGGGCAGCGACGGACCGCCGCCTGCGGCGGCGAATGATGGGATGATGCAGGCTGCGAGCAGGCAGACAAACAGGGTCGTGGACTTCATGGTGGGTGCGTGCATTGATCAGCGAAGGAGAAACTTGATGAAGACCGTCGTGCCGGTTGCAGACGACATGAAGTCGGACGCATCCGACAATTGACGGATGAGGAACACGCCGCGACCGCCTTCCAACAATAGTCGCTCGGGCAATCTGGGATCAGGCACGGATGCCACGTCGAAGCCCGCACCTGCATCACGTACGGCAACGATCACGTCATGCATGGTCACCTGCACGTCGATCTGCACGGGTTTGGCTGCATCGCACGTATTCCCATGGATGATGCCGTTGTTCACCGCTTCGGTCACCGTTACAAGCAGGTCGCCATACCGCGGTCCGAGCACGTCGGGCACACCGGTCGAACGCAGAAACGGCTCGACGGCGCGGATCGCTGTGCGCTCGCTGGGGATGGAGAGTGAGAACGTGTGAGGATCTGACATATCACAACAAAACGCGCGTTGTAAGCAGAAGGTTCGGCAGATCACGTCTGCCCGTCACGTTCACCTCCTGAAACTCGAACCAGCCACTCATGGTAAGGGTGGAACCGTTCCGTGAGGCATATCGGAGGGCAACCTCGGGCGCCCAGAATCGCAACGAGCTGCTTGCTCCCGGAGCCACAATGCTGCCGATCGGCTCCTGTGCAAGTTCGTACCGTCGAATCCCGGCACCCACCGACCACTGCGGTGATGCAGTCGAAAAAATAAGGATTTTCGCCAGCCACTCCCGTTGTCCTGTCTCCGGCGCTTCGGCAAACTGCTGCCAGAACAACGTCGCCCGCTCGGAGTACCGAAACAGCATCTGTCCCTCGGCATGCAGTGTCTGGCTCAGCCGCACGCGGATGCTGTCGCGCCACGAGATCTGCCTGAAACTGAAGGACCGGGCCGTGGCGCCATTCGATTCAAAATCGTACACCGTGTAATTGGCCAGGACCTCGAGTTGCGGTCGCATCGTCAGCATGGATGTCGTCACATGCAGATACGGGGCAAGGCGGATCACTCGGTTGTAGTTGTTCAGCGCACTGCGCTCGGCCTTCAGGAAGACAAGATGCACCTGCTGTCCGGCCAGCGTCGCACCTACGGAAAGACCATTGCCAACGCGTCGAGCCACTCGCAGCGCGGCGATGGCTGACAGCTCGTCGCGATCGTCGGGGTTGAGGTCGCTTGGTGTGTCGTACTGCAGCAGCCATGACGTGACGTCGGCCTCGATCGTGTCGCTCGGCGTTGGCGTCCACAGCAGTCGCGCGCTTGCGCGCGACCGTCGCGTCGCGTTGTCGCGCTGGTTCTCCTGCGAGCGTAACGCCGCAAGGGCCGACGTTTCGATGCTGAATCGCTCGGCAACGCCGTTCTGCTCGTCGCGACGATAGAGTGCACCGCCAACGGATAGCATTGCCGACGGCAAGGTCCACAGCAGTTCGGCCGTCAGGTCGATGACGAGCTCGGATAGACGTCGGTTGATGGACGTGATGGGTGCACCTTCGGCGGGCGCTCCGAAGCGCCGGTCGATCAGTGC
>VFFB01000074.1 GCA_018882585.1 Candidatus Kapaibacterium sp.
CGGGAGTTCGCCTTTGATCGCATCGACAGCGTCGCTTCTGACTACGTCGAGGCACGATCGAAACACTTTACGGTATTGGCGCGCCAGATCGTCGGTTCGCTGCTGTTCAAGGCATTTGCCACCGTGGGTGTGCTGGGACTTGGAGGCTTGCTTGTCATCGATCAGCAGATCTCACTTGGCCAGCTGGTTGCCGCCGAGATCGTTATCATCATGATCCTTGGAGCACTGGAAAAGCTTCTGTCCCAATTCGATCTTTACTACGACCTCATGGCAGCACTCGACAAGCTGTCTATCATCGCCGACCAGCCGCTCGAAGATATTGGTGGTTCGACCGTTCCAAGAGCATCAACCGGGGGCGAGATCGATATCAGACATCTTTCCTTGTCGATCGATGAGAAGCAGGTGCTGTCAAACGTCAACCTTCGCATTGATTCACGACAACACGTAAGTATCGTTGGCGAGAGCGGTGCAGGCAAGTCAACGCTCCTGCATGTCATGCTCGGACTAACGTCCGGTCATCACGGCGTCGTTGCAGTCAATGGCGTTGACGTCAAGGATGCCGATCTGACGTCGTTGCGTAAACGCATCGGCATGGTATTCCCCGAGAATCAGATCATTCCCGGTACGATCGAGCAGAACATCCTCCTAGGTCGTCCGTTCAGTCGAGACGATCTAATGTGGGCCATCAACATGACCAGCATGCAGGACGAGATCGAACGCTTGCCAGAGGGACTTCGAACGGTACTCCACGGGACGGGAGATGTCCTGCCCTACGGATTACGCCGGCGCATCCTGTTCGCTCGCATGATCGTTCAGAAACCCGACGTGCTGCTCATCGACGAGGCATTCGACGGTATCGAGGATTCCGTCAAGCTTCGCATGCTGGATAAGCTCTTCTCATGGCCGAAATGGACGATCATCAATGTGTCGCATGACCCCGAGGTTGTTCGTCGCACCGAGCGCTGCGTCGTGCTTCAGAACGGCAGCATCATCCAAGAGGGGGCGACCAGAGACCTTTGCCAGCAGGCTGACTCGGCATTCTGTGCCCTGTTCCCCGACCCACGACCGTTTTTACATGTAATGGGCGGAGGGTCGAATGGCTGAGTCGAAGCAGAAACGACTGGACGTTGAAATCCACGCCATACCCAGCTTTCGTCGTACATCCTTACGCCTTGTCACCACCGCGGCAAGCTTTCGGACGGTGATGTATATGCTTGTTGGCATCTTGATCGTGGTCTCTGCAGGCCTGATCTTTATTCCATGGCAACAGACTGTTGTTGGCTCAGGCACGGTAACGTCGTTTGCTCCCGAAGCTCGGCCCCAGACCGTCGAAAGCATCATTTCCGGCCGCATCGTGCAGTGGAAGGTTCGTGAGGGGGCAGTGGTACGCCAAGGCGATACGCTTTGCGTTCTCTCGGATATCAACGTCAACTTTCTCGACAACGATCTCATTGATCGCCTGCAGCAGTTGCGTGACCGAACGCTGCAGGCGCAGGAAGGCGCCATTGGGGCGTCCATCCAGCGCCGAAAGCAGGCGGAGCAACGACTTGAACAATCAAAGGCCCGCTACGACAACGTGCTCGTTGCGTTGGGCGTTGCCAGAGCAAGATTCAATCGTGCCGAGTCGCTGCTGAAGGACGGTCTTGTGTCGACGCGTGAGTTTGAAACGGCCACGGCGAATTTCCAGGCAGCGATCGCCGACAGCATCTCGACGTCGGCCGCGATCCTGGCAGCACGTCAGGATATCGATGCCTTCCGAAGCGAAGAAGAGCGAGTTATCTCGCAGGCGCAAGTCTCCATTCAAGAGGCTGAAGTACGGCTCAGCAATGCCACGGGACGGGTCGGAGCCCGAATCGTCACAGCGCCGCTCGGTGGCACTATCGTACGCGTGCACAAACCTGGTGCCGGACAGGCCGTCAAAGAAGGCGATCAGCTGGCGACGATCGTACCGCTTGTCGACGATCAAGCCGTCGAGATCTACGTCAGCAGCATGGACGCCGCGCTGATCTCTCCGGGCAAGCTTGTTTCCCTGCAGTTTTCGGGATTTCCGGCGTTTCAGTTCTCGGGCTGGCAGAATGTCGCCATTGGCATTTTCCACGGAACTGTCAGGGTTGTCGATGCAGTCGATGACGGCACCGGCCGATTCCGCGTCCTTATCGTTCCGGACACAACCCGGCGGATGTGGCCCGATGCTCGATTCCTGCGTCAAGGAACTGACGTGACCGGCTGGGTGCTTCTGACCGAGGTACCGCTTGGCTATGAGCTATGGAGACAGCTCATGGGCTTTCCTCCGCAATTCCCTGTATCCGAACAGCGATCGAAGGTCGCGGCCAAGGCATCGGACCTAGGAAAGGAGAAGAAGAAGTGATCTGCCGATTGCTTGTTGTCTTCTTCCTTGCAACATGTGCCGTTTCCGCGCAGGATACCATCGGTCTCGCTGATTTCCTTCGCCGCGTCGAGGTGTCGCATCCGTCTCTTCGAATAGCATCGTACGAGCCGGATCTTGCCGAAGCCGAGATTCGCAATGCACTCGGGCGTTTTGATCCGCGCTTGAGCGCCACGTACGAATACAAGGACAAGTCCGGCATCGATAAGGTCAATGTCCTTGATGCTGCCGTCGAGTTGCCACTCGACCTGCTGTTTGGTCCGAAGGTCAAGGCGCAGTACTCACGTGGCTTAGGGTTTCAGATCGACCCGCAGAAGTCGACGGCCAGTGGCGGCGAGGCCTCGATCGGCGTTTCGCTCCCGTTGTTTCAGGGCATTTTCACCGATACGCGTCGGAATGCGCTTCGCAAGGCAATGCTCCGACCCGACATGGCCCAAGCGCAATACCGAATGGATCGAAACAATCTGCTGCGAACAGCAGCTGCACGCTACTGGGACTGGAGCGAGGCTGTGTCGGCCGTGGCGATCATGGACTCAATGCTTCGGCTTGCAGAGCGTCGATTGTCCTTCATCATCGACCGTGCACGGGCAGGCGAGGTTGCAGCCATCGATTCGATCGATGCCACACAAGAAGTGCTTCGCCGTCGCGGCGAACGTCTTCGGACGATCCGTGCTGCGGAGCAGGCACGGATAGAGGCGGCGGTGATGCTGTGGACCACAGACGGCTTGCCGGTCATCATGACCGGTTCGCCATTGCCCCTTCCCTCAGCCTCGGATTCCGTGTTGAACGAGGCCTCGCTGCTAACGGTGGCCAAGGATAAAAGACCGGAGATACGGCGTGCGATTCTATTGCAGCAGACAACGCAGCTCGACCGTGATCTTGCACGGGAGTTATTGCGTCCGTTTGTCGAAGCAGACGCAAGTCTTATATCGTACGACATTGCGAACAGCACGTCGCCTGACCTGAAGGTCGGTCTGAAGATCGACCAGCCGCTGCTGTTCCGTTCGGCTTCGGCTCAGGAGCAGGTTGCCGACATCACCGTCCAGAGGGCAGACTGGCAGCGTTCACTTGTGGAACGTGCCGTGACAGCTGATGTACAGCAGGCCGTTGTCGCCATCGAACGTGGTCGTGAACGTCTGCGCTTGGCAGCCGACGAAGTTCGTCTTGCGTCGGTGATGGTTGCCAATGAAGAGCGTCGGGCAAGAGCCGGCGAAACAGACCTTCTGACGATTAACCTTCGAGAGCGCTTCCTTGCCGACGCTCTGTTGCGCGAACTTGCTGCCAAGGCCGATGTTGCCAAAGCGTTTCTTGCTTTGCAATGGGCGACGGGCACCATCTGACCGCGCACAATCGGTAATGGGGCCGAAACCAAGGCCTTCCGTATTTTTGCAACCCCGTCTCACTAAACACTGCGTTTTCAAGGAAGCTACCATGAACATTCTGGTCTGCATCTCGCAGGTTCCGGATACGGCCACAAAGGTCGCTGTCGGTCCGGATGGCAAGAGCATCAACCCACAAGGCGTGAAGTTCATCCTGAATCCCTACGATGAGTTCGCTATCGAGGAGGCACTTCGTGTACGCGAAGCGCATGGCGGCACCGTCACGACACTCACTGTTGGCGGTGACTCTGCCAAGGAGGTGCTACGAACGGCGCTGGCCATGGGCTCGGACTCGGCCATTCTGGTCAAGGACGACGTGCGCGCCGACTCGTTTGTGGTGGCGGCAAGTATTGCCGAAGCAGCACGAGAGATTGCGCCGGACGCCATCTTGTTTGGTCGACAGAGCATCGATTTCGACTCCTTCCAAGTGCCGAGCATGGTTGCCGAGCTGTTGGACCTCCCGAACGTCTCGATGGTATCGAAGTTGACCATCGACGGAACGTCGGCCAACTGCGAGCGTGACGTTGAAGGTGGCAAAGAGATCGTTTCCGTTTCTCTTCCCTGTGTATTCAGCGCACAGAAAGGCCTTAACGATCCTCGATATCCGAAGCTGCCGGATATCATGAAGGCTAAGCAGAAGCCCATCACCGAGCGTTCGGCAGCGGCGGTGTCGCCACGTGTCGTGGTGCATTCCATGGAGCTCCCGTCGCAGAACCGTCTTGGCGTCGTCGTTGGCGACACCGATGCCGACTTGCAGGAGATCGTGCGTCGTCTGCACGAAGAAGCAAAGATGATCTGATCCAAACTGCCAATTCACCCCTACCCTACCATGAACTCCATCCTGATCGTTCTCGAGCCGCAAGGCAACTCACTGAAGCGAACATCATTTGAAGCAATTACGGCAGCTCGCGGCATCGCCGGCGGCGCTTCCCTGACAGGCGTGATCATCAACGGCACTGCAGAGCAGATCAATGCAGCCGGTGCCTACGGTCTATCCTCCGTTGTCAATGTCACGATGCCTGCATTTGCCAATGGTACGGCCGCTGCTGCGATCGCAACAGTGGCCACGCAGGTCAATGCAGGTGTGGTGCTGTTTGGTGCAAATGCTACCGGAAAGGACGTTGCTCCCCGCGTTGCTGTGCGCCTGCAGGCCGGACTGCTGGCTGATTGTACTGCGCTGCACGTTGAAGGCAGTACACTCACGGCGACGCGCCCTGTCTATGCCGGCAAGGCTACGGTCGTTGTCTCTGCAACAACGCCGGTTACCGTCGTCACCCTGCGCCCGAACGTCTTCACGGCGAAGCAGGAACAGGTCGACTCTGTTTCGACGCAGCAACTGTCCGACGTTTCCAATGCTCCTGCGCGTTCGTCCGTAGTACACGACGTCGTGAAGAACGAGGGCGTGCTTGACGTTGCGGAAGCTGACATGATCGTATCCGGAGGCCGTGGCATTAAGGGTCCTGAACATTTCAACTTGATCGAGGATCTCGCCAAGAGCCTTGGTGCTGCCGTGGGTGCCTCCAGGGCCGTTGTCGACGCAGGATGGCGTCCTCATCGCGAGCAAGTAGGACAGACTGGCAAGACTGTGTCGCCGAATCTGTACGTTGCCTGTGGCATCAGCGGCGCCGTTCAGCATCTTGCCGGCATGTCATCGTCGAAGTACATCCTTGCCATCAACAAGGACAAGGACGCGCCAATCTTCAAGGTTGCCGATTACGGCATCGTCGGAGATGTGTTCGACGTGCTGCCGCGGTTGACGACGTTGATCTCTGGCGTGACAGGTAAGTAAGGACACGCAACGGCTCCAATTCCGATCGATTTATCTTTACGCCAATGCAGCGAATTCAAGTCGACATACTCGGACTCAGCAACAGCCAGGCTGGTACCAATGCGTATGCGCTGATCCTGAAGGAATCTGACGGCCCACGCCAGCTTCCCATCGTGATCGGTGCACCCGAAGCCCAGGCCATCGCCAATGAACTCGAAGGCGTCCGCCCACAGCGCCCCATGACGCATGATCTGATGAAGAACATCATTGATGCTCTGGGTGCGTCGGTGCGCGAAGTCGTGATCTCAAGTTTGCAGGACGGAACGTTCTATGCCAGCATCGTCTTCGAATATTCAGATATCGAAATCGATGCACGTCCGAGCGACGCGATAGCGCTTGCCGTCCGCTTCGGCGTACCGATCTATGTTGCCGAGTCAGTTCTTGATGAGGCCGGCTACCATCCGGAAGAGGAAGGGGCCGAACAACGCGAACACGAGGAAGCGGCCGAAACGGAACAGGAGAAGGAACCCGTTGTGGGAACAACCACACGGACTCCTCGAGAGCGTCTTGAAGAGGAACTTGCCAAGGCCATTGCCACGGAAGATTACGAGCGTGCCGCCAGGCTGCGCGACGAACTCTCAAAGCTATGACGCATTGGATTGGTGGCTGCTGCCTGCGGGTATCCGATGTTGATTTCGACGGTGCAACCTCGTGTGACGGCAATCTGCAGATGCGTCGAAATTGCTATATTTGTGGCTCTTGAAATGCTGCCGGGGTAGCTCAGCTGGTCAGAGCAACGGAATCATAATCCGTGGGTCGGGGGTTCAAGTCCCTCCCCCGGTACCGCAGCAACGCACAGCCCTCGTTTCACCTATGGTGAGGCGAGGGTTTCGTGTTTCAGGCCCGATCTGCTACAGGTGATCGACCCTCGGCGCTCTGGGCTAGTGCTCGAGTTTCAGCAGGAATTCGAACCAGAAGCAGAATGAATGCATTGACGACGGTGGCAGCTACTGCCGTAACAACAGAGCCAACCATGAGAGGAATGATGGCCAGTTCAAGGGCTACGATGATGTAGTTGGGATGACGCACCCATTGATATGGCCCCGATCGCACGATCTTCATTTCAGGCCAAGTGATGATCCGTGTATTCCATGCCTCTCCTAATGTCCGTATCACCCAGTATCGTGCGAACTGCAGTACAACTGTGAGTACTGCCGCCGGCATCCACCACGATGGAAGCTCACGCGATCCAAGACTCCATTCAAGATTCAGTCCAATGATCCAGCCGACGTGCAGAACGACGAACATCCAGTAATGTTCCCTACCATGCTCAACGGCACCACGCTGAAAGGCACGTGCGGCGTTGCGACGTGACAGTGCCAGCTCCGTCAGCCGTTGCAATATCAGCACAATTGTGATCGCCTGAACGAGATGCATTGCGACTTCCTTTAGGCGTCTTCCAGAAGAACAAATTCAGCACTGAAGCCAGGTCCAAGAGCAGTCATGAGTGCCAGCCTGTCGTCTGCCCGCCATGATCGTAGTGTAAGCTCAAGCACAAACAGCACGGTCGCGCTGGACATGTTGCCGCAGGAGCGCAGCACATCTCGCGCGATGGCAAGCTCATCATCGGAATGTCCAAGGAGCCCTGCATAGGCATCCAGAACCTTGGCGCCGCCGGGATGTGGTATCAGACGGTCGATGTCGGTATCTGCAATGCTCCAGGCAGACAATGCTTGTTGTAAGACCGGTCCCACATTCGACGAAATAAAGGCCGGAATGTCTCTTGAAAAGCGCACCTTAAGCCCGGTGTCAACAACCTCCCAGCCCATGATGTCCTCTGTGCCCGGAAACAGATGACTCCACGATGCTGCGATGCGCGGATATCGTCCGTCGGCGTGCATGACAACAGCGCCTGCGCCATCACCAAACAGGCTTGTACCAACAAGGTTGGACTTTGAATGATCGGAGCGCTGCATTGTGACGCTGCAGACCTCGACGGCAACGAACAGCACCGGTGCAGCAAGTACGGAGCATATCTCTGCCGCCCGTGCCAGTCCTGTCACGCCACCGGCGCAACCAAGTCCAACAATCGGCATGCGTTTGATCGACGGTAGACAGCCAAGATTGAGCGCGACGGCTGCGTCGAGGCTTGGTGTTGCCAATCCTGTTGTAGATACAACCACGACGGCGCTGAGTGATTCCGCCGTCATACCGGCGTCGAGCAGTGCGGCCTGAGCGGCCTGCGTCGCAAGCGTTGTCGCCTCGGCAATGAAGGTGTCATTGGTGTGACCGAATCCATGGCGTTCGGCATACCACGACGGTGGACGCACAAAGTGGCGGGTCTGGATATGATCATGCGAAAACGTCGAAAGCACGCGTTGCAGTGTCGGGGGCAGGTCTGGAAAGACGGCCTCGACGATGCTGCGCACCGTCGGTTGATCAACGACGTACGGGGGCAGGGCCGTGCCAATACCTGCGATACGAACACTCACGGCTTCTCCGCAGGATCTTGCTCTGGTGTCGCACAGGTGTTTCGAAACGCCAGTTGCGACAATCGCTTTCGTTGGTCGCTCTTCCAGTCGATTCGCGGCCGACGTTTTTCTTCGGGCAGGTAGCCCAGACGATACACTGCCATGAGCTCGAGATCATCAGGCACATTCAACAGAGCCTTCAGCTCGTCCCACGCACCGGGGATCTCCATGGGTGTCGAAACAAACTGTATGCCCATGCCAAGGTCGCCGCAGGTAAGCCAAATGTGTTCAACAGCCATGCCCATACTGAGCTGACAGTAGAAGCCTGATAGTTCGCCCGGCTTGTACTCCTCCTTGGTAAGGAGAACTGCCAATAACAGCGGACTGCCCGCGATCAACGACCGATTGTCATCGCCAAGCAGTTTAGCAACACCGAGCTTCGACATGACCTTCATTGCCCCTTCACTGAACACCTGTCTGATGAAGGGTCGCAGTGGAGCCGGCATTTGATCGATAAGAATGCCGTCACGCCGTTGATCCATTTCCTCGGCCGAAAACCGGAAGTATTTACGATACCTCGAGAAGAACGTGCCGCCTTCCATCAGCTGTGTCATCGTTCGTCCACCGATATCGGCAACACGCTCACGGATCTTGGGGTCGTCGATCAGGACAAAGCGCCACGGCTGCGAATTGAAGTGGCTGGGGGCCCGACCGGCCGCCTCGATCAGACGATGCTGATGTTCAAGGCTTACCGGGCGAGGATCGAACGGGCCATTCGTGGTGCGCCTGCGGTCGATTGCCTCTTGGAGTGTCAATGGCATCAGACGTCTCCTATGGACTCGGCATACATGCCATCGATCTGGGATGCATACTCTTTCTCGACAACCTTGCGTTTGATCTTGAGGGTCGGCGTCATCATTCCGTTGTCAACCGTAAAGGCCGTGGGCAACACCGTGATGCGACGAACACGCTCGAACTTCGACAGGTCGCGCTGCAATCGATTCACGTCGGCCATAATGGCCTGTTGCAGCTCTGGCGATGCAGCAGCCTCGGCCAATGATGGCATTGTATACCCATGTTTCGTGGCCCATGCCTTCACGGCCTCTTCATCGGGTACGATTAGCGCGGTACAGAACTCTCGATCATTGCCAATCAACAGGGCCTGATCGATAAGGGGGCTTTGTGTCAGCAACTGTTCGATCGGCTGCGGAGCGATGTTCTTGCCTCCGCTCGACACAAGAAGGTGCTTCTTCCGGTCGGTGATCCGGAGACGTCCATCATGGGTGAACTCACCGATGTCGCCAGTGTGGAACCAACCGTCAGGTGAAATCACTTCGTCGGTAGCTGCCTGATCGCGCCAGTAGCCTTTCATGATGTTCGGCCCACGGGCAAGGATCTCACCGTCCTCGGCGATACGGATCTCGACGTTATGCAGGGGCTGTCCTACCGTTCCAAGCTGTTCATCATCCAGACGGTTGATCGACAACACAGGCGAGGTTTCTGTCAGTCCATATCCTTCGAGAATATGGATGCCTGCCATGGCGAAGAACTTGCCAACGTCGACGCTGAGAGCAGCGCCACCTGAGACGAAGAATCGCAGGCGACCGCCCGTACGTTCACGGATCTTGGAAAACACCAACTTGTCGGCCATGGCATGTTGAATCTTCAGGATCGGACCGGCGCCGCCTCGCTCAACGGCGTCTACATAGGCCCGTCCGACGCCTGTTGCCCACTTGAAGATCTTCGCCTTAGCTCCGCCTTCCTTCTCGACAGCATTCTCGACACGTGCCTTGATGCGCTCAAACAGGCGTGGTACCGACGTCATGATCGTCGGACGAACCTCGCGGAGGTTTTCGCCTACGCTTTCGATCGACTCAGCCATGTAGACCGAGGCACCCACCGAAAAGGCAAGGTAGTATCCCGACATGCGCTCGTAGGAGTGGCACATGGGCAGATACGATAGCAGGACGTCCCGATCATAGAGTTGCACCGTGTCCTGTGCAGCAAGAATGTTCGACATCAGGTTCTTGTGCGTCAGCATCACACCTTTGGGATTGCCGGTGGTGCCGCTGGTGTAGATCAGCGTGAGCAGATCGTCCTCGTGCACGCGCGAGGCCATCTCGAGGAACTTCTCTCGGCGCACGGAATCATGGGCCGAGGCACGACCCTTTGCGATGACGTCCGACATCCTGATGACGCCGTCCTGCAACGGCACGTCATCATTCATGACGATGATGCGACGAAGCGCAGGCAGTTCGGCGCGCACCTTTAGGATCTTATTGAGCTGGAAGGCGTTGCTGACGATGATGGCTGCAGCTTCGCAGTTGTGATAGATGTACTGTTCCTGCTTTGCTGTCAGCGTAGGAAAGATTGGTACATCGACAGCACCGATGGTCGAGATCGCGAAGTCGGCAATTGCCCATTCGATCCGGTTTTCCGATACGATGCCAACGCGCTCGCCTGCAGAAACACCTTCGAGCATCAAGCCAAGGGCAAACGATTCTACCAGCTCACGCAGTTGATCGTGGGTGATCGACTCCCACTGCCCCTTTACCTTTCGAGCATACGTCGACTTGTCTGTCCTCCCCGCATACTTGTCGCACATCTGAATGAACATCGCAGGTATTGTCGATGGCCTCATCTGTCCTCCCTTGGTTCCTATCGGTGGTAGAATCGCTAGTCGAAGAACGACCAGTGGACGCTCAAGCGGAAATTTCGTGAGATCTCGGGATATCCTGCAACGGAAAACCAAGGAACCCCCAGAATGTTTTCCATGGCGGCACGCACAACGGCATTACCTACAGTTGCTGTTACGTGCGCATCTACGCCGTTGAACGTTGCACTCTGGTTTACAATACGGTTTGTGAACGTCCACGTCAGCGGAGAATATCCCGGACCTGACATTGCCGTCAATGCGCCGACGGTGCATCCGAATCGCACATCGTTCGCCGCTGTTTGGTATACGTACGCAGCTGTTGCACTCCCGGCAAGCGTCGGAAGTTCGGCCGAGCCGGCTTCGGTCGACGGAACGTACCACAGGCGCAAGGAGCCGCTGAGCTCGATACTTCCCCACCTTGTTCGACCGTTTGTGACCATGCCAAGGATATGCTGCATGCCTGTGTTCTCAGAGCGCGGTGCAGTGGCATCGTCGGTTCGTAAACCGAGGATGCGAGCGTCTATTCCACGGTAGAACGCCTCGGCCGATACGGCGAACGTTTCAGCCGACGTGGCCGCCACGAGTCTGATCAGGGTATGACGCTCAGCGGTTGGCCGTGTGCCCGTGGCCGTCCGCTCTGTCGGCCCGGGAGAACGCGGAGCTGTCGCGGCATCAAGCATGAATGATGAACGCTCCGATGGCCTATACGTAAGTGATGCACCGGCACCGGCCTGTGTCCCTAGGTCGTCAGACAGCAGGCGAGCGGCGAAGCGCGCTTCGATACGCTCGGATATCGGTATGGTAGCATGCCCCCAAGCTTGCAGTCGGACCCGGTCTGCAGCATTCGTGACGATGCTTTCCTGTATTGACATAGCATCGACGGACGAACCTGCAACGAAACGGATTGATCCCACACGTTGCTCCAAACGTACCTGCGCACCGCCGACACCTGATCGAACGATGACGTCGTCGACGCCGTTACCCAGCAGGTACGTGACCGTCGAATCCCCTAGCCGCTGCAACGAGGCGTAGGTGCCGTAGATGGTTCCATGAAGAATGGTCGACGAATCATCGGCAACGAGATAGGCTGCAGAGAGCTGCAGATCGTGTCGACGTGTAAGGTCTTTCAGCGTTGCGAACACGGGAACGGCCGTTGCCTCGGTAACCGACGATAGATCGTCGGTTGCAACGCCGCCCCATAGATCTGTATTGAAACTTGACAGATCGTAACTGAGTAGAGTATGCAGGCGTGCTGATGGTGTCCACCGGACTCCTGCTCGGACATTCCACACATCGAATGCCGTCTGATCGAATCGACCAATGGCGCCACTGCGTCGAATTCCGATTGTCGTGTTGACGTTCGAGGCAATGTTCTGCGACAGTGTTACGTCGCCTGCGATGAACTCACCGCCACCCTGACCATACCATAGTCTCGTGATCGGAGTCCGTGTGTCATAGATGATCTGCTGCATGTTTGCGGCATGCAGGGC
>VFFB01000075.1 GCA_018882585.1 Candidatus Kapaibacterium sp.
GAACGGCAGCGTCTGCAGAAGGAACTTCAGCGTCTGCGTGGACAGATTGCCGGCATCGAAAAGAAGCTCGCCAATCCGGGCTTCGTCAGCGGTGCCAAACCCGAGATCGTCGATGGCGAGCGCCGTAAACTGGCGGACTGGACGTCGACGGCCGAGAAACTTGAACGTAATCTTGCGAGTCTGCAATGAGCGAATCAGCGAACCATGCCTACATCTGTGCTCCGCTGCGTACGCCCTTCGGGAAGTACGGCGGCGCACTTGCGTCGGTCCGCCCCGACGATCTTGGCGCCATGGTCATCCGCGCCGTGGTGGAGCGCAGCGGCGTCCCGGCCGAGGCCATCGACGACGTCATCATGGGCTGTGCCAACCAGGCAGGCGAGGATAATCGTAACGTGGCGCGGATGTCGGCGCTGCTTGCAGGGCTGCCGCACACGGTGCCCGGCGTCACCGTGAACCGCCTTTGCGCGTCGTCGCTCGAGGCTGTCATCCAGGCCTCGCGCGCCGTGCGGTGCGGCGATGCACGGTTGATCGTTGCCGGCGGCGTCGAAAGCATGAGCCGTGCCCCTTACAGCCTGCCCAAGAACGTGAGCGGGGGAGCCATGTTCGGTAATCTTACGGCCTACGACACGGCCCTGGGCTGGCGCTATCCGAATGCGAAGATGGAGGCGCTGTTCCCGCTGGAGACCATGGGCGAGACTGCCGAGAATATTGCCGAGCGCTGGGCCATCGCGCGTGAGGATCAGGATGCCTTCGCGTTGCAGTCACATGCGCGCGCCGTGGCGGCACGCGAGGCCGGCACCACAGCCGAAGAACTTATCGCCGTGGAACTTGTGGGCCGCAAAGGAGCCGTAACGGTCGTTGACACCGACGAGCAGCCGCGTCGCGACACTACCCTTGAACAACTCGCTACGCTCAAGCCGGCCTTCCGCAAGGGCGGGTCGGTCACTGCCGGCAATGCTTCGTCGCTCAACGACGGAGCTGCGGCCATGCTGATCGCCTCAGGCGAGGCTGTGCAGACCTACGGCCTGCAGCCGCTTGCACGCATCGTGGGCACGGCAGCTGCCGGTGTCGATCCGCGCATCATGGGCATCGGTCCGGTGCCCGCCATCAGGAAGGCATGCGAACGTGCCGGTATCAATGTTGACGATCTTGGCTTGGTCGAGATCAACGAGGCCTTTGCTGCCCAAGCTCTTGCCTGCGTGCGCGAGCTTGGTCTTGACCACGAAACGGTGAACGTCAACGGCGGTGCCATTGCCATCGGACATCCGCTTGGAGCAAGCGGTGGACGCATCCTGGGCGCACTTGTGCGCGAGATGCAACGTCGCAACGTGCGCCACGGCGCCGCCGCACTCTGCATCGGCGTCGGCCAAGGCCTTGCCGTCGTCGTCGAACGTGTCTGACACCGGACGTCGTGAACGACGTCTGCGTGGTATATTTGCCCTGTCATTTCGCAACTCGCACCGACGCTATGTATACCGCACCCCACCTCGTTCTGCCCAAGGTTGATAACCTTCGCGACATCAACGTCTACATGGCCAATGGCGGCTATGAGCAGTACAAAAAAGCGATCCGGATGACGTCCGACGAGGTCATCGACACGGTAAAGCGCTCCGGACTGCGCGGCCGCGGTGGCGCTTGCTTCCCGACGGGTCTGAAGTGGAGCTTCATGCCCAAGGGCAACGACAAGCCAAAGTACCTTGCCATCAACGGCGACGAGTCGGAACCGGGGTCGTTCAAGGACCGTCAGATCTTTGAGTACAATCCGCATCAGCTGATCGAAGGCATCATGATCGCTGGCTATGCCATGGGCATTGCGAAGGCCTTCATCTACATCCGCGGCGAATATCACGCTTGGGTGTCGATGATGGAGAAGGCCGTCCAGGAGGCCTATGACAAGGGCGTGATCGGCGAGCGGATGAAGACCACATTCGGTGGCGACTACGCCATCGACATTGTCGTGCACAAGGGCGCCGGCGCCTACATCTGCGGCGAAGAAACATCGCTCATGAATTCGCTCGAAGGTGACCGTGCCTATCCGCGGTTCAAGCCTCCGTTCCCGGCCAACAAGGGTCTGTGGGGCATGCCCACGACCATCAACAACGTCGAGACCATCGCCACCGTCCCTGCCATCTTTGCCATCGGTGCCGAGGCCTATGCCTCGATCGGCGCACCCGGCCACACAGGCACGATCCTGTTCGGCATCAGCGGTCATGTGAACAAGCCGCAGGTGATCGAACTGCCCACGGGTACGCCGCTCACCGAGATCATCTATGACCACTGCGGCGGAGTGCCCGGCGGCAAGCGCATCAAAGCCATCATTCCCGGCGGTTCGTCAATGCCCCCATTGCGCGGCGACGAGATCGACGGCGTGTTGATGGACGAGGAATCACTGAAGAAGCTCGGTACGCACATTGGCACGGCCGGCATTATGGTCATGGACGAAGACACCGACATCGTCAAGGTCACATTGCGTATCGCCCGCTTCTACCACCACGAGTCGTGCGGTCAGTGCACGCCGTGTCGCGAGGGCTGTGGCTGGATGGAAAAGGTTCTGCACCGTCTTGACCACGGCGAGGCCACATCGTCCGATATCGACCTGCTGTACAACGTCGCATCGAACATCGAGGGCAATACCATCTGTGCACTTGGTGATGCGGCGGCATGGCCGGTGAAGGGCTTCATCGAGAAGTTCCGCGACGAGTTCGAAGCACGCTGCAAGCCTGAGCGCAGCTTCATCTCGCTCAATGTTGTGCACGGACGTCGCAACACTGCATCGACGCTGGTCAGCACCACCGTTTAAGCATGCGGCGCATTGGCATCGTGGGCGGGAGTTTCAACCCCGTCCATATAGCACATTTGATCATTGCCGACCGGTTTGTCGAGCAGATGCAGCTCGACACCTGTCTGTTCGTCCCTGCCTATCAATCGCCCTTCAAACGCGTGCAAGGGGGCAGTGATGCCACTCCGGAGCAACGTCTGACGATGGTGCGCCGCGCCGTCGAACAGAATGCGATGTTCGCGGTGAGTGACGTCGAGATTGCCCGCGGCGGCGTGTCGTATACCATCGATACGATCCGTCACGTCCGCAGCCAGCATCCCAATGCTGCATGCTTTCTGCTGATCGGCAGCGATCAGGCCATCGAGTTCGTGCGCTGGCACGAGTGGGAGCAGATCCTGCGCGAGGCGCAGCTGTGCATCGTGCGGCGACCCTTCCTGCTGACCAACGAGATGGAGCAGCGCATGACGGAGACGCTGACGATTGACGGCAGACCGCCGGTATGGATAAGTGCGCCCCTGCTCGAGATCTCATCTACCGAGATACGACAACGCGTCGCCCTGGGCAAAACGATAAACTACCTTACGGTCAAAGCCGTGCGCGACTTCATCGACGAGCACAGTCTGTATCGCTGAGTCCACCATGGAATCCTTGCGATGAAGCTTCTGCAATACCTTCGCACCGCGCTGTCTACGTCGGTCCTGCTGGCCGTGGCTGTGGGCATGCTGGTGCCGATGCTGTGGATGTTGACGCTGTCGCTGAAGGAGTTCCCGGAGCAGTACCGCACGGTTAGCGACCTGTTGGCGGCACCATCAACCACGACCAACTACAGCGATGCATGGGCGTCTGACAACTTTCTGCGCTACTTCGTCAACAGCGTGCTGGTCTCGACATTGGTGACCATCGGCAACATTGTTTTCTGTCTGGTCGTGGGCTATGCGCTTGCCCGACGTCGCTTTCCCGGACGCTCGTTCCTGATCGCATCGGTCTTGGGCGTGCTGGTGATCCCACAGCAGGTCATCATGATCCCGCTTTACCGGCTGATGGCAGAGTTTGGTTGGATCAATACCTACTGGGCGCTGATCATTCCGTGGCTTGTGATGCCCTTTGGCGTCTTCTTCATGCGGCAGTATCTGATGAGCATTCCGTCGGACATCGAAGATGCGGCCCGCATGGACGGAGCAGGGGAGTGGTACATCATCCTGCGCATCGTGATGCCGTTGGCGCGTCCGGCGTTGACGGTACTGGCCATCTACGTGTTTCTGAGCAACTGGAATTCCTTCCTGTTCCCGTTCTTGTTCGTCAACGACGAGGCGCATCGCACCTTGCCTGTCGGCCTGGCGTTCTACCTTGGCAAGCAATCGATCGACTGGGGGCATCTCATGGCCGGCGCCAGCATCAGCGCGGCACCAATTCTGGTGCTGTTCGTGCTGTTCCAGCGCCGCATCATCGAGGGATTGACGGCCGGTGCGCTCAAAGAGTAACGTCTTGTTTTGCGTTCTTGCACAAACCATCACATCACACACCATGTCCATTGCACTTCCATATCAGCAGTCGTTGCGTCTGCGCACCGTGATGACCGTTGTCGGCACGGCCATCGCCATGGCCGTCGCTGCCAACATTTCCATGCGACTTCCCAATACGCCGGTGCCGGTAACCGGACAGACCGTCGTGGTTATTGCCGCTGCCATCCTCCTGGGCCGTGCTCGCAGCACAGCTGCCGTAACGGCGTACCTGACGGCCGGAGCGCTTGGCGCGCCAGTGTTTGCGAACGGCATGTCGACCATGGCATTTGCCGGTCCAACGGCTGGCTACCTACTGTCGTTTCTTCCGGTTGCCTGGCTGGTAGGAACCCTTGCACGTCAGTCATGGGCGAAGTCTGTTCCGGGTACCGTCGGCCTTGCCGTGCTTGGCCATGCGGTCATTCTTGCGCTTGGCTCCACCACGCTGGCGCTCTTCGTTGGAGCGTCATCGATGTGGACCATGGGCATAGCCCCGTTTATGCTCGGCAGCCTTGTGAAGTCCCTCATCGTCGGACTTCTTGCCTGTTCTTTTCGTTCAACCCTGACCGGAGACTGCTCGTATGGATCGCGATGAAGCCCGCATGCTGGCACGCATGATCATGCGTGAGATGGAAGCCGACCACAATGCCGACCTTGCGCCGAAGTGGCAGCACGGTATGGTGATCTTCAAACCGCTCGACCCCCTGCTCAAGCAGCACGAACTGCCCATTGAGCGATTCATGCACAAGGTCGTCATGATGCGCGACAATCTGCGCGTCCTTGAGCAGCAGATCAATGCAAACAAGAGTCTTGATACCGGCGAGAAGGTCAAACTGCAGAGTTACATCACCCGCATCTACGGCAGTATGACGTCATTCAACTTCATCTTCGCCGATGATGACGACAAGTTCAGAGGGGTAAGCGGAGAGTGACACCGTGGGCACTCGTTACACGTATTCCCGACAACTCGCAGCGAACAGAACCATAAACGAACAACGCCCTCCGAAGAGGGCGTTGTTGCGTTTGCATCGTCGATGCGATGCGGGACCGACGGGGCTCGAACCCGCGACCTCCGCCTTGACAGGGCGGCGCTCTAACCAAACTGAGCTACGATCCCAGACCGTGGACCCAAGCAGGATCGAACTGCTGACCTCTTGAATGCCATTCAAGCGCTCTCCCAGCTGAGCTATGGGCCCGTTCTGTTTCAAACGGAATACAAACATAGGGCATGCGCGGATTCTGTGCAAGAACCTGCGGGCCATGTGGAAACATCAGGAGATGAACTGCAGGTCGCACCAGCGACGATACAGGCCCTCGGCGCGTAGCAATGCTTCGTGCGTCCCATGCTCGACGATGCGCCCCTGCTCGAAGACGTAGATGCGATCGCAGCTGCGTACGGTGCTGAGTCGGTGGGCGATGATGACGGTCGTTCGTTGCTGCATCAGCCGCTCAAGCGCATCCTGGATAAGATGCTCGGTCTCGGCGTCGAGCGAGCTGGTGGCCTCGTCCAAGATCAGGATCGGGGGATTCTTGAGCAACGCACGAGCGATGGCAATACGCTGACGCTGTCCGCCACTGAGTTTGACGCCACGCTCGCCCACAAGTGCACCGAACGATTCCGGAAAACGCTCGATGAATTCAAGCGCATTCGCCGCACGTGCAGCCTCGCGCACCTCGTCCATCGTTGCATCCTGACGTCCATACCTGATGTTCTGCTCGATGGTGCCACCGAAGAGGACGATGTCCTGCGGGACAACACCGATGTTCCGCCGAATCTGCGCCAAGGTCAGCGTGTCGGCATCATGGCCATCGTACAGGATCGTGCCCGACGTGGGTAGGTACAGACGCTGGATCAACGACGCCGTCGTGCTCTTGCCGGCACCGCTTTCGCCAACAAAGGCAATGCGCTCTCCGGCATTGATGGTCAGCGTGATGTCGTCCAGCACCGGCGTCTCCGGACGCTCGGGATAGGCAAAACGAACGTGGCTGAAGGAGACGGACCGAAGGGTGACGTGCGGTGCTTCAAGACCAAGGGTCTCGGTGGGTTCGACAAGCAACTCGCGGATGCGGACGGATGAACCAAGCGTCTTCTGGACCTGACCGATCAACTCGGCAAAACTGCCCAAGGCGCCGCCAACGAACATGGCATACATCAGGAACGACAACAGTTGCCCCATCGTGATGGCGCCACTTGCCACGAGGTTCGCTCCATACAGGATGACGGCGGCAATGCCGCCGAACATCGTGAAGATGATGAACGTGACAAAGCCCGATCGCAGACGGGCACCACGGATGGCCAGGCGGACGTTCTCGGCCAAGGCCTTGCTGTAGCGATCGATCTCGTAGCGTTCCTGAACAAAGGACTTGACCGAGGCCACACTCTGCAAGGTCTCTTCGACAATGGTTGATGTCTTCGCCAATGCATCCTGCGTCTGCGTGCTGAGCGCCCTGATGCGTCGTCCGATCAACACAGCAAGGCCAACAATGACAGGCGTGCCCAACAGGATGGGAACCGTAAGCTGTAGACTGGTGCCAACGATGATAACGACGCTGCCAACCAGGAAGATACCCTGACGCAGCAGTTGCAGCATGGAGAACGAGAACGTCTCCTGGATCTGGGTGAGGTCAGATGATAATCTGGATGACAATTCGCCAACACGTCGCGCTCCAAGTACGTGCATCGGCAGCAGGACGATCCGCTCGAACAGGTCCTGCCGCAGCGCAGCAATCACGCGTTCGGTGGTGCGTGCCATGGTCGTATTCACGATGTAGCCTGTGATGGCCTGCACCGTCAGCAGCCCAAGGAATATCCCGCCGATCTCGTATAGTCCATTGCCCGACGACGTCTTGGTGATGCGGTCGATCAAGTCGCCCGTCAGTCGCGGAAACAACAACGTGATACCGCTCGACGGAAGCATCACGAGCAGGCAGGCGATCATGACGCCGGCATAGGGGCGATAGTACGACAGCAGGAATCGCAGCTGACGTTTGGCGGTGGCGGAATCGACACGCGCTGCAGCGTCGGATTCGGTACGGCGTTTTGCCATGGATGTTCAGTGGGTCAGTAAGGGAAGCCCCCATACATGGGGATGACGGCGCCGCTCACGGCACTTGTGGGACGACACAGGTCTACGATCGTCGACGCGATCTGCTCGGGCGTTACCATCAGTTCGGCCGTTGCCAGGTCCGCCCACTCCAGGTTCGCCTCGGTACGGATGATGCTCGGCACGATGCAGTTTGCCCTGACGCCGTCGGGGCGTCCTTCTTCGGCAAGTACCTGCGTGAGCGTTACCACGGCGGCCTTCGACGAAGCGTAGGCTGCTCGATTGGATTGCGGGTGCAACACGTCGCGTGCACCAATGGTCACGATGCAGCCGCGATTGGTGCGGAGTCGTGCCATGGTGGCGCCAACGACGTGGAAAGTGGTCATGACGTTCAGGTCGAACATGGCCACGACATCGTCATGCGGCGTTGTGTCCACGGCGCTACCGGCACGGATGCCGCCAACAAGGTGGACAACGGCGCCAAGGTCGTTGGGCAGCGTCTGCGCATAGGCATCGACGGCCGCAGCGGATCGAAGGTCAAGCTCGGCCGACGTCGGCGCCAGCACCGTCCAGCCGTCTGCCCGTGCAGCCTTCACAACGGCCTGTCCCAGCCCCCCATGTCCACCCGTGATCAGCATCGTAGCCATGCAATCTTAGTCCAGAATGATGAAGGGGGCAGTGATGATGCCGGCGTCTGCCGTTGTCACGACGGCCATGTAACGTCCGACGGGAAGGTCACGCACGTCGATCGCGGCGGCGATGCCGCCCAGCGACTCCCAGCGCACGCCGATGGACGTGCCAAGCGGCACGGCAACGACGTGAACCGAGGTTGGTACCGAGGCAAGACCCAGCAGGCGTAGGCCTGCTGAGCGATCGGTGACGACGCTGGGAGCAGCCGTGACCGACGTGGGAAGCAGCTCTGCAGCGACCGACGTTACGACGTCGGGCACCTGTGCCCCGCAGGCGATGTCGACGCCGGTTGCAGGAAACACGCCCACGCCCTCGAAGGGCCATGTGCGCTGTCGAGCGCCGACGATGGCGTCGAGCTGGAACTCGAGGTCGGCCGTGCCGTTGTCAACGTCGATGGGAAAGACGTAGTGCGGATGCCGCTCGACCAGGGCAGGGACAGACGTCCACTCGGAGGTGCCTACAGGTCGCACGCGAAGCGTGCATGCCACGGGCGTGACGTTGAAGACCGTTGCAACGGCGAAGCGTTTGCCATTGCTGATGACGATCGACGGACGCACAGGACCGGGGCCCAGCAACTCGGCGGCACGCGTGGTGTTGGGCGTACCGTGACCCAGGATGGTGTCTTTCTCGAAGGGGAAGGTGCCCGACTCGAAGAGTGCGCGCCGAATGCGCCAGGGGTCGACGTCGGGATAGATCGAGCGCAGCAGCCCAAAGGCGCCGGCAATTGCAGGCGTGGCCAGCGAGGTACCATCGGCGGCGATCATGGGATTTTCGCCCGTACCGGCGCTTGGCACCTTGGCCCCCAACGCTGCAATGTCCGGCTTGATACGTCCGTCGGCCGTAGGGCCGCTCGACGTAAATGCCGTCGGACGGCCGCTTCGCAACACTCCACCAACGGCTACGACGCTGTCGGCATCGGCCGGCGTGTTGATGGTACGCGTTGCCGGACCGCCGTTGCCCGCGGCCGTGACGCAGATCACGCCGAAGGTCGACGCCATATTCACGGCTTGGGCCGACGTCGTCGTATGGCCGTCAAGCTGGTCATACTGCGTTGGCAGCTGCAGCGAGTCGTAGCGCAGGTAGCCGAGTGACGAAGAAATGATCTGCGCGCCTTGGCGCTCCATCCATTCGACGGCAAGGGCATAGTGGTCTTCTTCGATGCGGCGTTCCCAGCGCATGTCCTCGGTCTTGGCCAGCAGGTACGTCGCCGCAGGCGCTACGCCAACGATGGAGTCCTTCCAGTAGCCGGCGGCCACCGACAGCACCAGCGTGCCGTGTCCGTCCTGACCGCCCGGGTCCTGCCCGTCGTTGGACGTCGAACTGTCACCGTAGATCACATCGTACTCACCACGGACCTGCAGGTGCGAAAAGGGCGGTAGCGACAGCCGAAAGCCATTGTCGATCAGGCCGATCACTGCCCCTTGACCATACACGCCGGCTTCGTGAAGGGGCAGGGCACCAACTGTGGTGGTCGTGATGAGCGACGCGCCGTAGTACGGCGGCCAACAGTCGGGTAACTGCGCTTCGTTGGCAGTGCCCAGAGAGAAGGGGACATACGGTGATGAGGCGATGGGTTCGACGGACCACGGACGGGCGCCCTGACGCAGCGCTGCGGCCTGTGCCGAGTCGAGCTCGGCGATTGCCAGGTTGCGCCAGTTCGACACCGCAGCGATACTGATGCCCATGGAGCGAAGCATATCGAGGTACGGTGCATACACCGGACGATCGCGCAACGTCAGCAAGGGAAAGATGCCAATGCTTCGACGTCGTGCCAACGCATCGGCATGAAACGTCTGCAGCGTCTGCTCATACAGCGCATCGCCGGGAATGAACGTGCCCGGACCTTTATCCGTAAACCGGATTCGATACGGTTCGGTCTGGGCAAGGCACGGAATACGGCCGACATTCGTTATATCGCTCGCTATGACGACGAGCGTCACCACGACTACATGAACAAGGCGTGTTGAATGTTGCATATGAGTTCTGAAACTGCTTCTTCGGCGGTATCCGACGATACCGTCCGTCCTGACCATATCCATGCTGCCTGGCAGTCCGTTGCCGTCATTGCTCGCCCGTCCGTCGGTTGGGTGCGCATGCGCGGTACCGACCGATTGGACCTGCTGCAGCGACTCACGACGAATGATCTTGCCTCGCTGCGGCCGGGCTCGGGCAAACACACCGTCCTGCTTACCGATAAGGCCCGCGTGATCGACGTATTGGCCGTCCTGCACGACGAACATGAGACCATGCTGCTGTGTTCCGGCGGTAATGCCGGCCGCGTCCGCGCATGGCTACGAAACTACGTCATCATGGACGATGTGCAGGTTGCCGACTGCAGCACCGAGGTGACGGCTATCGAGTGGACCGGACCGCATGCGCCGCTGGCCATCCGACAGATCCTTGGCATCGATGCGTCGACGCTGCCGATGTGCGGCTGGGTCGATCATGCAATCGATGGCGCTGCATGCCGGACGATCCGGATTCCGTCGACGTGCGAACTGTCGTACCTGACGATCCTGCCAGCAGGCAAGGCCGATGCAGTGCAAACTGACATGCTGCCGACGCTGACGCCGGCCGAAGCCGAGTACCTGCGCGTGATGGGCGGCATGGGACGTCTTGGCGCGGAGTGGACGGATGCCTACAATCCGCTCGAGGCAGGCCTGCTGCACATGGTGAGCTTCTCCAAAGGCTGCTATATCGGCCAAGAGGTCGTGGCCCGTCTCGATACGTACAACAAGGTCAAACAGCGCATCATGGGCATCGTCAGCAACGCCGATATCGCTCCTGATGATGTGATCGTGATCGAGGGTACGGATGTGGGACGTGTAACGAGCGTTGTGCATGGCATGACCTCTGCCACGCGATACGCCCTTGGCTACGTGCGCCACGAGCATGCCCTTGCCGACACTGCGGTGACGCTTCGCACGGCGCACGGCGACGCGTCGGGAACGCTGGCCGCACTCCCCATGCGGGAGGCCTGATGCCAACCGTGCTGATCACGGGCGGAGCCCGACGTCTTGGCGCAGCATTTGCAACAGCGTTCGCTGCCAGGGGCTATGACGTTGGCATTACGTACCGTACGTCTGCATCTGCGGCTGCCGCTACGGTCGACGCCTGTGCTGCAGCCGGCGTGCAAGCCGCAATGCGCCACTGCGACGTTGCCGATGCTGCGGCTTTGGAGCTCGCCGTGACGTCACTGATCGACGAGCTTGGTACGCCTGACGTCATCGTCAGCAATGCCGGCATCTTTCCTGATCGTACGTCGGTAGACCGGTTGCAGGTCGACGCCGTACGACATGCCATTGACGTGAACACGCTGCCGCTGGTGACGCTTGCCAAGGTCTATCACGACTGTCTCGTAACATCGTCCGTTCCGCACGGACGTCTCATCAGTATCTCGTCGCTCGGTGCCCTCGAGATCTGGCGTGACCGTCTGGCCTACAATGTTTCCAAGAGTGCGCTGCTCACCACCGTTATGTCGCTGGCCCGTTCGGCCGCTCCGCGTATGAGCGTCAACTCCGTCGCTCCGGGCGCCATCCTGATGCCGCACGAGCCCACGTCGAACGATGCGGCGATGCTGCCGGCAGACCGCATTCCGATGGGCCGCCATGGCAGCGCCGACGACGTGATGGATGCCGTCTGGTTCTTTGCGACATGTTCTCCGTATGTCACCGGCCAGGTCCTGACCGTCGACGGCGGAAGTCATCTGTCCTGATCATTGTTCTCTCGCTGTACTTCCAACCCTATGGCTGCCAAACAACAACCATCCCGCTCCGCCAAGGCGAAACACGTCACTGCCAAGACAACAGACATCTCGGGCGAGGCCATCCCACACGGCAAGCGTGCACCCAAGGCCTACGGCAATCGCGAATTCATGTTCGGCAAGGATGCGCGTATCCTGCGTGTCATGGCCGAATACCTGCATCCCGAGCATCAGTTCAAGCGCCACAGTATTCACAACACCATCATCTTCTTCGGATCTGCGCGTATCAAGAGTCGTGAGCAGTACGATAAACTCATTGACGATCTATCCGAACGTCGTGCCACGGCCACAAAGGAAGAGCGCATCGCCCTGCGTGCAGCCATTGCCGACGCCCGCCGACAGCGCAGCATGGCCCAGTA